>JBKJLH010000203.1:0-29436 GCA_046597035.1 Lacisediminihabitans sp.
GGATGACCCGGTGGAGACGAGGGCAACCTGGCGCTCATCGGCCTCGACCAGGGTGCCCTCGTCTCCACCGGGTCATCCGCCGACGCAACCCGCACACTCGCCGACGCGCGCTGAGGCGCTGCGCTGCGGATCGGCTCTCGCAGCGGGTCGAATAGAATTGGGTATCCCCCCACGCGATCCAACGCACGGAGTTCCATGTCTCAAAACCCGCTCGAGCCCGACGCCCGCATCACCACCGACCAGGTCGCGCACCTCGCGAACCTCGCGCGAATCGCGCTCACTCCGGTCGAGATCGAGAAGCTCACCGGTGAACTCGGCGTGATCATCGACGCCATCGCGAAGGTCTCCCAGGTGGCGACGGCGGATGTCCCGTCCACAAGTCATCCGATTCCGCTGACCAACGTGTTCCGGCCCGACGTGATCGGTGCGACCCTCTCCCAAGAGGAGGCCCTCAGCGGCGCTCCTGAACACGACGGAAGCAGATTCAAGGTTTCTGCAATCCTGGGGGAGGAGCAGTAATGGCTCATAGGGACGGTACTGCCGATCTCACCCGACTCAGCGCGGCATCTCTCAGCGAACTGCTCAGCGCCCGGGAAGTCTCGAGTGTCGAGGTCACCCGGGCTCATCTCAACCGCATCGCAGCGGTCGACGGGGATGTTCACGCCTTCCTCCACGTGTCGAAGGACGCGATCGACACCGCCGAGGGCATCGATGTTCTCCGGCGTATCGGCGACCGGCTGCCGCCGCTCGCCGGGGTTCCGATCGCCATCAAAGACGTGCTGTGCACTCTCGATATGCCGTCCACCGCTGGCAGCAAGATCCTCGCGGGCTGGGTTCCTCCCTATGACGCCACTGTGGTCCGCAAGCTTCGCGAGGCATTCCTCGTGCCGCTCGGCAAGACCAACATGGACGAGTTCGCCATGGGGTCATCCACCGAGCACTCGGCTTTCGGCCCAACACACAACCCCTGGGACCTCGATCGCATCCCCGGTGGCTCCGGCGGTGGATCCGCCGCGGCCGTCGCCGCCTTCGAAGCGCCCCTCGCGCTCGGCTCGGACACGGGTGGATCCATCCGCCAGCCCGCTGCCGTCACCGGCTCGGTCGGCGTAAAGCCGACCTATGGCGGGGTCAGTCGCTATGGCGCGATCGCTCTTGCGAGCTCGCTCGACCAGGTGGGGCCCGTTGCTCGCACGGTCCTCGATGCCGCGATGCTGCACGATGTGATCGGAGGTCACGATCCACGAGATTCCACGTCCCTCCCAGACGAATGGCCGAGTTTTGCCGCGGCGGCTCAGGCCGGGCAGCGCAAGCGTAATCTCAACGGCGTGAAGGTCGGGGTCGTGAAAGAACTCGACGCCCCGGGCTTCCAGGCCGGGGTCAGTCAGCGTTTCCACGAGACTCTCGAGCTGCTTGCCTCCAACGGAGCAGAGATTGTCGAGGTCAGCGCGCCGAACTTCGAATATGCAATTGCCGCCTACTATCTGATTCTTCCGGCTGAGGCATCCAGCAACCTCGCGAAGTTCGACTCTGTGCGATTCGGTCTCCGCGTGAACCCTGTGGGGGGAGGGACGGTCGAGGACGTCATGGCCGCGACCCGTGAGGCCGGTTTTGGCCCGGAAGTCAAGCGCCGAATTATTCTCGGTACCTACGCCTTGAGCGCCGGCTACTACGACGCCTATTACGGCAGCGCGCAAAAGGTGCGCACGCTGATCCAGCGTGACTTCGCCGCAGCTTTCGAAAAGGCGGATGTCCTGATCAGCCCGGCGGCGCCCACGACTGCGTTCCGGATCGGCGAGAAGATCAACGATCCGCTCGCGATGTACCTCAACGACGTGACGACCATTCCGGCGAATCTCGCCGGCATCCCCGGTATGGGACTTCCCATGGGGCTCGCCCCCGAGGACGGCCTGCCGACAGGGCTGCAGCTCATGGCGCCAGCTCGAGCGGATGCCCGGCTCTACGAGTACGGGGCCGTCATTGAGGCGCTGCTCGAAGACAGCTGGGGTCATACTCTGATCAGCCAGGCTCCGGAGCTCACGATCCGCTAGGAGGCGGGTTGATCGCCCGACCGCACTGGGTATCGTCGAGTCGGAAGTGGATGTGGGGTGGCCTGCGCGGATGTCGCAACGGCTGCCGAGTCGATGAATGCTTGAGTCAATGGATGCTCGAGTTGACGGGGCCTACCGTGCTGGGGCAGTGTGCCACCGTGAACGCTGCAGAACCACTTCGATCGAAGGGGTGAGAGGTCCAGGCGTAGTGCACGGTAGGAACCCGGGTCACCGAGCAGCAGCCGCTCGATCTCCCCGCCACGGGTGACATCGACCAGCATCCGCGCGACCTCTCCGTCGATGCGCTCGGCATGCGGCCCAGCTGGCCCTGTTGCCTGACGCTGCCCGGGCGATCCTTCGAAACAAGCGACCCGCCAGAATAGGGCGTGCAGCGAACCACATCCCGATGATCGCTTCCACAGGGACATGACTCCCGACGCGTTAGGTGCTTGAGAGGTCTGAGGCTCTGGAGGCTCAAGAGGGTCTCGTCGGCGACGCGAGTGCGGCGCATTTCCTCGCGCTCTACGGCGTGGTGACCGGTGCATCTCGAATTCGACCAGCGGGTGAGAAACGCGCCGAGTTGCTTTTCGGCGGCGATCCATAACGGCCGCTCTGTGAGGCCCACAGCAAGCGTTTTGCGAGCGAGACCGCTAACTCGAGAGTCCGCTCGGAGCCGGGGGATAACCGCAATTTGACTCCATAGTTCCCGCCGGAATACCGTGAGCACATGACACCCCAGAGCGTGGCACAGAGGCGACGTTCGCCGACCTCGCTCGGCCTCATTATGGCGATCATCGCCGCCGCAACCTTCGGCATGTCCGGGGCCTTGGTCAAGCCGATTCTCGAGGCCGGCTGGAGTCCGGCGGCCGCGGTGTCCGTCCGCGCCCTGATCGGCGGAATGGTGCTTGCTCCGGTGGCCGTCGTCGCTCTCCGAGGGCGCTGGTCGGCCCTCTGGCGCGCCCGCTGGCGGGTACTCGCGATGGGGTTTGTCGGCGTCGCTGGCACTCAACTCGCCTACTTCGCCGCTATCGAGACCATCCCGGTGAGTAGGGCGATCCTGTTGGAATACATGGCGCCGTTACTGCTTGTCGGCTTCGTCTGGGCCACGAGCCGCCGGATCCCGAAGGCGGTAGTGCTGATCGGCTCGATCGTCGCGGTAGCAGGCCTCGTGCTCGTGGTGGCCCCGGGAAGCCACGCAGGCTTCGACCTGCTCGGTCTCGGTTTCGCCGGACTCGCGACCATCGGTTCCGCCATCTATTACGTTGTCGCCGCGCGACCGAGTGACGGCCTCCCGCCCGTTGCGTTCGCGGCATCGGGCCTGCTGATCGGCGGAATCGTACTCGCACTCGCTGGCACGGCCGGGCTAGTGCCGTTCACCGCCACCTTCGGCGAGGTGCACTTCCTCGGTAATTCGGTTCATTGGTGGCTTCCGTTGCTGATCGTCGCGGTGCTCGCGACCGCGATCGCCTACCCGGCGAGCATCAGCGCGAGCGAGATGCTCGGGTCAAAGCTCGCCTCCTTCGCCGGGCTACTCGAGGTTATCGCGGCGGCCCTCTACGCCTGGTTATTGCTGGGAGAGGGGTTTTCTATCCCGCAGTTGATCGGTGGGGTGCTGATCCTCGTCGGAATCGGCTTCGTGCGCTCGGAAAAGAACACGGTTTTCGTCGCAACCGGGTCTTCGGTCGGGGAGGCCGCATCCGTGGTACCGGAGCCGCTCTCGCTCCCACTCTTACCCCTGCTCCCGCCCTCGCTCTCGACCGGTCCCGTGGAACTGCCCCGGTAGAATTAGCGTATGGCGCACGCAGCGGAACTGATGGACTACGACGAAGCTCTCGAACTGTTCGAGCCGGTGCTCGGTTTCGAGGTACACGTCGAACTGAACACGAAGACCAAGATGTTCTCCGACGCACCCAACTTCTTCGGCGGGGAGCCGAACACCAACGTGACCCCTGTGGACCTCGGCCTTCCGGGTAGCCTCCCCGTAGTCAACGAGCAAGCGGTGAAGTATTCAATCAGCCTCGGGCTGGCCCTCGGCTGCAGCATCCGACCGTCCAGTCGGTTCGCGCGCAAGAACTACTTCTATCCCGACCTCGCGAAGAACTACCAGATCAGCCAGTTCGACGAGCCGATCGCCTTCGACGGTAGCGTCGAGGTCGAGCTTGAGAATGGTCGCACCTTCCAGATCCCGATCGAGCGCGCGCACATGGAAGAGGATGCCGGCAAGCTCACCCATGTCGGTGGTGCCACCGGACGTATTCAAGGAGCCGAATATTCTCTCGTCGACTACAACCGCGCCGGTGTACCGCTCGTCGAAATCGTCACGAACATCATCTACGGGGCCGAGCGGGATGCGCCGGAACTGGCCAAGGCCTACGTCTCGACAATTCGCGACATCGTTCGCTCGCTCGGAATCAGCGACGCGAAGATGGAACGCGGCAACCTGCGCTGTGACGCGAACATCTCGCTGTCTCCGCGCGGATCCGGCACACTCGGCACCCGCACCGAGACCAAGAATGTCAACTCCCTGCGAAGCGTCGAGCGTGCCATCCGCTACGAGATCCGGCGCCAGGCCGCGATTCTCGCCAGCGGCGGGACTATCACCCAAGAGACCCGGCACTGGCATGAAGACACCGGCACGACCTCTGCTGGTCGACCGAAAAGTGACGCGGATGACTACCGCTACTTTCCCGAGCCAGACCTGCTTCCGGTCGAGCCGTCCCTCGAGCTGATCGAGGAGCTCCGGGCTGCGCTTCCGGAGGCACCCGCCGTGCGTCGCCGACGACTGCAAGAAGCGTGGGGCTTCACCGATCTCGAGTTTCAGGATGTCGCGAACTCCGGCCTCCTCGTCGAAATCGAGGAGACAGTGGCCGCCGGTGCATCCGCAGCCCAGGCCCGCAAGTGGTGGACAGGGGAGATCGCCCGACTGGCGAACGTCGCGGACGTGGATGCGTCATCCCTCGTCTCGCCAGCCGACGTCGCTTCGCTCATCGAGCTCGTCGAACTGGGTACACTCACCGATCGGCTGGCCCGCCAGGTGCTCGAGGGCGTCATTGCGGGAGAGGGCTCGCCCGCAGTGGTCGTCGAGTCCCGCGGGCTCGTCGTCGTGTCTGACGACGGCGCGCTGGTCGCGGCGATCGACGAGGCTCTCGCGGCCCAGCCCGACGTGCTCGAGAAGATCCGCGATGGCAAGGTGCAGGCCGCCGGTGCCGTTATCGGTGCGGTCATGAAGGCGATGAAGGGTACGGCGGACGCCGCGCGTGTTCGCGAGCTGGTGTTGGAGCGGGCACAGCACTAGGGGCAAGCTCGCGGCCCGGTCAATCATTGCGGCGATAGTCTTTTCGTCTTCTCTTTTGTCCATGGCGTCGAGGCACCAGCAACTGGCACGGTGATTCTCAGGCTCGAGCTCAGGGATCCTCCCCTGGCTTGCCATGAGCACTTCGGACGGGCGTGGCACTTCTCGGCACGCAGGAGCGCTTCGACCCGGTGCACTGGATCGACCGTGGCTCTACCTCGTCCCCTCCGGCATAACTCCTGCAGTGTGCGATCACGAGGCTGGGTGCGTCTGTGGTTGTGGCCGTGCCGCGCCCCGGAGGCCGGGTTTGCAGGAGTTACGCAAGGGGAGGGGTGCGTGTGTGTCCAGGCGGTGGGGCAGGAGCGACGTGGAGCACGGCTCGGAGCCTGCGTGATTTCTCAGGCTTCTCGTCACGTGGTCGCTGGCCTCCCGTGACGGGCGAGCACGCCGGGTCGAGTCCGGTAGGAGACCATCGCTGCCCGGTTTCACAGTGCACAACTCCTGCTTTTTGTGGTCGCGCGGCCCGTCACGCCGGAATTCTGGGGCGTGCTGCGATTGCCTGACTTCATCTGCAGGAGTTATGTGACAACCTCGCCCGGTTATCGCGGGCTGTGTCCCACTGCCGGTGTCGAACAACCCGAAATGGGCCCTCTCCTCGTAGTACTCGACTCCGATGATGCTCACGGGCCGGCTTTCGCGCTTCGCCCGTGTGGGCGCCAGCGAGCGCACTCCGAGAGAGATTCCCCGGCGCGTTCTCCTCCATTGCGCGTTTCGAACCGAAAGGGCGACGCTGGGCCGGGCTGGCATTGTGATCCCGACGAATCCCGGTTGCCCGCATCCGCAGGCAACCCCAAAATCTTCGCCCGCGGTTTCGGAGCCTCGTCGGAGTGACGTCTCGCGCCTGGGAGAATCCGGGGAAGCTGGTTCACCTGCGCCGGGCGGATGGCACGAGCATGCGCCTCTGCCTCGCGCTGGATCACACCGCGCTCATCTGCACGCCAGGGTGGGGCGAACCGCACCAGCACGCCGACTCCGGCACACGGATCATGGTTCACGGCCAAGGAGACGCACCCGAGCTCGAGTGTGTGATCGGAATAATCGCGGGGAGCATGCAGTGGGTACACGACGGCAACGCAGCGAAGTCGTCACAATGAATCTGCGGAATAGAGCTTGTATTTCGGTTTTTAAAGATATATCGTGAATGCATCGTAGAAGTTCTGCGATAGCTCCCAGCAATTGTTGCTCACCGCAGCGAAACGCACCGAGCAGAACGAAAGGTCCTGCGAAAATGAACCGCAACCACAATCACACCCACAAGAATTCAGATCAACACTATTCAGATCAACACCCCCGCCGATTTCACCACGCGCCGGGAAGTCACGGCCACGGTTTCCCCGGCGCTGGTCCCTCCGGCGGTTTCGAGCGCGGCTCGTTCCCCGGCGGCTTCGGCGGCTTCGGCAGCGGTGCTGGCGGCCCGGGCTTCGGACCGCGAGGGCCACGTCGGGCAGGCAAGGGCGACATCCGCTCGGTGATCCTGTCCCTGCTCTCCGAAGGTCCCTCGAATGGCTACGGGCTGATCAAGGCCATTGCCGAGAAGACCGGCGGAGCGTGGCGTCCGAGCCCGGGATCGGTGTATCCCACTCTCCAGCAACTCGTGGACGAGGAACTCATCATCTCGACCGGAGATGGTCGCAAGACCGAATTCGATCTCACGGATTCTGGCCGCACCTACGTCACGGAACACGCGGATGACTTCGCTAAGGCCTGGGAGGCGACCCCCGGTCGCTCCGAGCAGTCCGGCGCTTTCTTCGAGAGTGTCGGCAAGCTGATGGGCGTCGCCCAGCAGTTTCGTCATTCGGCGACGGACGCGCAACGCGCAGCTGCGATCGCGAAGCTCGACGAGACGCGCCGCGCTCTCTACCTGATCCTCGCGGACTAGCTGTTCGGTGAATGGCCCACCGCAGTCGCGGTGGGCCATTTTTGCGCTGACTCTCTGCGCCGTCGAGGGCTATGGTGTGAGCATGCGCCTACTGCACGCTTGGCTGCTGGCCTCCGCAACCGCGGCAGTGCTCGCCTACTCCGGCGTGCCCTCCGTCCCCGGATCGCTGACGCTCGTCACAATAGCCGCCGCCGCGATCGCAGTCGTCGTCGCGATGCGATTCGCCGTGCTCGCTGGCGGAGCCCACGAACTCGCCAGTGGATCGCGGGCTCGGGCACACCGTCAGGGACTTGCCCGCATGCCAGCTCCGCAGCATCCGCGAACCGCAGGACGCCCGCGCACCCGAGCTCCCGCACAGTCGATCACGGTCACGTAGCGGTCTTGCCCTCGGGCGGATGTCACGTGGCCACACGGTCACCCATCCGCTTCGACTGCAAGGACCCCTGTCATGGACCCATTTTCAATTCCGCCCCTCGCGGCCCTCCTCGAGGGTACCTATCGTCTGCTCGAAGGCCTCGCCGCCTTCCTTCACCCGATTGCGGGCGCCTCGAGCGCCGCGCTGGCCATCCTGGTCGTCACCGGGATCGTTCGAGCCCTCCTCATTCCGGTCGGCATCTCCCAGGTGAAGGCCGAAGGCACCCGCCGACGGCTCCATCCGCGAATCCTCGAGCTGCAGCGACGGTACAAGAAAGACCCGGTCATGCTTCATCAGAAGACCGCCGAGCTGTATCGCGCCGAGAACAGCTCCCAATTCGCCGGAATCTTTCCGGCACTCGCCCAGGCCCCGGTGTTGTCGGTCGTTTACACCCTGTTCGTGCGCACCAGCGTCGACGGGCACGTGAACGCATTGCTCGACCAGCACCTACTGACTACACCTCTCGGTGCGTCATTCGTGCAGGCCGTGCCCGGCGGTGGCGGCGGCATTCTCGTTTACCTCGCGGTCTTCGCGGTGCTGGCCGTGACCGCAGCAATCTCGCGGCGAATCGCTCTTCGCCTGCAGCTCGTGGATCCGTCCGCACCCGCTTCTGCGGCGACCATTACTCGGGTGCTCAGCTGGCTGCCGTTCATGACCATCGTCTTTGCGGCGATCGTGCCCCTCGCGGCAGCGCTGTACCTGGCCGCCTCGATGATGTGGACTCTGGGGGAGCGGATACTGCTGCGTCACTGGTACTGGACCACTTCGTGTGAAGGACCTGCGGGAATCAGGGAGCTGCAATAGCCCGGTGATCAGCGACTCAGCAGAGTTTGCCCAACAGCGTGACGAGCTGCGATATCTCCGAATCATTGAGTAGACCAGCGAGCCAATGCTCCGAACGGTTGGCCGCGAGGCCGGATGCTTCGAGCTCGAGCGCACGGCCATTGTCGCTCAACCTAAAATTTCCAGACTCGGTGCGGGCGATCCAATCGAGCTTCTCCATCGGTTTGATGCGTCGAAGTGTTTCCGACTGGGACTGCGATAGTAGGGCGGCCAGATCGACGCGAGAGAGCCCGTCCCTGCCTGCATCCCGAAGCAGTTGGAGCAGCGACAGGTCGTTCAGCCACAGGCCGACGCGGGAAAGAGCGTTGTCAAGCGCCAAAGTGGCGCCGGCGCTGGCCCGGGTGAGCAGGATCAGTGCGTCGAGGGCGGGAGATGAAGGCGTCACTCGTCAAGGCTAGATTCCTTTTCGGCCCATCGAACACAACCGTGAATCACACTGAGATTCGCGGAGAGGCTTCTCAGGCACGCGCTCGCGGCACGGAAGTCGGTCGTCACACCGTGCCTCTTTCGATAAAACCTGTTTCGATAAAACCTGTTTCGATTAAACCTGTTTCGGTAAAATCAGCGTCGACAACGAACGCCGTATGAAATTCACCGAGCCTCGAGTTCAGCGAGCCAGTGCGCGGTGCACGGCGTCGATGACGACGGGCGCATTCGCGGCATCTATCGACCAGTTGCACACTGAGATGCGCAGGATGCCGCGGTGGTGCCAGTGCGATCCGGACATCCAGACCGCCGCCTCGGCGATCAGGTTCTGGGCGACCGGACGGGTATTCTCGTCATCGCCGAAGGTGAGGCTCATCTGCATGAGGACGACATCGTTGAGCACCTCGACCCCGGGAAGTTTCGAAAGGCCGGCGGTGAGAGTCCGCGCCTGTGTCGCGAGGCGTTCGACGAGGCGTTTGACGAGGCGTTTGACGAGGCGTTTGACGAGGTCGATTACGCCCGTACGACCCAGCCGTCGAAGCGCCGCCCAGACCGGCACCCCCCGGGCGTGGCGCGACAATTCGGACACCTTCTCGACGGCGTCGACGGGGCCATAGTCGGCCGCGATGAAATAGTGTGACTGCACGCGGAAGGCCGACCGTGCCGCCTCCGGATTCGCGACCACGGAGATGCCGCAGTCATCGGGCATGGTGAGGGTCTTGTGAGCGTCTGTCGCCCGGGAGTCTGCCGTCTCGAGTCCATCTAGCCGGGCTCGGAAGAGCGGGCTGGCTGCAGCTCAGAGCCCGGACGCCCCGTCGACAAGCACCGGCCGGCAGTCCACGACCGAGATATCACGGCGCGAGATCCACCGAGGCGTGACGTTCACGGCGGGCGAAGACGGTGATGCGTGGTGATCCATGGAGTCCGTCGACGGTGAGCTTCCAGCCGATTCAATCGAATACCTGTTGTCGACCGGCGGTATGTCCGACGAGATTTGCGGTGGTGCCTCCGGTCGTGAAGCCGAGGTCCGATCCGGCAGGCAGCCCGAGCAGATCGAGCAGGATCTCGCCGGCGGCCGCTTCAATCGCGGCTGTTGCCGGAGTCGTGACCCGCAGTGCGGCATTCTGGTCCCCCGCGCTGACCAGCCAGTCGACCGTCATGGCCGCGGGCCGCCCATGACCCAGCCGAAGAATCGACCGGAGCCGATCGCCATCAGGCCGGGTTCGGCAATCAGCGCGAGGGTATCGACGATCTCCGCAGGATCGATTCCCGCGTCGGCGAGCGGTCCCGCGAGAGTCGCTGCAACCTGCTCGGCATTGAGCCGTGGCGACACCGACCGAGTGCACGGTGATTCGAGCCACTGCATCACGTGGGCATGGGCGCGGTCGAGGGGTTCACTGTAGACATCCGGGTCGGCCGTCACGATTCGAGAGTAAACCCGCGCGGGGCACTGGGGAGGAGCGGTCGAACCTAGCCGTCGGACGGCAGAATGAGACTATGACTAAGAACTCTCCGTACGGCACCTGGCGCTCACCGATCTCCGCTCGCGACATCGCACTGAGCGGTCATCCGGTTCAGGGCGGATTATGGGTCGATGACGAGGTCTGGTGGCTCGAGGCCCGTCCGGCCGAGGGCGGTCGCTACGCCGTGGTCGCGGCCGGGGGCGATGTACTGCCCGAGCCATGGAACGCCCGAAGTCGCGTGCATGAGTACGGCGGGGGTGCCTGGGCGGTCACCTCGGACCGGGCGTTGGTCTTCGTCGAGTTCAGCAACCAGCGGCTCTATCGATTAGACGACGGCGGGTCGATTCCCGTGCCGCTCACCCCTGGCGGCCGCGGCTTCCGGTTCGGCGACATCAGCGTGCGAGGGTCTGAGGTTATTGCAGTCCGTGAGACGCACGACGGCGGAACTGTCACGCGGGACATCGTTGCGGTGGCGCTTGACGGCACGGGTGCGGATGACGATTCGGGTATTCGCACGCTCGCCTCCGGATCGCACTTTCTCGCGTTTCCCCGCTTCTCGCCCGATGGCACACGGATCGCCTGGATCGGGTGGGAGCATCCCCAGATGCCCTGGGATGGCACGGAGCTCCGCGTCACGGATCTCAGGACAGGCGCGATTACCACCCTCGCCGGGTCGGTCACCGAGAGTGTGCTCCAGCCGGAGTGGATCGACGAGATCACCCTTCTGATGGTCAGCGATCGTAGCGGCTGGTGGAACCTGAATTCCGTGACGCTGCAGGGTGAAGTCACGGCGCTCCACCACGAGGATGCCGAGTTCGGCGGCCCGCTCTGGCAGCTCGGCGCCCGCACCTACGAGGTGCTCGATGACGGGCGCATTCTCGCGGTGCGGACTCTCGGAGCCCAGGGACTGGTCGTACTCGACCCGGCCACAGGCATCGCCGAGACGGTCGATCTACCGCTGACCACTATCCGCCTCGGACCGCGTCGCGGCAGCCGAGTGCTCCTCCTCGGCGGAAGTTCTGCACAGTGCGGTGGGCTCCGCATCCTTGATCTGGCCGATGGAACGCTCACCGACGTGCGTCTCGATGTCGATGCCATGCCGGATCCGGCATACATCCCGACGGCGGAGGCGCGCACCTTCCACGGCGCACGAGACGTCCACACCTTCGTCTACCCGCCGCACAACGACGACTTCGCAGCGCCAGCGGGGGAGAAGCCGCCCTTCGTCGCTGTGGTGCATGGTGGACCAACGGGCCACACCACCGGTGGGTACTCGCCCACCTACGCCTATTTCACGAGTCGGGGGATCGGCGTCATCGACGTGAATTATGGCGGTTCCAGCGGGTACGGACGGGAATATCGCAACCGGCTCCGCGGCCAGTGGGGTGTGGTCGATGTCGACGATGTCATCGCTGCCGTTCGGGGGCTCGCGGATGCTGGACTCGCCGACCCCGATCGCCTCGCGATCCGTGGCGGATCCGCCGGCGGGTTTACAGTGCTCGCGGCTCTCACCCGATCCGACGTCTTCGCGGCGGGTGCGTCCTACTACGGTGTCTCCGATCTCACTGCGCTCGCGGCCGACACGCACGACTTCGAGTCGCGCTACACCGATGGCCTGGTCGGCCCCCTCCCCGAGGCATCTGCTCTCTATCGTGAGCGGTCGCCCTTGACTCACGTCAATGACCTGACAACACCGGTTCTATTGCTGCAGGGGCGTGATGACGAAATTGTGCCGCCGGCCCAGGCCGAAATCTTTCGTGACGCTCTCGCGGCGAAGGGCCTGCCACACGCCTACCTCGCCTACGAGGGTGAGTCCCACGGCTTTCGCCGTGCCGCGACGATCATCGACGCTACCGAGAGCGAGCTCTCCTTTTACGGCCAGATCCTGGGGTTCGAGCCGATCGAGGTTCCGAAACTCGCTCTGTCGTAGAAGAATTACCCGCAGAGGAATCACGGGATCGGGGAGGAACTCAGTTGTGGGGCAGTGAGACCGCGTGGGTATGCGGCAGGTCTCCGAAAGCCACATTCTGCGTGATGTCGAGGGTCACAACGTCATCCGCGAACGTCAGGGTTGCGGTGCGGGAGTAAGGGGTTCTCACGGCGTGTGCCCGCACGATCAGGGTGTCGGCGGAGGTCCAGGCGCCGCTCGCCCATAAGCGCCCTCCGGCAGATTCGACCCACTCATCGGTGCCGAACGGCAGGACGGTGATCGCACCGCCCTCATCGATCGTGAAAACGTGCGGCTGGACCGTGATGGCGCTCACCGACGATTGATCGAAGACAAAGCGGATGCCCGCCACTCGGTCAGCCGTTTCGGTGGTGCGTTCCCCGGGAACGGTCGTCAGGGTGAGTGCGGCCAGCTCGTCCGCCAGCGCTGTCTCCGAGGGAACCGGCAACGGGGTAGGCAGCGTCGACTCGCCGAAGGCCGGTAGCAGGTGCTTCCAGACGAGGTCGAGCGCGGTCTGTGCGACCGGAAGTGCCGAAGTGAGCACGACCACGGCATCCTGCTGCGGCAGCACGATGCACACCTGACCGAACGCCCCGTCAGCACGATAGCCCCCGAGCCGGTTGCGCCAGAATTGATAGCCGTAGCCCTGGCGACCGTCGAGGTCGTGATCGGTACCCGAGGTGTCTACCTGCGCGGATGTCGCCTCGTCGATCCACTCGGCCGGCACGAGTTGCCGGTCGTCCCACCGCCCGCGCTGCAGTAGCAGCTGGCCGAAAACAGCCAGCTGTTCCGTCGTGATACTGAGGCCCCAGCCGCCAGCGTCGATCCCCTGCGGGGAGCTCTCCCAGGTGGCGCCGGTGATGCCGAGCGGCGTGAAGAGTCGTGGCTCGAGGTAGTCGAGAAGGCGCTGCCCGGTGAGGCGCTGCAGCACCGCCGAGAGCATATGTGTCGCGCCGCTGTTATAGACGTAGTGGGTGCCCGGAGCGAACTCGAGCGGTTGCGCGAGGATCGCGCGCACCCAGTTGTCGCCGTGGGAGGAATCTGCGAGTTCGACGGTGTCTGAGGCATGACCCGTGGACATGGTGAGGAGGTGTCGCACGGTGAGAGCTGCGAGATTCGCGTCGATGTCGGTCGGCAGGTCGTCGGGCAGCAGATCGACGATCCTGTCGTCGAGCGTCAGAAGTCCCTCGCTGACGGCGAGGCCCACGGCAGTGGAGGTGAAACTCTTGCTGACCGAGAACATCATGTGCGGATCCTTCGCGGCGTAGGGATGCCACCAGCCTTCAGCCACCACCCGACCGTGTCGCACGACCATCAGGCTATGCAGGCTGTCGAGCTCGGCATCCGCCGCACGGACGAAATCGAGGATGGCGGAAGAGGTTATACCTTCGGCCTCCGGTGTGCTGCGGGCAAGTAACGTCATGACACTATTCTGCAGCCGAGAGGGCCGTGGAGCGGTCAGCCGGTCGGCGAGGCTGTGGGGCGCAGGCGGATGCGGCGCGAATTACTTGCCCCACCGTCATCCATCTCGACCTGGCCGCTGCGTGATTTCACGAAGTCGGTAAAGGTCTTGTAGCCGAGCGCCGATTCGCTGAAAGCCGGATCCATCCGACGCATCTGCTTCTTCACCTCGGAGCTCGGCATCCACTCGCTGTCGCTCTTAGCGATGCCCAGTCGAAGCGCCCGGAGCATGAGGTTCGTCGCTGCCCGAGGTGAGAGCTTAATCGGCTTGTCATCCTCGGCCCCCGGTATCTTCGCTTTGTCGGCCCCATCCTGCTTGCGGGCGGACTTTGGGGCAGGATCCGCTGCCGGAGTCGCAGCTTCCGAGGGTGGATCACCCGCTTGCCCAGCGTCGTCATCGATCCCGGTGCTCGCAAGGCCCGGAAGGTCGTCATAGTCCTGGAATTCGTCGCAGGCGGCGACGAGGGATCGACTGGTGGCGCCGGCCACTCCGATTCCCACGACGTAACGCCCGAGCCGTTTACAGCGCTGGGCGAGTGCGATGTAATCGGAGTCGCCCGCGACGATCACGACGTGGGTGAGGTCGTCGAGGCGAAACAGGTCTTCGACAACGTCGACGGCGAGACGGATGTCTGCACCATTTTTCATCGCCTGCGTCGTGGGGAAAAGCTGGGTGAGATCGACGGCCCGATCGATGAGCTGTTTCTGATAGCTGGAGTTCGCCTTCGCCGACCAGTCGGCATAGGCACGACTGATCACGATGGGACCGAATGAGGAAGCGTAGTCGAGCACCGCTCCGAAGTCCACGGTCGCCTCCCTCAGGCGGGTGCCGATGAGTCCGGTGGTGTCGGGACCGTAATTGCGGGCGCCGTCCGTGCTGAACCGGCGTGCGCCATGAAGCTGGTTGTATCTCGAGACGACGATGTTGTCGAAATCGATGTAGACGGCAACTCGGGTGTCGGGAGATTCAGGCATTCGGCGCCTCTCAGTCGGTTGGGCACGCCCACATGCTAAGCGCGGATCCGCTCGGAGGCCAGACCGCGCGCCCATTTCCCTCTGATCTACTGGGGGAGGAAAGGGGCGGCTAATGACGGATGAACGGTCGAGTGTCGGCGAGAAGTCGCCCGATCCCCGTCGGTGGCGGGGGCTCTGGGTTCTGCTCCTCGGCCAGTTCGCCGCGCTTCTTGATGTGAGCGTCACGAATGTTGCTCTTCCGTCGATCGGCCTCTCCACCGGGTCGAGCCCGTCGCAACTGCAGTGGATCGTCACCGGTTACGTGCTCGCTTTCGGACTGATGCCGATCATCGGCGGCAGACTCGGGGACATCGGTGGCCGTCGTCGTATCTTCGTTATCGGTCTCATCGGTTTTGTCGTCGCAAGTGCGGCGGTGGGCCTCTCGCCCAATCCGATTTTCATCATCGTGGCCCGGGTGGTTCAGGGACTCTTCGGCGGCGTGCTCGGCCCTCAGGTCTCCGGATACATCCAGAATGCCTTTCCCCGCTCGGAGCGCGGGCGTGCGTTCGGCCGCCTCGGTTTTGCTCTCGCCATAGCGACGGCGCTCGGTCCCGTCGTCGGCGGGCTCCTCATCGCCCTGGGCGGACCCGAGTTCGGCTGGCGTCTCGTGTTCTTTATCAACCTGCCAATCGGGATCACGGCGATCGTGCTGTCGCTGGCCTGGGTGCGGGAAGCACGGCCGGCCACGGGAGGGAAGCGACAGACGCTGGACCTTCCAGGCGCAATCCTGCTCGGACTCGCCATCCTCTGCGTGCTCTTCCCCATTGTGGAGTTCAGCACCTTCCGCTCGGGATGGGTCTTCCTGCTGGTGTTACCCGGTGCTACCTTCGGTGCGCTGTTCCTCCGGAGGGAGGCAACACTCACCGGCACTGATGGCTCCCCGCTGCTCGATCTGCGGCTCTTCCGCCAGCCGTCGTTCACGATCGGGGTGACCTTCATCCTGCTGTACTTCTGCGGGTCTACCGGGCTTCCCCTCATCCTCACGCTCTACCTGCAACAGGGGATGGGTTTTGAGCCGATCCAGGCAGCTCTCGCCGTGACATCACTGGCTGTGGGCTCCGCCGTTTCCGCCCCGATCGCCGGCCGACTGGTAGCGCGCATCGGGCGGCCGCTGGTGGTCGTGGGAGTCACCCTGTTCATCATCGGTGCGGCCTGGATAGCGATCGTCGTCGCGACAGCGCCAGCCCTCACGGACCCCGGGGCGATCATCCTGCGGCTCGCCTTCCCACTCTTTCTCATCGGGGTCGGAGGGGGCGCGGTGATCACTCCCAACCAGACCCTGTCCCTTACGGATGTCGACCGGCGCATCGGTGGATCGGCCGGCGGCGTGCTGCAGACCTCGCAGCGCATCGGAGCTGCGATCGGGCAGGCATCGATTGGGGCGGTCTTCTTCGCGGTGATCGCCGGCAGTGCGGCATCGACCGGGCCCGGCTCGCCCGCACAGCATCCACAGGACTTCTCGACAGCCTTCGTCACCGGGGTCGTCGCGGCCATCGTCTTCTCCCTCGCGGCGCTGGCGCTCGGGCTGCTCGACCTGCAAGCCACGCGCCGTCGAAGGCGTGAGCCAACGGGGGTAGCGTGATCGATACCGCGCACGATGAAGGGTCATTCATGGACCAGCACTGGATCGCCACCGACTTCGGGGGACTCGATGTCTTTCAGTGGGAAGAGATCGAGGTGCGTCGACCCGGGATCGGGGAGGTCACGATCCAGGTCCGTGCCGCGGGTATGAATCCGGCCGATTTCAAGCACATCGTCCACGGATCGGACCGCTCGCTCCTGCCGATCGCCGTCGGCTATGAGGTCGCCGGGATCATCAGTGCGATCGGGGCGGATACGACGATCTCGTCCGGCGGTGGAGCAGTCGGCGACGAGGTGATCGCCTTCCGAGTGCAGGGCGGCTACGCCACTGCCCTGACCGTCGACGCGACGAACGTCTTTGCGAAGCCCTCGGCGCTGGGATTCCCCGAGGCGGCTAATCTGTTGCTTGCGGCCACCACCGCCTCTGAGATGCTGCAGGTGACGGGTGTGACAGACGGCGAAACCGTCCTGGTTCACGGCGCGTCTGGTGCGGTCGGGGTGAGCGTGCTGCAGCAGGCGAAACTGCTGGGTGTTCGCGTCATCGGAACGGCGAGCGAAAGCAGCTTTCCCGTGGTCGAGAGGTTCGGTGCACAGCCTGTCGCATACGGAGACGGTCTCGAGCAGCGGATTCGTGCCCTCGCAACCGACGGTATCGCCGCCGCGCTTGACACCGTTGGCACAGATGAAGCGGTGGATGTCTCACTCGCGCTTGTGGCGGATCGCAGCAGAATCGTCACCATTGCCGCCATGCAACGCGCGGACAGCGCCGGCATCCGCATGATCAGGGGGGCGCTGCCCGCGAGTGCGACCTACCGGGATCGGGTGCGCGCCGAGCTCATCGCGCTCGCCGGGGCCGGAACCCTGGTCGTTCCGGTGGCGCGCACTTTTCCTCTCGCCGATGCGAGAGAAGCACTCACGTTCCTGAAAGCCGAGCATCCGGGCGGAAAGCTCGCCCTGATCCCGTAGCGCCTCTCCACCAGCTCAGACACCGGACAAACCGGAAGATACACGGCTCCGAACCACCTGTCATCACCGGAAAATGAGGAACGAATGTCTGGACGCAGCGCTACCGCCATCACCGAACTACTGGCCACGGCATCCCTCGACCGCACCTGGAATGTTGCGACCATGCACACGCCAGTGGGTCTCTACCCGAAGGCCGGATTGCTGCCCGCGGTGGTGGAGGTGCGCGACCAGACAGGTAATTGGGACGCGGTCGGTCAGACCCGGCAGCTCATGCTCTCCGACGGCGGAAGTGTGATCGAGCATACGACCAACGTGGACCGCCTCGAATTCTTCGCCTACAACCTCACCGATTTCCAGAGAATATTCGGCGTGATGGTCGAGAGCGCGCGGGCCGAATGGACGTTCAGTACCGCTCCTAACGGCACTCTCATCCGCTGGCGCTACACCTTCCATGGCAAGCCGGGCTATGGTGTGGCGCTCGCTGCAATCATCAAGTTTCTGTGGGCTCCGTATATGGCCCGCGTGCTTGCGGGTATCGTCGCGGAAATTGAACGTTCACGCTGAGTGCGTGGTCCCGTGCCGCCAATAGGGTGGAATGGTGAACCAGTCGTCCCTGCCGCTTTCGTGCATTCCGAGCGCGCCGAACTGCGACGACATGGGCAGGGCATTCGACAACGGGTGGATTCCCACCGCGCTGGTCATCCTCGTGGTCATCGCCGTGGTGGCGATCGTGATCAACCTTCGGCGGCAGTGACCTGGTGAGGGTCGCTCCGCTCGACCGCGAGATCCTGCGACTGGCCGTTCCCACCCTTGCTGCCCTCGTTGCCGAACCCCTCTTCCTCCTCGTCGACACCGCGCTCGTCGGTCACCTGGGGAGTGTGCCGCTCGCAGCCCTCGGCATTGCGGGTGTCGTGCTGCAGACCGCTGTCGGCTTACTCGTCTTCCTCGCCTACGCGACAACGCCCGTCGTCGCGCGCCTCCTCGGAGCCGGAGACCGCCGCGCGGCGGTGCGAGCGGGAGTGGACGGCACCTGGCTGGCGCTCGCGGTGGGACTAGTGCTGCTCGTGCTCGGTCTCGTCTTCGCCCCCGCTGCCGTCACGGTCTTTGGCCTGGCCCCGGATGTCTCAACGGGCGCTATCCGCTACCTGGCAATCTCTTCCTGGGGTCTGCCCGCGATACTCTTCGTGCTCGCCGCGACCGGCCTGATGCGCGGACTCCAGGACACTCGAACCCCGCTGGCGATCGTAGCGGTGGGATTCGCGGCCAATGCGGCCCTCAACGCCGTGTTCATCTACGGGTTCGGCTGGGGTATCGCCGGGTCAGCGGCGGGCACCGTCATCGCCCAATGGGGGATGGTGGTGCTGTTCGCCGTCTCCGTGGTGCGGGCCGCGCGGGCGACCGGCGCGCGGCTGAGGCCTGGATTCGCCGGGGTGACCTTCGCCGCGGCATCCGGCGGGTGGCTGCTGTTGCGGACCGCCTCGCTGCGCGGGGCCATGCTCGCCACGGTGTTCGCCGCGAGCCTGGTTGGAGTCACGGGGATCGCCACCCTGCAGGTGGCGCTTGCGGTGTTCTCCCTGCTCGCTTTCGTGCTCGACTCGCTCGCGATCGCGGGCCAGGCGATGATCGGGCACGGGATTGGAGCAGCCGATTCCGACCGGGTGAGGCAGGTGACGGGACGTCTTGTGCGCTTCGGCGTGTTCGCCGGGCTGCTGCTCGGGGCGATGATCGCCGCCGTTTCTCCGCTCCTCGGCCGGGTCTTCACGGGCGATTCGGCAGTGCTCCGCGCGCTCGTTCCCGTGCTGCTCGTAATGGCCGTCGGGGTACCGGTGGCCGGATTCGTCTTCGTGCTCGACGGAGTACTGATCGGAGTCGGTGACGGACGATATCTCGCTCTCAGCGGCATCCTCACCTTCTCGGTCTATCTGCCGCTGCTGTGGGTGGCCGGCCACCAGCACGGCGTACTGGCGGTTTGGACGGCGTTCGGACTCGGCTATATCGGCCTGCGCGCAGTCGCTCTGGGTCTTCGGGTGCGTGGCACTCGATGGCTGGGCGAACTGAGTCCACGCGGTGATTGTTCCCCTGCGTCCGGTTGGAGCCCGCTCGAGGGCAACCAACAGGGCGAACAACGCTGACGCAGAGGAACACACACGGCAGAGTTGCCCGGCCGGGGAATCCCCCAGGACGCGTAGCGTTGCGTTCACCATGAAAGCAATCGTGTACAGCGAAACCGGCGCCCCATCCGTGCTCCACCTGGTCGATCTCCCGATTCCCGAACCCGAAGCCGGTGAAGTGCGGATCCGGGTCGTCGTCTCGGGTGTGAATCCCACCGATTGGAAATCACGTCGAGGATCAAAGCCCGGTGAACCGCTGGACTTTGCGGATATCGTGCCCAACCAGGACGGCGCCGGCGTCATCGACGCGGTCGGTGCTGGCGTGCGTGGGTTCGCTGTGGGGGACCGGGTGTGGACCGCGATCGCCGCCTTCCAGAGCGCTCGAGGGGGAACCGCCCAGGAGTTCGCCGTGCTGCCGATTGACCGCGTCTACCCCCTTCCGGATTCCGCGAGCTTCGACCTCGGCGCCACCCTCGGCGTGCCGGCCATGACAGCGCATCGCGCGCTCACCGTGGCGGAGGACGGCCCGTCCCGATTGGCTCCCGGTGCGCTCGAAGGAAAGACCGTGCTGGTCGCCGGTGGGGCCGGCGCGGTCGGCCATGCCGCGATCCAACTCGCCCGCTGGGCCGGAGCGACGGTGATCACGACGATCAGCTCGCCGGCGAAAGCGGCGCTGGCGACGGCAGCCGGCGCCCACCACATCGTCAACTACCGTGAGTCCGACGCCGCCTTCGAGATCCGCCGACTCGCACCGGACGGCGTCGACCTGATCGTGGAAGTCGCCCCGGACAAGAATGCCGAGCTCGACGGTAAGGTCATCCGCAATCGGGGTTCCATCGCCGTGTACGCGACCACCGGGGATCCGCTCGTGCTCGACATTCGGGTGCTCATGACACTCAACGTTCGCTATCAGTTCCAGTTGCTGTACACGCAGGGACAGGATGCGCGGGATGCCGCAGCCGAGGACATCACCGCCGCGATCATCGACGGCGCCCTGCCCATCGGTGACGACGCCGGCCTGCCCCTTCACCGGTATTCGCTCGCCGAGACCGCCGAGGCGCATGCGGCTGTTGAAGGCGAGATCGTCGGCAAGGTGCTCATCGATTTCGCACGGGTCTGACGGCCGAATATTTCTGCGTAACTGCTGGGCATACTCGAGCGACCCGCGGTGTTGGCCTCCAATGTAAAGGCAAAGAATCGCAAGGAGATCAACACTATGACTGAAGTACCCACCATCACCCTGAACAACGGGGTCGTTATTCCGCAGCTCGGCTTCGGCACCTACCAGATCACCCCGGAGGACGCCAAGCAGGCGACCCTCGATGCCCTCGAGGTGGGCTACCGCCACATCGACACCGCCGAGATGTACGGCAACGAGAAGCAGGTCGGCGAAGCGGTGGCGGCATCGAGCATCGACCGTTCCGAGGTCTTCGTCACCAGCAAGCTCAACAATGGATTCCACACTCGGGACGCCGCGCTCGCGGCCTTCGACGGTTCACTCGACGCGCTCGGATTCGACTACCTCGACCTGTTCCTCATTCACTGGCCGCTGCCGACGATCGGCGACTTCGTGGAGACCTGGAAGGCCATGCAGGAGATGTACGAGTCCGGGCGGGTGAAGGCCATCGGCGTCTCCAACTTCCAGACGGCCCACCTGCAGCGACTGTTCGACGAGACGAGCATCGTGCCCGCCGTCAACCAGATCGAAGTACACCCGTATCTCGTGCAGGACAGCCTCCGCGCCTTCGACACGGCCCATGGCATTGCGACCGAGGCGTGGTCGCCCATCGCCCAGGGCAACGTGCTCGACGACGAGGTCATCGTCTCGATCGCCGAGAAGGTGGGTAAGACTCCCGCGCAAGTGACGCTGCGCTGGCACATTCAGCGCGGAGACATTGTCTTTCCCAAGTCGGTCACTCACTCCAGAGTTGAAGAGAATTTCGCGATCTTCGACTTCGAGCTGTCGGATGATGACATCCAATCGATCACGGAGCTCGACCGCCACGAACGTACCGGCCCCGATCCCGACACCTTCGACTACGTGCCGAAGATCTGATCGTGGGGGCGCTTGTCCTTGCGGGTGGCGGCATTGCCGGAATCGCGTGGGAGGTGGGCGTGCTTTTTGGAATCGAGGAGCGCGCCCCCCGCGCCGCGGCGCAGCTTCTTGCGCCCGACTCGACGTTCATCGGCACTTCTGCGGGATCCGTCGTAGCTTCGCAGCTCGCCGGCGGTGTGGCGCTTCGGGTGCTGTTCGAGCAGCAGCTCGAGCAGCACAGTGCTGAGGTGGGCGCTCAGTTTGATGTCCAAGAGTTTCAGGAGACTCTGGCTCGTCTCCTCGACGGAGTGACTTCTGCCGAAGAGGGGCGCCGCCGCGTTGGTCGTTTTGCGATGGATGCCACCACGGTCGCTGCCGGCGACCGGCGTGCCGTCATCGGCGCTCGTCTCACCGTGCAGTCCTGGCCCGACCGTCGGCTGTTGATCACCGCAGTGAATGCCGAAACCGGTGAGTTGCGCGTCTTCGATCGGAATTCCGGCGTCGAGCTCATCGACGCTGTTTCCGCGAGTTGCGCTGTTCCCGGCATCTGGCCGACCGTCGAGATCGATGGCCACCGCTACACCGACGGGGGAGTGCGCACCATCGCGAACTCGGACCTCGCCGCGGGATCGGATCCGGTGCTCATCCTTGCGCCTTTGGCCGAGGCGAACGCGCCGGTCGCCATCCCCGCTCACGAGCTCGCCGCGCTCGCGCCCGCACGAATCCATGTCGAGTGTGCAGACGACGCCTCCCTGGTCGCGTTCGGTAGCAACCCGCTCGACCCGGCCACCGCGTCGGTGTCGGCGCGAGCCGGTCGCGAGCAGGGCCGTCGCATCGCGGCCGAGGTCGCGGCGTTCCTCGCCTAGTGCCTAGCCGGCGGCGCGGATGAATCCGTTCTTCAGCATGAAGTCATAGGCGACAGCAGCGGGTTCCTCGCCGCCGTCATCCACCCGCAGGTTGAGTTTGCGCAGCGTGGTCTCGGTGATCTTGGGGGAGATCGCGTTAAAGACGTCCGCGAGGCCTGGGTATTTCGCGAGCATCTTCGAATTGATCACGGCAGCTACGTTGTAGGCGGGGAAGAAGGCTTTGTCGTCCTTGAGCACCGTGAGACCGAGCTTGTTGATACGACCGTCGGTCGTATAGACCTCACCGAAGTTGCAGGCACCGCGATCTGTCGCCGTGTAGACGGCTCCGGTGTCGTAGACCCGTACGGCCGAGGAGGGCACGCTGCTCGGATCGCCTCGGGTGAGACCGTAGGCCTTGAGCATCGGATTGAGCCCGTCGACACGAGAGTTGAACTCCGGCTCCACACAGAATGTCCGGTCTGCGACCGGCAGCGTTGCGATCTGGGACAGCTTCGTGATGCCGAGTTTCTTGCCCTCCTCCGAGCGGATCGCAAGCGCATAGGTGTTGTTGAGGGGAGCCGGTTTGAGCCAGGTCAGGCCGTTCGCGGCGTCCGCCTTCTTGACGGCCAGATACTGCGCCTGCTTGTCGGGGATGCCGTGGGCATTTCCGAGGTAGGTGAGCCACGCTGTGCCGGTGTACTCCCACGTCATGTTGGCAGTACCCGAGGTCATCAGCTGCCGAACGGGAACGCTACCCGGCACGTTGGTGAGGTCCGTGACCGAGAATCCGGCAGCTTTAGCGGCGATCACCGCGATCTTGCCGAGGATGAGTTGCTCAGTAAAATTCTTCGACGTGACGGTGAGCGAGGTGCCCTCCGGAAGGCCGAGCGGAGTGATCGAACCCGGCGAGACCGCGGGAACATAGGCGGCGGCTGGCTGCAGACCACAACCGGTGAGAGCGAGGAGACTCGCTCCGACCACGGCGACAGCGTTCACGATGCGCTTGTGCACCGCGTGACTCGTGGTGACGCGATTCTTGACTGGGCGATTCATCACAGTCCTTTCGGACGGGCGACCTGCTCGACGATACGGCCAAGCCAGTCGATGGATAGCGCAAGAAGCGCGATGAGTAGCGCCCCGGAGACGAGCACGCTGTACAGATAGAGGTTGACGCCGGTAACGATGAGAATGCCGAGACCGCCGCCGTTCACGAACGCGGCAAGCGCGGCGGTGCCGACCAGCAGTACCAGGGCAGTTCGGATGCCCGCGAGCATCACCGGAACGGCGAGGGGTAGCTCGATGCGGAAGAGCACCGCGACCGAGCTCATACCCATGCCGCGCCCGGCTTCGACCAGGCGTTCGTCCACACCGCGTACCCCGATCATCGTGTTACGGAGCACGGGAAGCGCCGCATAGAGCACGAGGGCCAGGATCGACGCCCAATAGCCGGAAGCGATGAAGATTGCAAGCAGCACGACGAGCCCGATCGCGGGGGCGGCCTGTCCGAAATTCGCGACAGCGAGAATCGGCAAGCTGAGACGTCGAAACCGACGCCGGGTAAGCAATACCCCTACGGGGATGGCGATAGCCAGCACGATCACGGCCGACACGAAAGTGAGCGACAAGTGCTGGAGTGTGGCCCTCCACAGTGCATGCGGAGCGAGAGTCGTTCTTTCGGTCGCAGTGAGGGGCGCGAGCGAAAGCCACAGCAGGAAACCGGCGAGCACCACGACGATCGCAATCGGTTGGATGATGAGGCCCCGCCAGGACGAGGAGCGTGCGGCAGCGAGTACCCGGCGCCTGCGAACTCCCGGCGCCACGGCCGCCGCGGTGACGCCCGTCATGCCACGACCGTCTCGGTGGTGCCCGTGTCGGTAATCAGAGGGATCTCGCCCGAGTTCGTTCCGGTCGGTGCGTCGGCGGAGGTGGCCGCGGCCGCTCGCGCCGAGGTGATGGCATCCATTACCGTCTCCACGTCGATCACTCCGAGGAACCGGTCGCGTTTGCCGGTGACGAGGGCGGCGCCGGCGCTCGAGACGAGCATGGTGTCGAGTGCATCGTTCAGGGTCGCGCGGCTTCCCACCACCGGTAGGCGGTTCTCTGGCGTTGCAGAGATCGACTCGAGCCGGGTGAGTTGCCGGCGGGAGAGCCACTGGATGGGCCGTTCGCGCTCGTCGACGACGACGACGTGGTTGTGCTTCGCGGCGACAGCGCGGGCGAGCACCTCGGAAGCGACCTCGCCAGGGTGGGCGACGACGGCATCCGCCAACTTCACATCGCCGACGCGACGAAGGGTGAGCTGCTTGAGGCCAGCGCCGGAGCCGATGAAGTTCTCGACGAACTCGTTCGCAGGTTCCGCCAGGATCCGCTCCGGGGTGTCGTACTGCACGATATGCGCGCCGTCACTGAACACGACGATCCAGTCACCGAGCTTCACTGCCTCATCGAAGTCGTGAGTTACGATCACAATGGTCTTCTGCAACTCTTCTTGGATGCGAAGCAGCTCGTCCTGAAGCCGCTGGCGGGTAATCGGGTCTACCGCGCCGAATGGCTCGTCCATCAGCAACACCGGGGGATCAGCAGCGAGCGCCCGGGCGACCCCCACGCGTTGCTGCTGGCCGCCGGAGAGCTCCTTGGGATATCGGTCGCGATATTCGCTCGGGTCGAGGGAGACCAGCTCGAGAAGCTCGTCGACACGATTGGCAATGCGCTTCTTATCCCAGCGGAGCATCTTCGGCACGATCGCGATGTTTGCGGCGACCGTGAGATGGGGAAAGAGGCCGCCGGCCTGGATCACATACCCGATGCGGCGACGCAACTCGTCTCCGTTGATGTCGGTCACATCCTCGTTACCGAGCACGATTCGACCCTGAGTGGGCTCGATTAGGCGATTGATCATCTTCAGGGTGGTTGTCTTACCGCAGCCGGAGGGCCCAACGAGCATGACGATCTTGCCTGCAGGAATCTCGAGGCTGATTCCGTCTACTGCCGGGCTCTTCTGCCCCGGGAATTGCTTGGTGACCCCCTCAATAAGGATCGACTTGCCGCTGACGGCGGGAGCTTCGGTGATGGTGGTTTCAGACACGGATACCCCTTGGTGTTGTGAGTCGGCCGAGACCGACGAGAGCGAGATCGAGAATGAGTGCGAGGAGCACGACGCCGATGACGCCGGTAAGAACGGACTCCAGTGAATTGGCTCCTCCCAGGCGGGAGAGCCCGGAGAAGATGAACCCGCCAAGGCCCGGGCCGAGCACGTAGGCCGCGACAGCGGCGATTCCCATCACCATCTGCGCAGAGACACGAATGCCGCCGAGTATCACCGGCCACGCGAGCGGAAGCTCTACCTGGGCGAAGATACGTGCGCGTCCCATTCCAATACCGCGAGCCGACTCGACGACGGCCCGGTCGACGCCATTCAGTCCGACGACGGTGTTACGCAGGATGGGCAGGACTGCGAAAAAGGTGACGACGGCGACGGCGGGCGGTACGCCGAAACCGAGCGGTGCGATGACAAGGCCGACCAGGGCAAAAGCGGGGATGGTCAGCCCAATCGAGGAGACGGTATTGGCAGCTGAGCTGAGAATACGGCTGCGGTAGACCAGCGCTGCAAGCGCCACTGCCACGATCGTTGCCAACGCTAAGCATTGCACCACGAGGCTTAAATGCTGCCACGACGAGAACGCAACCTGGTCGAAATGACTCTGGAGAAAATCCCACATGGGCAACACCTCGCACGTTTCTTTTTTCGAAACGCGCCCCTCGATTGGGGGGTGAACGCCGGATATAGTCTTAATCAAGCCACCCGTGAACTCAAATTTGACATCCTGACCAAAGTGGACGGTACCCTCGCGGATCTCAGGTTTGAAGGAGATCATTGAGGTGCACCGCGCACCGTCGCGCGGCAACGAGGATGAAGAATGACACATACAGAAGTCGCATCTGCTCAACCCTGGGATGTGGGCGACGCCGTCGAACTGAACGCCCGACTACTGTCGCTGGCCGCTCTCGCCAGCGACCTCGCCGGCGAGTTTGCGCTCCAACCGCTCCTTGAACGAATCCTCCGTAACGCTGTGCTGCTGCTCGGCTGTGAAAGTGGGTCGATCTGCACGATCGACGAGTCTCGCAAGGTGTACCGAAAAGAAGTAGACCTGGACGTCGGGTGCCGTTCGGGTGAGGTTTTCCCCCTCAACGAAGGCGTCACAGGCGCCGTGGTGCGCGCGGCTGGCGCCGTCACTTTCGAACGTTATTCTGCGGTGCCGGCGGGTCACATGCATCCCGGTGACGTGCGAAGTTCCCGGGCGGTCGTCGGTGTTCCCATCCGGCTCGGCACGACTATCGTGGGCGCCTGCATCGTATTCGGTCGTGATGGCGATAGACGCTTCGGCGTCGAAGACACCCGTTTGCTCGAACTTTTTGCAATTCATGCGGCCGTCGCCATCGCGAACTCCCGACTTGTGGGAGATCGGTCTGTGCAGCCTGCGGTGCCACTGACAGCCCGCGAGCGCGAAGTGTGCGTGCTCGTGGAGACCGGATTGCCGGACAAGCGCATCGCGCTGGAGCTGGGAATATCAGCGAAGACCGTAGAGAAACACGTCGGTACGATCCTGCGCAAGACGGGCGCGTGCAATCGCACCGAGCTGGCATCGCGGGCTGCCGCCGCCTCGTCGTTTGGTCGCCGATAACGTGCGGAGGTAGGGATTCTCCCCATATCGTTCGAGGATCGATCATCGTACGTTACTTGATAGATGACGACGGAGGTCACGATGGCGGTTGTTTCGCTCAAGGAGATCGTCGATCGTGCCTTTTCGCAGGGTTATGGCGTGCCCGCTATCAACATTCTGAATGATCTCACGCTCGAGAATGTGCTCGCCGGTGCGGTCGAAGCGAAATCGCCGATCATCATCCAAACCTCGGTTAAGACTGTGCGGTCGATCGGTGCGTCGGTGCTCTACTCGATGTGGTCGAGCCTGACGGCGGGTATCGAAGTGCCGGTGACGCTGCACCTGGATCACTGTCCCGATCGGTCCGTGATTTCAGAGTGCCTCGCTCTCGGCTGGAACTCCGTTCTCTTCGACGCCTCGGAGCTACCTGTGGAAGAGAATCTGCGGCAGACGATCGAGGTTGTCGCTGAAGCGCGCCGATTCGGCGCTCATGTCGAGGGGGAAATCGAAGCCATCACCGGTGTCGAAGACGGGCACGGTTCTGACGACGAAGCACGGAGGCAGACCCTCGGCGTCTCGCTCGATTTCATCAGACGCACCGGTGTGGATGTCTTCGCGCCATCGATCGGCAACGCCCATGGTGTCTACCGCAGCTCTCCCGTGCTGGATTTCCAACGGGTATCCGACCTTGTGGCGGCAGAGCCGATTCCAATCGCTCTCCACGGAGGTAGTGGCATGACCGACGATCAGTTCCGCGACCTAATCTCTCGAGGCTGTGCAAAAGTCAATATCTCCACGTCGCTGAAGATGCTGTTTATGAAATCATCACTGGATAATCTTCGTATTGCCGAAGCTGCAGACAAGTGGGATCCGCCCACGCTCTTCCGCGCCGTCGGGTCGGCTGTGTCGACGATGACGGCGCAACTCGCGGGCACCTTCGGCAGCACGGGCAAGGCGTGGTGAAATGCCTGCCCTGATCTTCGACTGCGACGGCGTTCTCGCCGATACCGAACGTTACGGCCACCTGCCGTCCTTCAACCAGACGTTTCGGGAATTCGGGGTACCCGTCTCATGGAGTGATGAGGAGTACGCGTCGAGAGTGCTGATCGGGGGCGGCAAGGAGCGCATGATGAGCATCTTCACTCCAGAATTCGTCGAATCAGCGCGCCTGCCCATCGATTCTGCGGGTCAAAGTGAGTTGGTCGCGCAGTGGCATAAACGCAAGACCGAGATCTATGGCTCGCTGGTGTCGGAAGGCCAGATGCCCGCTCGGCCGGGCATCGCCCGGCTTGTTGCGGAGGCCACCGCCGCAGGCTACGACCTCGCTGTGGCCTCGACTTCGGCGGAGCGCTCCGTGCGCGCCGTTCTCGACCACGCCGTCGGCGCGGATGACGCAGCGAGGTTCCGGATTTTCGCTGGCGATATCGTGCCGACCAAAAAGCCCGCCCCGGACATCTATCTTCTCGCGCTCTCGGAACTCGGTCTGGGTTCCGCCGATGCGGTCGTGATCGAAGATAGCGCCAATGGTCTTCGTGCGGCGCTGAGCGCGGGGATCAAGACTGTCGTGACAGTGAGCAGCTATACGCAAAACGAAAATTTCGACGGGGCCGCACTCGTCGTCTCCTCCCTTGGCGACCCCGGCGGGGAAGTCACCCGAGTGCTCGCCACCGCGGGAACCCGTCCCGGTGCCTGGGTCACGATTCACGATATCGATGTCATCCTCGCGTCCAATCCACTAGGGAATCCCTCATGACTAGCAGCCTCGACACCACTGAATTCATCGTCCGCACAATCGCGCAGACCTGCGTCGACAACGAAAAGTACTTCGGCGATCTCGACTCGGTCGTCGGCGATGGCGACTTCGGATACTCCCTCGCCCGCGGGTTCGAACAGGTGCTCGCACACTGGGACGAGTATGACCGCGATGACGCGGGAACCTTTCTCCTCAAGGTGGCACTTGCGATCTCGAGTCGCATCGGCGGAACCTCCGGCCCGATTTGGGGTACCGCCTTCATGCGGGCTGGTACAGCTCTTAAAGGGCGCGATCCGATCTCCGGCGCCGAGCTGGTCGAGGCACTTCGCGCCAGCGTCGAAGGGATTAAGAAGCGGGGAAATTCGGATGTCGGCGATAAGACGCTGCTCGACGCCCTCGTTCCCAGCATTGATGCCCTCGACGTTAGCGTTGCCGCCGGGGAATCCACTGCTCTGGCCATGCAAAAAGTTGCTGTCGCCGCGCGGTCTGCAGCCGATGCAACCAGTGTGCTCAAAGCGATGCGCGGTCGAGCGAGCTACAGCGGTGACCGCAGTATCGGGTCCCCGGACGCTGGCGCAGTGGCTGTCGCCGTCCTCGCCGAAGAACTTGCACGCACCTGGAATACCTGGGTAGCC
>JBKJLH010000012.1:0-5743 GCA_046597035.1 Lacisediminihabitans sp.
GCTTCGCCATGTTCGGGATGCTCGGGGTGTTCACCGACGCGATGTGGACCTTCTCACTCACGATGTCCGCTGTCATTATCTGCGTACTCATCGCCATTCCGCTCGGCATCTGGGCGCGGGTCAATTCCCGGGTGAACTCAGTGGTCGTGCCCGTTCTCGACTTCATGCAGACACTGCCGTCGTTCGTCTATCTCGCTCCGCTTGCCCTCCTGTTTCTCATCGGGCCCGCCGCCGCGGTCATCGCGACCGTGATTTACGCGGCCCCGCCGATCATTCGTTTGACCGCTCACGGCATTCGGGATGTTCCGCCCGCGATCAGCGAAGCGGTCGACTCGCTCGGGATCGACTCACGACAGCGATTGCGGATGGTGCTGCTACCCGTTGCGCGCAGATCCGTAATCATCGGGCTCAACCAGACCGTGATGGCTGCCCTCTCAATGGTCACCATCGCCGCTCTTATCGCTGCCCCGGGGCTCGGGCAGCTGGTGGTGCGTTCACTGCAGTCGCTCAACGTCGGCAACGCGTTCGTCTCCGGATTTGCGATCGTCATCCTGGCGATCGTGCTTGACCGCGTGACAACCGCCGCGAGTCGCCGAGCGGAGATCTCCGCTCGCGAATCGAACCCGACGAGACGCCGTCACCGTCTCATCGCTCTCGCCGGGGGGCTCATCGTGGTGTTCGGCGCGATCATGCTCTCCAGAAATGTACTGTGGGCGGCGAGATTCCCCGGCTCTGTCGGTTTCGGTCCCTGGCTCAGCGCGGTGATCAATGACCTGACCCACTGGGTCCAGACCACGTTCTCGGTAATCACGACGGGTATCAAAAACGGGTTCAGCTACGGGGTTATCAATCCGTTCCAGTCTCTTTTCACCGGCTCTCCGTATTTCATCGTCGCGATTGTGATTCTCGTGATTGCCGCCGTTGTCGGAGGAAGGCGGGCCGCAATTATTTCGGCAGTCTGCCTCGGGCTCATCATCGGGACCGGGCTATGGCAGGACGCGATGGTCACCCTCGCCTCGACCATCATCGCCACCATCGCCACCATGATCCTCGCGCTCATTGGCGGCGTGGCGATGGGCCGCTCGACACGGGTGGACCATTGGCTTCGCCCGATATTGGATGCCGCGCAGACGATGCCTGCATTCGTCTATCTCATCCCGTTCCTCGGACTGTTCGGTCCATCCCGGTTCACGGCCATCGTCGCCGCGGTCATCTATGCCGCGCCCGTTGCGATCAAAATTATCGCCGAGGGTATCTCAGGAGTCGCGTCAGAGACCGTCGAAGCGGCCGAATCGAACGGATTGAGTCCCTGGCAGATGGTCGTCAAAGTGCAGGTGCCGATGGCCAAGACATCCATCGCGCTGGCGGCCAACCAGGGCCTCATTTACGTACTGTCGATGGTCGTCGTCGGCGGCCTCGTCGGGGGTGGGGCGCTCGGCTACGACGTGGTCGCCGGCTTCAGTCAGGGCGCCCTCTTCGGCAAGGGACTTGCTGCCGGTATCGCCATCGTGCTCCTCGGAATCATGCTCGATCGCATCACTCAGGCCGCGGCGATGAGCGCGCCCCAAAAAACTCCCCGCATTCGACGAATGCGGGCGAAACCGGCACCACTGATCGCGACACAGGCGACCTGAATACTCGCACTCACGATCCGCACAATCCGAACGATCCGCACGATTCCACGTGCACCGAGAGGAATATCAATGGCACCGCACAAACTGCGCCGAAGTATGGTCGGCGCAACCGCAGCGACAGCAGCATTCCTGCTTCTGCTCACCGGTTGTAGTAGCTCTCTTAACACCGGTAACAGTTCGTCGAGCTCCTCGTCACGCTGTGGCACTGTCAAGCTCGCGATGAACGACTGGGTCGGCTACACCGCAGATGCCGCCGTCTTCACGTACGTCGCCGAAAAGAAGCTCGGTTGCACCGTGAAGCAGCTTTCAGTGAAAGAGGAAGTCGCCTGGCAGGGCTTCGGCAACGGGACTATCGACGTCATCATGGAGAACTGGGGTCACCCCGACCTCGCGAAGAAGTACATCGACAACCAGAAGGTGGCAGTCGACGCCGGCACCACCGGAAATGAAGGACGGATCGGTTGGTATGTCCCGCCGTGGTTGGCGGCAGCCCACCCTGACATCCTCAACTGGGAGAACTTGAACAAGTACGCGAGCGATTTCGCGACGAGTGAGTCTGGCGGGAAGGGACAGTTGCTCGATGGCGATCCTTCCTTTGTCACGAATGATGCGGCTCTCGTCACGAATCTGAAGCTCGACTACAAGGTCGTTTACTCCGGTTCTGAGGCGGCGCTGATCCAGGCGTTCCGCACAGCCGAGCAGAACAAGACCTGGCTCATCGGTTATTTCTACGATCCACAGTGGTTCCTTTCTGAGGTGGCTCTGAAAAAGGTTGCACTCCCGACGTACACCGACGGCTGCGCCGCCGTTGCGTCGGCGGTGGCCTGCGATTACCCCGCCTACAAGCTCAACAAGATCATGTCGAAGAAGCTCGAGACCTCGAGCCCGGCTGCGGCCGATCTTGTGAAGGCATTCCACTGGACGAACGACGACCAGAACATCGTGGCAAAGTACATCGCCGCCGACAACATGACGCCTGCAGCTGCAGCGAAGAAGTGGGTGGACGAGAACCCGAAGATCGTGGCCGACTGGCTGAAATAGCACCATCTGCGCGGATGACCGAGTGATATTTCGGTTTGTCCGCGTAGGCACCGCAGCTCGTTGACGCAGGGTGTCGAACCCGGGATGATTCCCTGTGAAATGTCCCGGGTTTGATGCCGCTCTTTTCCTAGCGAACAGATACGATTCGTGTCGAGCAAGTGCCCGGCTGAGGTCGGCGGATTCAAGTGGTCGTCGCAACGATGGGCTTTTCTGGATTTGACAACAGTCGTTGCATGGCGTGGGCGGGGGGGGATCCCGCCGATTGTTTTGTCGGCCCGATTGAGGCTGGTTGTCCAATGCGGGGTGCCGTTCCCGTTTGAGTAGCCCCGGGCGATAGTCGGAACCCATCTCCCCGGTATTGACCCAAAACGTCCTAATGAAGCGGTCGTGAGGACCCGAACCACGGGTTATTCCGAGCGATGCGCGGCGTAGTCTGCGGTCCGGTCCCATTCGTGGATCGAGTCGGGATCGATCAGAGCGGAAGCGCCGGCCCCAGGTACGAGCAGGCCGCGAATGCGCAGCATCCGCCGATCAGCACGGTGAAGAGCAGCAACCAGACGGGCGAGGGGATGCCCGTGCGGCGAAACAGCAGGTAGGCATCGGAGGTCGACAGTTGGTCTCGGCGGCAGAGGTGTACTCCGATGACCGTGCCGAGCGCTCGCACTGCGCCGACGAGCAGCGCGATCCCGATCACCACAAGGGCGTAACCCTGAATCAGAGGCGTCGCGAAAAACCAGAGCAGCGCGCTGATCGCCGCAGACACGAGCACGACCATCGCCCCAAAGATATTGCGGATCACCAGCAACGTCAGCATCAGCAATATTCCGCCAACGAAAAGGGCGATCGCGGTGTATCCATTGATGACGCTCCACAGCTGGGTGGCACCGACAATGGCGGGCGCCGGATAGCCGAATATTCCGCTCACGACAGTGCCGAAGGCCCCGCGCCCACTACTCAGGGCATCACCGGAGTGATTGCGACGGATTCGGATACCGTGCACCGCCCGCCCGGTGAGGATCGCGGCCACCGCATGCCCGAGTTCGTGCACGAGGGTCGTGAATAGACCGAAGTATTGCCAGGTGACCCGCGGAAGGCTGAGGGCCGCAGCGAGCGAGACGATCAGAAGCAGGACCGGCGGCGGGATATCAACCGGCGGCGTGTGCTCGAAGAGGATGTGCAGGGAGTCGATGGCGTTCATTCTGCCATCGTCGGGTCGGATCCCTGCCCACCCCGAAACGGCACGGGGTCGGTATCCTTTGTAATTTGATTCGTCCAAGTTGTGAATTCGGCCCTGATCGTGGCAATGGCCAAAAGTAGCAGGATCAAGTCCACACGCTGTTGCGCCTGAGTTTCCCGCTGAGCGACGAGCCCGATCCGCGGGCCGCGAACGCCATGTGGTTCGGCATCGTACCCAACTGTTACTCATGTTTCGGGTGAATGAGACAGAGCGAACGTGGCCGTGGTTATCCTAAGCTCTCCAGTTTCCGGTGATTCGAGACTTCCTGCCCGGGGAGGTGACCTCGGATTTGGGTTCGAATCCCTGCGGGGGAACCCGATGGTTGGGGCAAAACTCCGGAAATTTCAGGTCAAGGTGGGGTACTCCGTGAGTCGCGCTCGCTCGGATGAACTGGTGTGGCGCGCTGCAATCGGGCCAGTCGTCGTCGTCGCTCTCATATTCTCGTTTTGCGGCTCGCGTTCCCCAGAAGCGACTTACTATCTGGCGAAGCGACTCACCACCTGGCGAAGCGACCTACCACCTGCCGAAGCGACTTACCACCTGCCGAAGCGACTTACCCCCTGGCGATGCAACTTACACTGGCGAAGGGGACAACGAGAACTGGTGGGACACATGACTGACCTTGATCAAGGCCTTCTTCGGGTCATTCGAATCCTGAGCGCGATCATCCTTATAGCGGCTGGGGCCATTCATCTCCTCCTCGTCTTTGACGGCACCGGAGGGGTGCTTGGAGTTCTTTTCGTGCTCAATGCCATTGCGGGCATCATCCTGGGAGTTGGGATGCTCGCCTTGCGCGCAAGACTGCTGCTGCTCACATCGGGTCTGGGCGTGCTATTCATCGCCGCGAGCTTTTTCGCACTCCTGCTCGCACTGACTGTTGGGCTATTTGGAATTGCCGCGATTTGGAGCCTCCCCTGGGTACCACAGACATTTGTGATTGAAGGTGTCGGCGTCGGTGTGCTCGCCGTGACCTTCGGCCTCGCGTTGCGCGCCCGCCGCAAGGCCTAAGGCCGGCCTGCGAGCACCCTAAAAGCCGATATCCACTTTCAGAGGCTCGGCGCCCGGGCTGAAGGGCCGTATCCCCGCGTCTATCCACACCGGGGACAGTCCCGACGGGGGTAGTTGATGAGGGGTCCGACTTCGATCCTCCCGCTGGAAGACGGCTAGACCTCGTGGTGTACCGCCGTTCACCAACATCGCGGTGAGGGCTGTCCTGCGGACGGGCCGAGCTGGTTCGATGAAGGTTCCGTTACCGGTCGTCATGGGCCCCCGATGCGACGACACCTAAAGTTCGTGAGACCAGTCGATTTGTTCACAGCTATAAAGGCACGATTGTGTTTGTGAACGAGTTCAGGACTCTTCGACGGGTACCCCGGCGACCATGAACGAGTTGGCTGGCACGGAGTATCCAATCCTTGGCGGACTTCAGTCCGACTGTTGGGTGACCTCCCGGTGGGATGACGACGAGCCGCGTTCCGGCCCACGGCGCCGTTATCACGAACTGGCTTCCAGAGGACGAGACGAAGCGGAACTATTGATCTCCGCTCGGACGGCAAAAATCTCCGCAGTCACTTCGCCGCTCGCGGGCTCCCGTCCACGGGACGCCCGATGATCCGGCTTTTGCTGACTCCGGTTCTGCTGATTCTGGCGGAAGCCATCGCTTTCGGATTTGGCCGTGTCCGTTGCCGTGAGCAATGGGATACGGATCTGCGGGATGCATCTGAGCTCGGTATCAGTCGGTGGCTCCTCGCCATCGGCGCGCTGCGCACCGCGATGTACAGGGATTCCCGTCCCTCGAACGCTTCCGGGGCGTTCGTCGCCGGGGTCGTCT
>JBKJLH010000088.1:0-7908 GCA_046597035.1 Lacisediminihabitans sp.
TCCGCAACCTCGCCGTCTCCACCGAGAACCTGACGGCGGCGAAGTCGCGCATCACCGACACCGACATGGCGGCTGAGATGGTCAAGTACACCCGCTCCAACATCCTGTCCCAGGCCGGCACCGCGATGCTCGCGCAGGCCAACCAGGGCAACCAGGGCGTGCTGCAGCTTCTCCGCTAGATCGGATAGCTCGGCCGGCGTGTAACAAGCAACGCCCGGCGGGGATCGCGAGGGGAACTGGACCTCTCATCGTGATGCCCGCCGGGCGTTTACCGCACCATTCTTGCAATATTCAACACGCGTCAGACGAAGGGACGGATGGACATGGGAATCTCCCTCGATGGACTGTCCAGCGGGCTCGACACCACGTCACTCATCACTCAACTGATGGCTGCCGAGGCGGCCCCACAGGCCCAGCTCAAGGCCGAGGTGACGACCGTCACCACCTCGATCAGCGCATTTCAGGGCCTTAACTCCCGGCTCGCAACACTCGCGGATGCCGCGAGCAGCGCCGCGAAGACCGGGAGCCTCGATCTCTCTACCGCAAAGAGTTCATCCCCTGCTGTCTCGGCATCGGTCGCCACTGGCGCTGCCACCGGCGAGCTCCAGGTGGTCGTCAGTGCCCTCGCCAAAGCCCAGGTCGGTGTCTCCGCCGCGATGGCCGCCTGGCCGTCCCCGTCTACCATCACCATCGTCGGACACTCAGGCTCTGCAGTCGAAATCACCCCTGCCTCGAACTCCCTCGACGACGTAGCTTCGGCAATCAATGCGTCGACGGCCGGGGTCACAGCCACGAAGGTTTCATCCGGTGCAGACTCGAGCGGCAACAAGCTTTACCGGATTCAATTCTCCAGCAAGACCAGCGGCGCTGATTCGTCATTCACCGTCTATCGGGGAACGGCAGCGGATGTCGCCGCCGGCACCGCGACGAATGTCCTGACCGCACCCGGCAGCGCCATGATCACGCCGGCGCAGGACGCGAGCGTCATCTTGTGGAAGGGCACCTCGGCCGAGCAGGTCATCACCTCCTCGACTAATACTTTCGCCGATCTGCTTCCCGGTCTCAGCGTCACTGCCGCCGCAGTCTCAACCGATTCGGTGACCATCTCAGTGGCCCGTGACGATGCGCAAATCAGCGCGATCGCAAGCGGGCTGGTCGGTTCGATCAGTTCCGCCTTCGTGCTCATCGCCGCCCAGACCGCCGTGACCACCACCACCGATGCCAGCGGCAAGTCCGTCACCACTGCAGGAGTATTCGCCGGTGACAGCACCATCCGCACGATTCGGCAGAGCGTAATCGATGCTGCGAGCGCTCCGATCGCTGGCCGCTCGCCCTCCGAGTACGGCATCGTGCTCACCCGCACCGGGACCATCAGCTTCGATGCCGCCAAGTTCGCTTTGGCGCTCGCCGCCGATCCGAAGACGGTTATGGCAGCTGTCCAGACGATCGCAACCCGCATCTCGGCCGCGGCCGGGGCGGCGTCCGACCCGCACACCGGCACGATTACTAACCTGATCACGGGGGATCAGAACCAAGTAAAAAGTCTCGGCGACCAGATCTCGGCCTGGGACGTGCGTCTCGCCAGTCGCAAGACCACCCTCCAGCGCACCTACTCGGCCATGGAAGTACTGCTCAGCAACATGAAGGCGCAGTCCTCGGCTCTCACCGCGCAGCTCTCCGGGCTCTCGACATCATCCATTGGGAGATAGAAATCATGACCATGACACTCGACGCCCAGCGCTCTCAGTACACGAACGACGCGGTTCTCTCGGCGTCTCCGGTGCGACTGCTCACCATGCTCTACGACCGACTGCTCCTCGACCTCGACCGTGCATCGATCGCGCACGCCGAGCAGAACTGGGCGCTTGCCTCATCGAACCTTCTGCACGCTCAAGCCATCGTCGGCGAACTCACCTCTTCGCTCAAGGTCGAGTTGTGGGACGGCGGTGAAGGACTCCTTGCGCTCTACAACTATTGCCGCAATCTGCTCGTGCTCGCGAATGTGCGGCGGGACGGGGCATCCATCCGCGAAAGTATCGAGCTGCTCTCACCACTCAGCGACGCCTGGCACGAGGCCGCGAGCCAGCTCGCGGTGCCCGAGACTGCTTCGCGTGGCGGGTCCCGAGAGCTCGGCGTTGCCTGAGTACGGCGCGCACCGCGCACGGCATGACGGTTGGGCGGATGTGCTCGCGACGATGGAGCATGACCTCGACACATCCGCACCGCTCACGCGGGCGGCTCACGCGGTCTGGACTCTTCCCGATGATCTCGGAGCGCTGCCCGAAGAGCTGCGATCGCGGGCCGCGGGCCTGCGCGGATCCCAGCAGCGCGCCATCGATGCGCTCGAACAGCGGATGCTGCTAACCGGCCGTCACCTCGCCGCCCTCGACAGCATCCCCCGTGTCGAATCGACAGGGATCGCTGCGTACCTCGACGTAACGGGCTGACTGAGCGCAACTGACGCAGTGGGGCCGACCCCCCTTTCGGGAGCATGACCTAACGGCGCGACCGCGTCGTCCGATAGGTGGGGATAAGGGCACGGATCGCTCGACATAGTGGCCACGGATCGGCCGTCAGGACATTGACGACGAAACGGAACCGCTGTGCTCGAATCCGTCACCTCTGCGGCGCTGGGTAGCGCACTCGATGGACTGGCATTGCGCCAGCGCACCATCGCCGACAACATCGCGAACGTCAACACCCCGAATTACCACGCCAAACGCGTCGTCTTCGAGGCCGCACTCGCCAAGTCGGTGGCGAACGGAAACGGCCACGTGATCGCCGAGACCAAGCGCTCGCTCGAGCCGACCCTGATCGACGGCAACAACGTGAATCTCGATACCGAGACGCTCTCGAATATCGACACGGTGCTGCGGTACCAGTTCGCTACCCAGGCCGCCGGCAACGAGTTCTCGGCCATGCGCGCGGCCCTTCGGAGCAGCTGATGACCTTCGACGCGATCGGTATCGCCGGCACGGGGCTCACGCTGCACCGCAAGTGGCTCGACGCGGTCTCGGACAATCTCGCCAACATCAATACAGTGAAGCCCACGAGTGGCCCGGCCTTTCAGGCCCGCTACGTCGTGGCACAGGAGGGTGCTGGCAACTCCGGCGCCTACGTGCAGGGCGTCGCTTACGGCAACGCCACCGGGCGTCTTGTCTACGAACCCGCCAATCCTCTCGCAGACAGGGACGGCTATGTGAAGTACCCCGACATCGATCTCGCCTCGCAGATGGGCCAACTCATCATGGCCCAGCGCGGATATCAGGCGAATGCCGCCGTGGTCGACCGAGCCAAAGAGACCTACCAGGCCGCGCTGCAGATCGGACGTGCCTGATGGATATCTCGTTGATCGGATCCGTCTCGGGCGTCTCGGGTGTCACGGGCACACGTGCGCTCTCGTCAACAGCGGGCACCAACGCCACGAGTGCCACCAGCTTCGCGAGTGAACTCGGCGGTGCGGTCGACACCCTCCAGCAGCTTCAGTCGACCTCCAACACGCTGGCCATCCAGGCCGTCACCGGCAACCTCTCCGACATCCACAACGCCACGATCGCCTCTACCCGGGCCCAGGTGACCCTCGAGCTCGTGGCCGCCGTGCGCAATAAAGGCGTCGACGCGTTTAACGAGATCATGAGGATGCAAGCCTGATGCCCGCTCCGATCAGCTCGGTACTTCGCCGGCTCACCCACACCATCCGCGAGTTCACGATCGCTCAGCGCACCATGGCGATCATCGGATTCGCCGTGCTCGCTCTCGGTATCGTCGCCCTCTCGTTCTGGGTCACCCGACCGCAGTACAGCCCCCTGTTCTCGGGTCTCAGCGGTACCGACGCGAACACCATCGTCGAGCAACTGCGCACCGATGGCGTGCAATACCAGATCACCGGTGGTGGCGGCACGATCATGGTGCCGGAGGAGAGCGTCTACTCCGAGCGCCTCAAGGCGGCGGCGGCGGGCATGCCCTCGTCATCGACGGGCGGCTACTCACTGCTCGACAAGATGGGCGTCACGGCATCCGAGTTCCAGCAGAATGTGACGTTCAAGCGCGCGATCGAGGGCGAGCTCGCCCATACGATCGAGGCGATGAAGGGGATCAAGACGGCATCCGTGCAGCTCGCAATTCCCAAGGACACTGTCTTCGTCTCGGAGAAGACCGATCCGACGGCCTCCGTCTTCATCGCCACCGACAACGGCGTGAGCCTGAACGACCAGCAGGTGCAGGCAATCGTGCATCTCACCTCCTCATCAATCGACGGCATGAAGACCAGTGATGTCTCGGTCGTCGACGCGCAGGGTCTCGTACTCTCCGCTGCGGGGGTGGATGTCGCCGGCAACGGCTCGAAGCAGGCCTCGGCCTATGAGGATCGCGTGCGCGGATCGGTGCAGGCGATGCTCGACAAGGTCGTCGGACCGGGCAACGCGACCGTGGTGGTGGCGGCCGATGTGAGCCAGAACTCGGGCCAACGCACCGCGGAGACCTTCACTACTCCGGATGGCTCGCCCGCGCTGAGTGTGTCGGCGCAGAGTGATGGCACCGGCGGAACCACCGCGTCCGGAATGTCCGCCGGCATCCTCGGCCCCGACAACATCGCGGTCCCCAGCCCCACGGTGACGCCCGCTCCCGCGACCGGGACAACCGCCACCGGCAGCACCGGGGCGACTTCGGTCACCAAGAACAATGCGATCAACAAGGTCACCGAGCAGACCACCATGCCGGCGGGCTCGATCACCCGCCAGACGGTCTCAGTGGCGGTGAACAAGGCGGTTTCCGGTGTCAACAAGGCCAACCTGATGGCGCTTGTCACCGCCGCGGCCGGCATCGATACGACCCGGGGTGACTCGGTGGCCATCGAGCTGGTGTCGTTCAATACCGCGGGCGCTGCAGCCGCAACGAAAGCTCTCGCTGCTGCGGATGCCGCCGCGAGCGCCGATCGAACCGCCAGCCTCATCCGCACCGCGGTCATGGCGCTCGCCATCGCGCTGCCGATCATCATCGCGCTGTTCCTCATTTCCCGCCGCTTCAAGAGTCGCAGCCAGGAAGATCGCGAGCTGCAGGAGATGACGGAGCTTGCCGAGTTGCGTGCCATGATGAGCGACCAGACCCGCCCGATTGCGCTGACCGCCAGCGAGCCGCCGGCAGCTCTCACCTACACGCAGGTACCCCTCATCGAGCCGGGAGACACGGAGCGAAAACGCGCCGAGATCGATGCTCTCGCCGGCAAGGATCCCGAGCGCACCGCCGAGATCCTCCGCGGACTGATGGATGATCGGCAGCCGGCATGACCGAGCCAGCACTTTCGCTGTCGGGCACCCAGAAGGTGGCCGTCGTACTCATGAATATGGACCAGACGCGGGCCGCAGCCGTCATGAAGCAGTTCAGCGAGACAGAGGCGGAGGAGATCGCCGCCGAGATCATTCGACTGCGGCGCATCGACTCCGTCGTCTCAGAACGCACCATCCTCGAGTTCCACGAACTCGCCACTAGGGGTGGCCGCAAGTCGCACGGCGGCCGCGAGTTTGCGGCGGGCCTTCTCGAAGCATCCTTCGGCGCGGAAAAGGCCGCGGGCGTCATGAACCGGGTCGCGTCGTCGATGGCGGGTAAGGCTTTCGAGTTTCTCGACTCCGCCGAGACCGGGCAGTTGCTCACCCTGCTCGACGGCGAGCTGCCGCAGACCATCGCCCTGGTGCTCGCGCACTTGCGTCCGGATCACGCCTCGCCGGTCTTCGCCGCTCTCGATGACCGTCTGCGCACCGACGTTGCGAAGGCCATCGCAACCATGGGAACGGCCACGCCCGAAGCGGTGCGAATTGTCGCTGACACCCTCAAGGGGCGGGCGAGCACCGTCGCGCCTACCCGGGACACCGTCGAGATCGTCGGTGGGATCCAGGCTGTGGTCGACCTGATCAACCGTGCGGACGTCTCGACCGAGCGGTCCGTGCTCGACGGGCTCGACGGGCTCGACCCGACCCTCGCCGAAGAGGTGCGTTCGCGAATGCTCACCTTCGCCGACCTCGTGAAGTTCGATCGCAAGGACGTGCAGCAGGTGCTTCGCGGCATCGACTCGAGCATTCTCGCCGTGGCGATGAAGGGCTCGGCTGAGGCCCTGGTCGAAGTCATCCGGGCTAACATCTCCGAGCGTAACCGCGAGATCCTCGAAGACGAGATCGCCTCTCTCGGCCCGGTGAGGATGACCCATGTCGAAGAGGCCCGCGCCGAGGTTGTGCGTGCGATCCGCAACCTCGAAGCCGAGGGGATCATCACCCTTCAGCGCGGAGACGAGGAAGAATATGTCGCTTGATTTCTTCCCGATGACCTTCCCGTCGCTGCCGGCCACCCCCCAGCAGGACAGGGCGGATGCCGACAGTCGCGCCGCCGGACACGCCGCGGGCTACGCGGCCGGGCTCCGTGCCGCGGGCGCCGAGCTCGCCGGCCAGAAGGCCGCGCTCGACGCCGAACATCGTGCCGCCCTGCTACACAACACAGCACGCACCGACCGGGCGGTCGCCGTGCTCACGGCAGCCGCGCTGGCGCTCGAGCGCCGTCTGCTCCCCGTGGTGACCGACGCGCAAGATGCGATCGCGGTATCCGCCCTCGATCTGGCCGAGACGATCATCGGCGCCGAACTCACGGACGGCGAGCGATCTGCCACAGCGGCCCTTGGTCGCGCGCTCGCCGTTGTCGACCCGATGACGATCACGACCATCCGCCTCAATCCGCTCGATCTCGGTGTGCTGGACAGGGCTGTGCTCGACGGAACCGTGCGGGCGATCTCCGGTGTCTCCCTCACGGCAGACGCCTCGATCGCTCGAGGCGACGCCATCGCGGACCTGCCACTCGGCTTTCTCGATGCCCGCATCGCAACCGCTGTGGCACGCGCCAGAGCAGCGATCCTCGGGGATAGCTCGTGATCTCTACCTGGCGACCGCACGCCGACCGCTTCCGGACGGCACTCGCTGCCGCCCGGCCGGAACGGGTGGGTGTCGTCTCCTCCATCGTCGGCCTCGGACTCGAGATCAGCGGACTGGACTGCGCCATCGGAGACCTGGTGCGCGTCGGCGACAGCATCGCGGACGGAGGCGCGGGCTTCCTCGACGCCGAGGTGATCGCGACGACAGCCTCGGGGATCCGCTGTATGCCACTCAGCCGTCTCACCGGCGTCAACGCCGGCGCGCCCGCTCGCTCGCGCGGCCTGCCGGTGCTCGTGCCGACTGGCGACGGATTGTTCGGTCGAGTGATCGACGGTCTCGGCCGCCCGATCGACGGCAAGGGACCGCTCGATAGTGGGCGGCTCGTCTCGATCGACAATGACAGCCCGTCCGCGATGCACCGCGCGCGCATAGTTACCCCACTGCAGACCGGCGTACGCGTACTCGATACCCTCACGACCATCGGCAAGGGTCAGCGCCTCGGACTCTTCGCCGGATCCGGGGTCGGCAAGTCGTCACTGCTCTCCATGATCGCGCGCGGGACGGATGCCCAGGTCTCGGTGATCGCGCTGGTCGGCGAGCGCGGACGTGAGGTTCGCGAGTTTCTCGAGGACGATCTCGGCGCGGAGGGACTCGCCCGATCGATCGTCGTCGTCTCCACCTCGGATGAACCGGCCATGATGCGCCTACGTGCCGCCTTCATGGCCACGCGTATCGCCGAGTCGTTCCGCGATCAGGGGGCGGATGTCATGCTCATGATGGACTCCCTCACCCGCGTGGCCATGGCCCAGCGCGAGATTGGACTCTCGGTCGGCGAACCGCCGGCCACCCGCGGCTACCCGCCATCGACCTTTTCGCTGCTCGCCCAGTTACTCGAGCGGGCCGGGACCGCCGAGATCGGATCGGTCACCGGCGTCTACACGGTGCTCGTAGACGGCGACGACCACAACGAGCCGATCGCGGATGCTGCGCGCTCATT
>JBKJLH010000077.1:0-7990 GCA_046597035.1 Lacisediminihabitans sp.
CAGGTCGTTGTGCTCCCGTAAGATAATCAACGGTCAAACGACACCCCCAAGGAGATAACACAATGGCATTGTCCACCGAAGAAGTACTGGCCGGTCTCGCCGAGCTCATCAATGACGAAACCGGCATCGCCACCGACTCGGTGGAGCTGGGCAAGTCGTTCACCGACGACCTGGACATCGACTCGATCTCGATGATGACGATCGTCGTCAATGCGGAAGAGAAGTTCGACGTGAAAATCCCGGACGAAGAGGTCAAGAACCTGAAAACCGTCGGTGACGCCGTGAGCTTCATCGTCGCAGCCCAGGATTAGCACAACCAGCACGGAACACGGAGCCGCTCGGCCCACCAACGCGGCTGGTCAGCCCGGGAATCGTGCTGGGCTGGCCCCGCCCGTCGGACGACGCCCTCCGCGTCTATTCACCAGAGAGTTGCCGCAATGACCAAGAAAATCGTCGTCACCGGACTCGGTGCCAGTTCCCCTCTGGGCGGCACCGCTCCAGAATCCTGGGCGGCACTGCTCGCCGGCGAGTCGGGGGTGCGTTCGCTCACCCACGAGTGGGTCACCCAGTATGAGCTGCCCGTCACCTTCGCCGCCGAGGCCAAGGTGCGCCCGGAAGAGGTGCTGACGCGCCAGGAGACGAAGCGTCTCGACCCCTCCTCCCAGTTCGCGCTGATTTCGGCTCGCGAGGCGTGGGCGGATGCCGGAGAGCCCGAGGTCGCCCCCGAGCGTCTCGGCGTGGACTACGCGACCGGTATCGGCGGCCTCTGGAGCCTGCTCGACGCCTGGGACACGCTGCGCGAGAAGGGACCCCGTCGTGTACTCCCGATGACGGTACCGATGCTCATGCCGAATGCGGCATCCGCGGCGATCTCGATGGCACTCGAGGCGAGGGCCTTCGCTCACACCGTCGCGTCGGCCTGCGCATCGAGCACCGAATCGATCCATAACGCCTTCACGAACCTGCAGCTCGGCCTGGCCGACGTGATCATCGCGGGCGGCACGGAGTCGGCGATCCACCCGATAACGCTCGCGTCGTTCTCGTCGATGCAGGCCCTCTCGCGCCGAAACGACAGCCCCGAAACAGCATCCCGCCCCTACAACATCGACCGCGATGGTTTCGTCATGGGCGAGGGCGCTGGCAGCATCGTCATGGAGACCGAGGAGCACGCGCTCGCCCGTGGCGCGCATATCTACGCCGAGATCGCCGGAGGGGGTATCACTGCTGATTCCTATCACATCACCGCCAACGATCCCGAGGGCCGCGGAGCTTCACGCGCGATCGCCCTCGCGCTGGCAGAAGCTGGCGCGACGCCCGACGAGGTGGATCACATCAACGCTCATGCCACGAGTACGCCGGTGGGCGACATCGCAGAGTACGCGGCGCTCAGAGCGGCGTTCGGTGACCGCATCCACCGCATACCGGTCTCGGCCACCAAGGGAGCGACCGGTCATCTCCTCGGCGGCACCGGAGCTCTCGAAGCGATCTTCACAATCCTCGCGATTCGCGACCGCATCGCACCGCCCACGATCAACCTCACGGACCAAGACCCCGAGATTCCACTCGACGTCGTCACGAGTCCGCGCTCTCTCGGCGATGGACCATTGCTCGCCATCAGCAATTCATTCGGCTTCGGCGGCCATAACGCCGTGCTCGCCTTCCGGAGCGTAGAACCGGCATGACCGCTGTCCCCCTGAAGATCGCTATTGTCAGCGACTACTACTTCGACTATGTGGGGGGCGCCCAGACCTCGATGCGGCAACAGAAGCTCGCGCTCGAGGAGGCCGGTCACACGGTGATCGTCGTGTCCCCGGCCCGCGGGTTTCGGGGAGCGCGCTACCAGCGTTACGCCGACGGCCTCCTCGTGAAGCCGCTGTTCCGGTTGCCGGTTCTCGACCTTGCCGTGATCCCCAACAACTCGCGGAGCGTTGCCGCGCTGGAGAGGTACCTGCGCGGCGAACACGTGGATGTCGTGCACGTGCAGACCGAATTCGGGCTCGCCCATGTGGTGGACGCGGCGGCCGCGAACATGGGTATTCCACTCGTACACACGGTCCACAGTTTCTATTGGGCGAGCGAGGGGCCGCCGCAGGCATCCGTCGCCTGGTTCATCCGCTGGGCGCTTCAGCTGGTCATCGGCGAGAAAATCCCGAACATCCTGTTCACACCGCGCAAGACCGACAATCTGTTGCGCAATCTCGTTCTCGCGATGGCCCTGCGTGCCAGACAGGTCGTGTCTCCGTCGAAACACCAGGCTGAAGATCTCGCTGCCGCCGGCGTCACCGGCACCATCTCCGTGATCCCCAATCCGATCGCCATGACCGAGATCACCTCGAACCCGCTCTCCCTCGAGCAGGCACGCCACCCCAACTTCCTGTGGGTGGCGCGCTGTGAACCGGTCAAACGTCCCCTGCATTTCGCGCGAGCGATCATCGCCGCGCTCGCCCGAACGGACAACGGATTCACGGTGGACTTCGTCGGTGAGGGGTCAGATCTCGTGGCGCTGAAGAAACTTGCCGCTGGTCATCCGGAGATCCGGATACAGGGCGCTCTCACGCACGACGAAGTGCTTGCGATGATGGATGCCTCAGAGGCCATTGCGCTCACGTCGCTCGGGTTCGACAACCAGCCGATGACGATCGCGGAGGCCGTGAGCCGCGAGCGGGGAGTGTTGTACTGCGATCCGAAGCTCAAGGAGGGGCTGCGTAACTCGGGCTTTCTGTCCGAGACCCCGGATGATGCGGGGCTGGCTGATGCGATCGTGGCACTGGTCGAAGATCCCTCCCTGCTCGTCGGTCTCTCGAAGGGGGCGCTCATCGACCGCGAGCTGTTCTCTCCATCGAACTATGTGGAGCGCATCGTCGAGGTCTACCGGAGATAGGCCCGTCCGCTCGAAGGTACGCGGCGAGGCGAAGAACGACGACACGATCCGGTCGACCGGTCTTCAGCTAGGAAACCTCGGTGCGAAAGATCTCTCTTGCCTCTCGAACGGCGTAGTAGACGATGACCAGCCCGGCCAGCGGATCCGCCCACCACCACCCCAAGAGCAGATCAAGGGTGATCCCGACGAGCACGGCCACGGCGAGGAGGCCATCGAAGAAGGTCACCCGGCCCTCTTTAACCAAAACCGGGTTACCGAGTGCACGCCCAGTGCGCCCCTTCGCCGCCGCAAGACTGAACATGACGATTGCGGTAACCGCAGTCCAGCTGATCCCTCCGATACCGGGCACGGCATGATGAGCGGTCAGCAACGCGATAAGGGACTGGGCAAGCAGGTACACCGCTAGGAGAACGAAGGCGATCCCGATCAGCTGAATCGCGCGCCGTTGGCGGGCCTCGCCAGTGCCGGAGAGCTCCCACAACACGACCGCTGACGCCGCGATCTCGATAAAACTGTCCAGACCGAACCCCGCTAACGCGACCGAGGATGCCATCACCGCGAGCACCGCGAGCACGACCACTCCGACTACGTTCCAGCCCAAGGTGAACCATTCGAGGCGCTTCCCCCGACGCAAGAGCACCGCTTCCGCATCAGGGAACGGCGACAACACACGACCCTTCCGGCGCGAGACCAGTCGCTCAACCGACCTTGTGCAGCCAGACCACCTGGTTGGTGTCGCTCGAGTGACGGAACGCCTCGAGTTCGTCATCCCAGGCCTGACCGAGGGCGAGTCGCAATTCGCGATGCAGCTCGAAGCTATCCGAGCCGGCGATCTCCATCGCGTAACGCACTCGGTCTTCGGGGATTACAACATTGCCTGCGGTGTCGGTCTGCGCGAAGAAGATACCAAGATCGGGGGTGTGCATCCAGCGACCGCCGTCGCTGCCGGGAGAGGAATCTTCGGTGACTTCGAAGCGCAGGTGCTCCCATCCGCGCAGGGCGGAGGCGATAGCAGCCCCGGTGCCTTGGCTGCCCTCCCAGTAAAACTCGGTGCGCATCGAACCTTTGAGTACACGCTGCTCCTCCCACTGGAAGTTCACGGCGCGATCCATCGCTCCTCCTGCGGCCCACTCGATATGAGGGCACAGCGCCCGCGGGGAGGAGTGCACAAAGAGAACACCCCGCGCCATTGCGACACTGGTATTAGTTAGTGCAGCCACGATAACTCCATTCCGTTGAGGTGCGACTTCCCCATCGACCTCGGAATGACCCGTACTGCACTACTTACTTACACGGCAAGCCGCTTCGCTAATTATTGCCGAATACAGCGCCAAATAACAACCGTGTAATTGCCGAGTCCTGCCGAGAATAGACACTCGGCATAGTTTTCATCGGCCGAGAGCAGGCTCAGGTGTCAATTCGAAACGGCCTCATCGCTGTGCTCTCGCTCGGCGAGGCCTACGGTCTCCAGCTCCACGCAGAGCTGGCCGCACGCGCCCACACCGTCGTCCAGTAAACGTCGGCCAGATCTACAGCACGCTGGACGCCTCTCCCGGCTCACCCCCACCGGAGCAGCCGCAGCCCGGACCTGGATGACCCAACCGGTGCTCGACGGACTGCCGGAGTGGACCGAGATGCTCGACCAGGTGCTGGTGACGAGCTCAATCGACCCGGTATCGGCCAAGCTGATACCGGAGTGGTTTCGCTGCTGGTGGGAAGCCGATCTCGCCGCCCTTGTCGACTTCGACTCTTTTCGTCCGCTCTCCGATACCCGGCCGAAGCGTGGCCGACGCGCCACAGCACGCTGACTCACTTCGCCTGCCCATAGTCATCCACGATCGCGACGGTCAGGGGAAAGGTCACCGGCAGAACACCGAACAGGAGACGGCCCGCCTCTTCCGCCGCCGCGTGGATTGCCGCCTCGACAGCGGTGACTGAGTGCGCCGGGCAGTGCACCACGACCTCGTCGTGCATGAAGAAGACCAGATGGGGGGCGACCGTGATCCACGCTCCGCCGGACGACTCATGAAGTGCACGACGCAGGTTGGCCATCCAGCACAGCGCCCACTCGGCTGCACTGCCCTGCACGATGAAGTTGCGGGTGAATCGACCCCAGCTGCGCGCCTGGCTTCGGGCTCGACTCGCGTCGACCTCCGTAGCGGTCTCTCCGTAGCCATCCGACTGGTTCGCTCGCCACGCGGCAGTGGGCAGCGGCGAGCTGCGGCCCAAGCGAGTCGTCACGCTTTCCCCACGCTCACCCGCACGTGCAGCCTCCTCCACCAGGGCGATCGCCCGCGGATAGGTTTTCGTCAGCCGGGGCATCAGCCGGCCACTCTCACCAGTTGTCGCTCCATACATCGCGCCGAGCATTGCCACCTTGGCCTGGTCTCTCGTCTCCACGGCGCCGCTCGCGACAATCCCGGTGTAGAGATCACCTGAACTACCAGCCTCCACCATTCCTCGATCACCCGAGAGCGCGGCGAGGATGCGCGGCTCGAGCTGGGAAGCATCCGCGACCACGAATTTCCAGCCGGGGTCCGCTATCACCGCCCCGCGAATCTGCTTCGGTAGTTGCAACGCTCCCCCACCACCCTTGCTCGCCCACCGGCCCGTGACCACTCCCCCCGGCACGTATTCGGGATGGAATCGACCGTCGCGCACGTTCGAGTCGAGCCAGTGCCATCCGTTCGCCGCCAGCAACCGCGCGAGCTTCTTGTATTCGAGCAGGGGTTCGATGGCGGGATGCTTCAGCTTCTTGAGTTCCCACGATCTCGTAGAGGTGACCATGAGTCCCGCGACGGAGAGAGCTTTCAGTAGCTCGGAGGGTGAATCCGGATTGAGCGTGGGTGCCTCCAGCGCCTTCCGCAGCCGCTGCAGTGCGGCGTCGAGCAGCGCGGGCCGCTGGCCTGCTTCCGGTCGCGGACCGAGATAGCTTTCGAGGATCTCATTGTGGATATCTTCCCGCCACGGCAGTCCGGCATACATCATCTCTGCGGCCGCGAGGGCCCCGGCGGACTCTGCGGCAAGCAACAGCCCGATTCGCGCCGGATCATCGGCGCCGGCGATAGCGGCCCGCTGAACGGCGAACTCGGTGAGAGTGTCCTCGGTGGGGTCATCCGCGGACACCTCGTCGAAATCAAAAAGCGTGTGCTCGATAGACCTTTCGAGGCGTTGCAGCGCACCATGGTCCCACGAGCTTTCTGCGGCTGTGGCGAGTGCTGATCCGGCCGTCAAAACGGACCCACGGAGGATCGCGTGCGACAACCGCAGGTCTACGCAGCGCTCCACGCGAACGCCCGACGCGAGCAGGCGCGGGTACCAGAGCGAGGTGTCGTCCCAAACCCAGCGCGGGCGCTGTCGCTGATACTGGGTTTCGAATTCGGCAACCGACGCAGGCAATCCACCCTCGGCAACCAACCGCGGATCACCCTCAAGCGTGCCGTCATCGCTGAGGCATTGAAGGGTCACGCCCTCGGGGGAAGAGAAAACGGCAACGTACACGACCCAATTCTTACCTGCCACCCCAACCCTGACGTCACACGAATGGCGTCGCGGTCTCCATCAGGCGGGAGCGGATCATGAACCGCACACCCTCGGGCGCCTCTACCGAAAAACCGCTTCCGCGACCCTTCACGACATCGACCGTGAGAAAGGTGTGGCTCCAGTACTCGAACTGTTCTGCAGACATCCAGAAGTCAATCACCTGGGGATCGCCTCCGGTCGGAGCGATGTCGAGCCTACCAAGCAGCACATCCTGGTCGGAGGTGAGGAAGTCCCCCGCCGGAAAACACATCGGACTCGAGCCATCGCAGCATCCGCCGGACTGATGGATCATCAGGGGACCGTACTTGTCCCAAAGTAGGCGGAGGAGGTCGACGGTCACCGGCAGGAACTCAACGCGCGGAATGGTCTCGCCGGGAACGGTGACGGTGGCAGTGACCACTCCGGTACTTTCGATGACAGACATCGGTGTCCTTTCGACTTGGGTTCAGTATGCGCCCGATAACGGAGGTCGAGCCTGTGAGGATCCCAGCAGGCTCGACCTCCACGGTGATGCGGGTTTAGAAGAAGCCCAGCTTGTTCTCGTCGTACGAAACAAGCAGGTTCTTCGTCTGCTGGTAGTGGTCGAGCGCAAGGCGGCTGTTCTCGCGGCCGATGCCCGAGCTCTTATAGCCACCGAAGGCAGCGCCCGCCGGGTAGGCGTGGTAGTTGTTTATCCACACCCGACCGGCCTGGATGTCACGACCGGCCCGATACGCCACGTTACCGTTGCGCGACCAGACACCGGCGCCGAGACCGTACAGCGTATCGTTGGCGATCGCAATCCCCTCGTCGTAGCCGTCGAAACTCGTCACCGCAAGCACCGGACCGAAGATCTCTTCCTGGAAGAGGCGCATCTTGTTGTGCCCCTCGAAGATCGTCGGCTGCACGTAGTAGCCCTCGCTGAGGTCTCCCCCGAGGTCGACACGCTCGCCGCCCAGCAGGAGCTTGGCACCCTCCTGCTTTCCGATATCGATGTAGCTGAGGATCTTCTCCAACTGGTCGTTCGATGCCTGGGCGCCGATCATCGTGTCGGTGTCCAGGGGATTGCCCTGAACCGCGAGCGCGGTGCGTTTGACCGCATCGCCGAGAAACGTGTCGTAGATCGGCTTCTCGATGAGGGCGCGACTCGGAGCCGTGCAGACCTCACCCTGGTTGAAGGCGAAGAGCGCGAAGCCCTCCTGTGCCTTGTCGTAGAACGCGTCATCAGCATCCGCGACATCCTTGAAGAACACATTCGGGCTCTTACCGCCGAGTTCGAGGGTCGCCGGGATGATGTTCGCGCTCGCGTATTGCAGGATCAATCGACCGGTGGTCGTCTCCCCGGTGAAGGCGATCTTGCGGATGCGCGGGCTCGACGCGAGCGGCTTGCCTGCTTCGACGCCGAATCCGTTGACGACATTGACTACTCCGGGCGGGAGGATGCCGCCGATCAGCTCCATCAACACGAGAATCGACGCGGGTGTCTGCTCTGCCGGCTTCAACACGATGGCGTTACCCGCCGCCAGGGCCGGGGCCAGCTTCCAGACGGCCATGAGGATGGGGAAGTTCCACGGGATGATCTGACCG
>JBKJLH010000019.1:0-18919 GCA_046597035.1 Lacisediminihabitans sp.
ATCGGCGACCAGACGATCTGCGAGATGCCGAGTTCCTTCGACGTCGGCACGACCTCCGCCTCGATCACCCTCCACAGCTCCGAGTACTGCGGCTGGTTGGAGATGAGCTGCACTCCGAACTCCTTTGCCAGCGCGGCTCCGTCGCGCAACTGCTCGGCCGTCCATTCACTCACGCCGATGTAGAGCGCCTTTCCCTGCCGCACGACGTCGGCGAAGGCCTGGAAGGTCTCTTCCAGCGGCGTCTCGTAGTCGAATCGGTGAGCCTGATAAAGGTCGACGTAGTCGGTCTGCAGGCGGTGCAGCGATCCGTCGATTGACTCGAGGATGTGCTTGCGTGATAACCCGACGTCGTTGTGCCCCTGCGGCCCGGTCGGGCCGAAGACCTTGGTGAAAATCTCGAGCGACTGTCGACGCTGGCCTTTCAGCGCTTCGCCGAGCACGGTCTCAGCCAGTGTGTTCGCGTAGACGTCGGCGGTGTCGAAGGTGGTGATCCCGGCATCGAGGGCTGCGGAGACACAGGCTTTCGCAGTGTCGTTCTCCACCTGCGATCCGTGGGTCAGCCAGTTGCCGTAGGTGATCTCCGAGATCTTGAGGCCTGAGTTTCCGAGGTATCTGAATTCCATGTATTGAAGCCTACGCGCGGATTTCGAGCACTCCGTTACTCCTCCGGCCAGGGCGTGCGGAACGATTGCTCTACCGAGTCAACCAGCTCGATGAGCGCGGTAAGAAGGGCTTCCATGGTCTCGGAACGCAGCAGGGCGATCTGGTCGAGGGCGCCGATGGGAGCAACCGCGGCGAGCTGCCAGGCTGCAGCCGCGGGGTCGTCGGAGACCTCAACATCCGCTGACCACAGTTGGTCGCCGGACTCGCTCGCCAGCCGTAGCGTGCGGCGCACGGCCTCCTCCGCCCGTTGCCGTAACGGCAGGAGCTCGTCGTTCCACACGAGGTCGGGAATCTCGCGCACCCGCGCGACCGGGTGGGGATCCTCCTCGAGCCATTCGAGGATCTCGATGCGCCGCTCCCCCTGGGCGACCAGCACGACAAAGTCTTCCGTCGCATCCAGCTGCTGGATCTGGGCGACGGTGCCGACAGTGAACCTCTGCTCCCCCCCGCCGACCTCCTGGCCGCGTTCGATGAGTACGACCCCGAACTCCGACGGCTCGTCGGACAGAATCCGCGACAGCATCACGAGATAGCGCTCTTCGAAGACACGCAACGGCAACGGCATGTGCGGAAAGAGCACGGAGCCCAAGGGGAACATCGGAAAGTCGGTCACCTCTACAGGCAACCACGAAGGTTCGTGCTGGACTAGAGAGCGCAGCCTGTGAATCCGCCGCACGCACCGATTTGTACCCCTTTAGCCGTATTCGAGGTACAACTGAGGCTGCCCCACGTTCGGGGGGTCTTCGATCCCTTAGAATCGACACCAATGGACACCCCGACCCATTACGAATTGCTGTGTGTGACCCCCGAAGCCACGGCCGATGAGATTCGTAACGCCTACCGCCGACTCATCCGGCTCTACCATCCCGACGTCTCAGGAGCCGCCGGTGAGGCCATGACGCTGCGTCTCAACGAAGCCAGGGGGGACCTGCTCGATCCAGCTCGACGAGCGCAGTACGACCGCAGCCACGGGTACGCCGGGGCGGGAGGGCACTCGCGCACTTCACGACCCGAGCCTCGCATGCACGACGACTGGCGGCCTGGGTCCCGCCAGCAAAGCCCGACCGCGCCCGCCACCAACGCATCATTCCGCTATCGAGCCTGGATGGTGATCGCCGTTGGATCGGTCGCCGCAGTCATCGCGCTGACTGTCATCGTATTTGCGTGGAGCTACTCCGGCCCACTCGCCTTCACCACCCCGCGAGTTGTGCCACCGCTGGTCATTGCCGTCGGCTGGATCGTTGGCGGATTCAGCCGCCCATCGAGACTCTTCGTTGCACTGCTGATCCTCGGTAGCGCTCTCTGGCCGCTTGCTGCGTTCGGTGTGGCACCGTTCGCTCTACTTTCTGATGCGGTTCCCCCGGAGATCCTCGTCGCCCTCACCCTCTTCGGCTGCGCCGTGCTCGCCCTGCGGATCTCCGCGCCACTGGTCAACCGGCTGGACCGGTTTCGGTCGGCAACGGCGTAGCCTCCTCCACTGCGGGCGAGTGCGGCGTTTACGGGCGAGTGCGGCGTTTGCTGGCCGGCATGACGGCCCGGATTGTCCGAACACACCCGGATGGGGTGTTCGGGGGCGGCACCTGCGCCGGGACCTTTGGCCCGGATGACGTGAGTACGGCGGTGTAGCGTCGAAAATGATGCCGAATCTCGATACTTCGGTCCTCGAGGAGGCACCCGGATGACCGTCGGAAGCTCGATTCGCGTACTTCTCCCCAGTTGGCGCGACTACCGATCGGTGAAACGCACCTGGCGCGGCGATATTCTCGCGGGTATTACCGTCGGGATCGTGGCGCTGCCGCTCGCGCTCGCGTTCGGGGTGAGCTCCGGAGCCGGAGCCGAGAGCGGGGTCGTGACGGCCATCATCGCCGGGATTGTCGCGGCCGTGTTCGGCGGGTCGAACATCCAGGTCTCCGGACCCACCGGCGCAATGGTCGTCGTGCTCGGTCCGGTGGTGGCCGCCCACGGTGTCGGGGTCGTCGCCCTCGTCAGCCTCGCAGCCGGCATCGTGGTGGTGGTCGGTGGAATCCTGCGTATCGGTCGGGTGGTCTCCTACATCCCCTGGCCGGTCATCGAGGGATTCACCCTCGGAATCGCCGTGCTCATCTTCCTTCAACAGGTGCCTGCGGCGATCGGTGGTACCGGCGGAAAGAGCAGCAACGCCTTTGTCTCCGCAATCCAATCGTTCGGCTCCATCGATCCGAAAGCGATCGGCTGGACCCTCGGAGCGGTCGCCCTCGTGGCGGCGATCATGGTTCTAGCGCCGCGCATCCATCCGAAACTGCCCGGATCACTGGTCGGGATCGTGGTGGTCTCAGTGATCGCTGCACTCGCCAACCTCCCTCTTGCCCGAATCGGCGCGCTGCCGAGTTCGCTTCCGGCGCCGACCCTTCCCGCTTTCGACCCGACGACCAGTGGCACACTCGTCGGCCCGATCCTCACCGTTGCCGCCCTCGCCGCCATCGAGTCGCTGTTGTCGGCTCGAGTGGCCTCGACCCTGGCGGATACCGGCCCGTACGACCCAGACCGGGAGCTGGTGGGGCAGGGCCTCGCCTCCATCGCCTCGGGGTTCTTCGGAGGTATGCCCGCCACCGGAGCCATCGCCCGTACCGCGGTGAATGTGCGATCAGGTGGTCGCACCCGTCTCGCCGCGATCGTGCACGCGCTCGTGCTGCTCGGCATCGTCGCCGTCGCGTCCGGAGTCGTGTCGCAGATTCCTCTCGCCGCACTTGCCGGTGTACTCATGGTGACCTCAACCCGGATGGTCTCCCTAGCGACAGTGCAAAGCGTGGTCGGTTCGACACGCTCCGATGCCATCGTCTTCGTCGTGACTGCGATCATCACCGTCTCGTTCGATCTGATCGTCGCGGTGGGAATCGGCATCGCCGTCGCCGCCTTCTTTGCGCTGCGCACCCTCGCGAAGTCCGGCGGCGTGCACCGCGAGGAGTTGCCCGGCGCGGCGCAGGCCGGTGACGAGCACATCGCCCTGTTCCGGTTGGACGGCGCACTCTTCTTCGGTGCAGCGGAACGGATGCTCGAGAAGGTGACCCAGATCACTGGTGTCGACGTCGTGATCCTGCGCCTCTCGCAGCTGCAGGTCATGGATGCCACGGGGGCGCGGGTGGTGACCGAGATGATCCACGGTCTCGAGAGGCGCGGAATCACCGTGCTCGTCAAGGGAATCCAGGACCGGCACCTCCAACTGGCGACGCGGGTGGGCGTGATCGGCTCCCTCCGTCATCAGAAACATCTCTTCGACGACCTCGACGCGGCGATCGAACACGCCCGAACCCACGTGCGAGTCACAAGCTGACTGACCGACGCTGACGAGGCTGGTTAGGCTGGTTAGGCTGGAAACATGAAAGACGCTGCGGGCCACACGGGCTCTGTGCCGCGCACCATCGGGCGACTGCTGCTCGGAGTCTTCCTGCTGTCTGCTGGTTTCAGCCACCTGACCTTCAGCCGGGTGGCATTCCGCGCCCAGGTTCCCGAGTGGATGCCTCTGGATGCGGACTTCATCGTGGTGGCTTCCGGCATCGTGGAGATCGCCCTCGGGCTCTCCCTCCTGCTGCTGGCTCGTCGGCAGGTGATCGTCGGAGCGGTCGTGGCGGTCTTCTTCCTGCTCGTGTTCCCCGGCAACATCTCCCAGCTCGTCACCCACACCGACTCCTTCGGTCTCAACACCGACCTGGCCCGCGGCATCCGCCTCCTATTCCAGCCGTTGCTCGTCGTCTGGGCGCTCTGGAGCACGGGGGCCTGGACGGCTATGCGCCAACCTCGTGCGCCGGCATAGCTCGCCGGACCGACACGAGCCGGAGCCGCTCGGTGCGCGGACTAGCGTGGGAGCATGACCGACCGCCAACACCTGACCCGCGCACTCTGGACCCTCTTCGAACCGATCCACGCTGTCGCCTACTTCGCACCAGAAATGCGCGATGCGTTCGCCGCCATTGGACTCCCCCGGTACTGGGATGGCTACTTCGCCGGCCGCGCCGCACCCCTCGGCGCGATCGGTGCCGCGCCGGTGACCGCGATCTTCAGTGGGTTCGCGCCGTCCCTCGTTGAGCGCGCATTACCCGCGGTGTGGTCGACGGCGACACCGGATGCCGCCCTCGAGGCCCGCTCGCTCGGCGCGGCCGCGAGTCTGCGCCAGCTGATTCCCGATGCCGTCAGCGTCGGGTTGGCGGCGGATGCACTCACCGACGTCGCCGCCCGCGCCGACGCGATGGGACGCCCCCTCACCGCCGCCAACCGCGCACTGCCGATCGAGCCCGATGCCTACCGTCGACTCTGGCAGGCTGCGGCGACACTCCGCGAACATCGGGGCGACGGACACGTGATCGCGCTCGTCGCCGGCGAGATTGCCGGACTGACTACCGTCGTGCTCCGCAGCAGTCTCGACCTCGACGCTACAGCGATGCAGCGTTCGCGAGGCTGGTCGGATGACGAGTGGCAGGCGGGTCGTCAGGATCTGATCGCCCGCGGACTCATCGGGAGTGACAGTCGGATCACGGCGGCAGGCTCAGCGGCTGTCGCTACCGCGGAGCACCTCACGAACGAGCTCGCGGTCGGGCCGTGGGCCCACCTCGATGACGCGGGTCTCCGCGAAATCGCCCTGCTGCTGCGACCGCTGGCGACCGCCGCCGGCGCACTTTTTCCCTACCCCAACCCGATCGGGATGCCCGAGCCGTGGGATCCGGATTCCGACCCGGACGCTCGGCGGATCGCGCAAACGCCCCGGGCCTGATTGCTCTGACTCAGGCCGCGCGCACGTGCAGCTCGCCCGGTTGGGCATCAGCCGCTCCGAACTCGATGCGGCGGTTCGCGATCTTCTCGCCGAAGAATCGATCGTGGCTCACCACCACGATCGCACCCGGAAAGTGCAGCAGTGCCCGCTCCATCACCTGGGTACTCGCAAGATCGAGGTGGTTGGTCGGCTCGTCGAGCAGCAGGACGGATGCCCCGGAGAGCAGACACTGCGCCATAGCGACCCGAGCACGCTGGCCCCCCGAGAGGTTGCCGATCCGGTTCTTGAGGTCGGCTTGCGAGAACTGAAACATTCCGAGGAATCGGCCGACCGACTTGCGGGTCGCCGTGAGGGCGAGGCTGTCGGGGTAGGCATTGACCGCATGCGTCACCGTGTCTGCATCGTCTAGTTCGGCAAGCACCGTGTTGTAAGAGACGACCTTCGTTCCGGCGGCCCAGGTCACCTCCCCAGCATCCGCCTTCTCTTCGCCCGTCAGCACCCGGAGCAGAGTCGTCTTGCCACTGCCGTTCGCGCCGCTCACCACGATGCGATTGCCCCGCCGGATCTCGAATGACAGCGCCTCGAACAGCGTCCTGTCCCCCCACGACTTACCGAGGCCCTCCACCCGACACAGCACGTCCTTGACGTGCAAGCCGCCGTAGATCTCGGTGATGATCTGGTCGACCGGGCGCGGCGCACGAGACTTCTTGATTTGCGAGAGCTGTTTATCGAGCCCCCGGCTTGCCGCTTTTGCGGCGTCCCTGCGGTCGGCGATCCCTTCCGCTTCGAAGGCCAGCAACTCCGACTCGTGCTGGAACTGCGCGTCGAGCGTCTTCAAACGGAACTGCTTCTGGATGATGTACTCACCGAAATTGCCCGGATACTCATGCAGGTGGTAGTTCTCGATCTCGATGATGCGAGTGGCCACGGTGTCGAGGAACTTGCGATCGTGCGAGACGATGACCGCGGCGCCGTGGAATCCGCGAAACCACGCCTCGAGCCATTCCACGCCGGCGACGTCGAGGAAGTTCGTCGGCTCGTCAAGAAGCAGCACATCCGGGTCTTCGAGCAGAATCTTTGCGAGGGCGGCTCGGTTGCGCCATCCGCCCGAGAGCTCGTCGATCGCACAGACCCGGTGGGCCTCGGTGAAGCCGAGCGTGGTGAGCGCGGTGTCGATGCGGCGGTGGTAGTCCCAGCCATCCAGCCGATCCATCTCACCGAACAGCTCAGACTGGCGGTGGATGAGCGGGTCGAGGTCGACCGTCGGATCCGCCGCGATCTGCGCGTCGATCGATGCGAGCTCGGCCTCGATGTCGGCGATCTCACCAAAAAGACCTTCGAGCACCTCGCTGATGGTCGCGGTGCCGTCCAGTTCGGAGAACTGCGAGAAGTAGCCGATGCGGGTGCCGGGATCGATGGTGACGGTTCCCGCGTCCGGAGTCACCTGCTGGAGAATGAGTCGGAGGATGCTCGTCTTGCCCGACCCGTTTCGTCCGATCATCCCAACCCGGTCTGTGCCGTCGAGCCGGAAGAACGCCTCCCGCAGGATCGGCGTGTTCTCGAAGCGGAGTTCTACGTCGTTCAGTCGGACCAGGCTCATGCTGTCCCCTCACCGGCCCGGTCCGTGCGCCGGGCCGCATCGAACTCTAGCCGTTGTCTGTCGACCCGGGCTGCAGACGTTGTGCCCACCAGCACCCGGCTTCTTGGGCGAGTCGACCCTCCGTTATCAGCGCGAAACGAGATTCACTGCGCCGAATCCATCTCCCCCAATAGGCGGAGCGCCTCGCCGCTGGAGGGGACATCCACCGGATCGAGCCGCGTCAAGAGTTCGTACCAGCTCGTGTCGCTGGCGATCGACGCCTGCAGCAATTCGAGGCCGCGCTGCTTCGCCCCCGCGCTGATCAGCCCCAGCCCGGCCCAAAATCGCAGTTCGTCGTTGTCGGGTGCGATCTCGTTTGCGGCGACGTAGCTACGAGCGGCGGCGGCGAAGTCCCCGCGGGCGACCAGGTCATCGCCGTCATCGGCCAAACGGTAGGCGCCGCCGAGGGTAACCAAGCGCCGCAGTTCGACCAGGGGGGCCGGGTGATCCTCCACCCGAAGGTCGATGACGGTGTCCGCAGGCGTCCCGTTGGCCGGAACGACGAGGATGGCAGCGGACTGCTGACCGCGGAGGTCACCGCCAGCACCCTGGGCCGCATCAAGCGTCGCAAGAAGTCGTGTCGTCAGGGAGCCGCTCGACTGCTCGAATGCGCGCGCCATCGTGGCCCAGACGGTGTCGTTGCGCATCATATTCGCCTGGCAGGTGAAGCCGTCTCCGCTGTACTGGCCAGCCTCCCCCATGCAGGCGCTCCCCGTGAAAGCGACTGCGCCTCCATTGACGTCCACTATCGCGAACTGACGATGCTCGATGGCCGGGTCACCCTCGCGCAAGGCACGGGATACGTCGGCGGCGGGCGTGCCATCGCGCAGCATCTCCAGGCCGCGATGTTTGAAACTCAGATTGGGACTCGCCTGCGTCGCGATGGCTCCGACCCCGGCGAGGCCCCCCACGACGACTGAGCCGACCGAGAACCAGTGCGACTGGACCGCAACGCCGAGCTCACCCGTTGTCGAATCTCTTGCGACTATCGAATACGTCATGAGCCCAGTATGTCGGGCTCACCCTGGGAGGGGATCAACTCGAAACCGGTGAACTCGAGTATTCGCCTTTGCTGTCAATCCCCCGGCGTGCAACCGGGGCGCGGGCGAGAGCCGCTTACGATTATGCGACCCGTATTCGGGCCAGAAATCACCGCCCCTGGATCGGAACATCAATGACGCTAATCCTCAAGCCCGGTACCGACTGGAAAAGTGTTGCCGCCACGGCGCGCCGACTCGCGCCCGAAGCCTTCGACGAACATCAAATCCGCAACCTCATCGGGGGGAGCTGGCGTGCGGTGGGAACCACCGGAGGGCATGTCAGTCCGGTCGATCAGTCACCGATCCTCGGTCCACCGCGGGTGGACCACGATACCGCCGTTGCCGCGGTCGCTGATGCGCTGCGTCAGCACCGCGAATGGGCCAGCGTTCCGCTCGACGAGAGGATTGTGCGGGTAAGCGCCGCCCTCGACGGGCTCCGGGACAGCCGCGATGCGATCGCGATGCTGTTGGTGTGGGAGATTGGTAAGCCGTGGAAGATCGCGTGTGCAGATATCGACCGCTGCATCGAGGGTGTGGAGTGGTACCTCGGTCAGATCGGGCGACAGCTCGAGGGTCGGCGCCCCCTACCCGGTCCGGTCTCGAACATCGCGTCGTGGAACTACCCGCTGAGCGTCCTGGTGCACGCCGAGCTCGTTCAACTGCTGGCGGGCAACGCCGTCATCGCCAAGACTCCCTCTCAGGGCGGCTTTCACGCGCTCACCCTGGCCCACGCGATGATGGCCCGCGCCGGACTCCCCGTCACGCTGCTGTCGGGCGTCGGGGCCGAGTTGGCGGATGCGCTCGTCTCCTCGCCCGAGCTGGGTGCACTCGCCTTTGTGGGTGGCAGATCGAACGGGCGCGCGGCGGCGGAGACTCTCGCCAACTTCGACAAGCGACACATCCTGGAGCAGGAGGGGTTGAATGCCTGGGGCATTTGGGACTATTCGAATTGGGATGAGCTCGCACCGATGCTCCGCAAAGGTTTCGAATACGCCAAACAGCGCTGTACGGCCTACCCCCGCTATGTGGTGCAGCGTCGACTGTTCCCGGCGTTCCTGGAGATGTACCTGTCGGTGATCGGAACCCTCCGGTTCGGGCATCCGCTCGCCGTTGCGGATGCTGCGGACGATTTGCCGGACCTCGAGTTCGGTCCCGTGATCCAGAAAGCCAAGGCCGCTGACTTGCGCGCCCAATACGACGAGGCGATCACGATGGGTGGTATCCCGCTGTATCACGGGGATCTGTCCCAGGGAAGATTCCTACCCGCACAGGACATCGCCGCCTATGTCGCACCGGCCTGCGTGCTCGAGCCGCCCCGGGCGTGGTCGCTGCACCACTCGGAGCCGTTCGGACCGATCGACTCCATCGTGTTGGTCGATACCGAGGCGGAATTTATTTCCGCAATGAATGTCTCGAATGGCAGCTTGGTCTCCTCCGTTGCAACGGACGACCGCGCATTTGCCGCGCGGGTGCGGGAAGAGGTGCATTCCTTCAAATTCGGAATCAACCGCCCCCGCTCCCGCGGCGACCGAGAAGAGGTGTTCGGTGGCCGCGGGGCCTCCTGGCGTGGCGCGTTCGTCGGCGGGGATCTCCTCGTCGATTCGGTTACCGAAGGAGATCGTCCGCTCTTCGGGAACTTCTCGGATGGATCGCGGTACCCGGATACCCTCGACGGCTGATGTCGGCGGCGCGGGCCCGCTCACCTCATGGTGCTGCGGGCAGCGGCCGCGAGGTGAGCCAGATTGCGACGAACGCGGTGCCGAGGCCGACCATCAGCGCGGCCGCGTTCACCGAACCGGCGATGATACCGATCGTGTGTGCGTAGGTGACGAGCCGTACCAGACCGGCGACGATCAGGATCGCACCCGCGGTGACAAGCAACATCGGCATCCGCAGCGCACAGCCCACCGCGGCCACGGCTGCTAATCCGACAAGGAGCACTCCTTGAACGAGGTTGACCGACACGAACTGCAACGGCGTGAAGTTCAGCAGCGCAAACAGCGAGCTCAGCGCGGTGAAGCCGGCGAGTATCAGGCCGCGAGAACGCCACGCCATCGGCGAGGAGGTAAGACCGGTGCCGGTGGTGTCGCTCATGAGAGCACCATTGCGATCCGGGACGGCCGGCCCGTGGCGAGTGACCACCGGGGTCTCAGCAGTGAATCGACGCCGGCGACGCGCCCGGCCGCGGTTGCCAGGATCACGAACTGCGCCGCGAACATCAGGTAGTAGCTCCACTGCCACTCCCCCGGAGTATTCAGCACCGAGAGCGTGATCGCGATCGTCTGCAGGATGCCGATGGCCGCCCAGAAGCGCGTCAGGAACCCCACGAGCAGGAATGCCCCGAGACAGAATTCGGCGATGAGCACCCCCCAGCCGAAGAGCGCGAAATTGGGAAAGATGACATTTTGAACCAGCCAGCTGAAGGCCCCGAGCACCGGATGCTTCACCGCGTCACCGGTGTACTGGTACAGCCCGTTGTGCGCGGCCTGCCCGAAGTCGGGCGGACGTTTCCAGTTCACGTTCTGCAGCCACATCAGTCCCACCGCGATCCGCACGGCCGCAAGTACGGCGCGAGTGGGCCGCCCGGTCGCGATCGCGTTGACATCCAGGTCTCTGGCGGTCAATTGTGTTCTGGTCGTTGTCATGGTGTTTTTGGTTCCTTTCAGGCGCAAGCGAACATTGCCGCGGCGGCCGTCATCGACGACCACTGCTGGGCGAAAAGGTCGTTGACCTTGTCGAGCGAGGGAGCGAGAGGCAGGATCTGCCGGCTGACGAGGGCGTCCTCGTCCAGGGCTGCGACCGGATGCCAGTAGATGCCTTCCGCCGTGACCGTCACTTCGGGGATGAGAGACTCCCTCGAGAACTTGATCCCCTCGTCGGAGACCCCCTGGTGCGCGATCGGGCGGATGACCTGGTCGGCCCTCGGGATCCCGAGACCGTCGAACAGGGCGTGCAGCTCATCGAGCGCCGGGTCGTCGTGCGCTGAGATGGTCGCGGCGACTCGCACGGTGAACCCCTCGTCGAGGGCAACCCGGATTCCGGCGAGTGCCCGTTTCCAGCTGCCGGCACCGCGGTGTGAGTCGTGTATTTCGGCAGTCGGCGAGTCCACGCTGATCTGCAGCGCAAAGCCCTCGCGCGGCATCGCCTGCAGTTTGCGCAGCCCCACACCGCGAAACAGCATCCCGTTGGTCAACAGAGTGGTCGGCAACCTATCGACGCAAGACCGCACGATCGCATCGATGTCAGGCAACAGGAACGGTTCCCCGCCGGTGAGGTAGAGCTCGCGCACACCCCATTCGGCGGCTTCGTCGACGAGCGCCTGGATGGTGTCGCTTCCGAGCAGTCGCGGATCGGTCTTCGGCGACGAGGCTACGCAGCAGTAATCGCAGGCCAAGTTGCAGTGGAAATTCGTGTATAGCCAGAGTCGGGCTCCCGGCATCCGGTCGGCAGGGATCATGGTGGCCGGATCCCGCGGTCTCCCACGGCCGACGGTGACATGGCCGGAATCCTGTTCGACCATCAGGGTGCTGATGAGGGTGTTGCCGGTCTTCAGGCACCAGAGGCGGACGAGTTCCAATTCGCTCGCCGAAGCCACCGGGAACTCGGCCGTGTCACCCTCGGCCAACTGTTCAACAGTGCGCATCAGCGTCATGACTACCATCGAGCGTCCACGCCCTGTTCGGCGATCGCCTCGAACAGGCCCGCATAGCCGTCGAGGTGTGGCTCGACCCACTGGGTGAGTCCCTCGAGTTCGAGGATGCGGCGATGCGCGGGCACCGCCCAGTCCATGGCGAGCAGCTTTGCCACCCACGGAGCGCTCACCGATTCGGGGAGCGTGTCGAGGGCGGTGAACATGCAATGTGAGTAGATCTCGGTCTGCCAGACCTGCTCCAACATCCCGGGCATCAGCTCGCCCCGACCGATGTTCTCCCAAACGGTGATGCCGATGGCAGCGACATCCGCATCACCGGCCAGTACCGCGTCGATCGCATCCAACTCGCTGCGCCCGGTGTCGCCGTGCTTGCCGATGTCACTGTTGAAGCGTTGCAGTTGCATGCTGTCGACATCCACACCGGCGGCGCGCAGATAGTGCAGAGGCAGGATCGCCGCATGCGCGGAATCCGCCGAGCCGAGTGCCAGGCGCCGGGTAGCGATATCGCCGGGACCGGACCAGCCGCTCCCCGCGGCCGCCACGAACACGGTCGAGAATTTGGCATCCGTGTCGCGCATGGCGAGCGCTCGCACGTGCCCGTCGGTCTGCAGCACGGCACGCGCGTAAGCGAGGTTGGTGTTCCAGGCGATGTCGATCATTCCGGCCTGCAGGGCGTCGACCAGGCGACCGTAGTTGGAGAACAGCACGAAATCCATGGCCGTATCGGGTTCGTCGAAATAATCGCGGATACCTTCCCAAATAGGAACGACGTTCGGCGTATAGGCGACCGCCCCGACGAGCAGAGGAGCACCGATGAGGTGTGACATCCAGCGCTCAGAACAGCGGAAGGCCGGTGAGGGCCTTGCCGTAGAAGTCGTAGAGCACGTCGGCGGTCGGAGCCATGACCGATCCGGCGCGGGCATCCCGGAACGCTCGCTCGAGGGGCAGATGTTTCGAGAAGGCCGCCCCTCCGCAGACCCGCATGGCCGATTCGGTGATCGTGAGCGCGGCGTCGTTCGTCGATGCTTTCACTCCGAGCACGAAAAGAGGAGTGTCTTCGGCTGGGCTGGCCACTTTCGCGGCGGCCTGACCGAGGTACGCGAGCTGGCTCGCGAGAGCGATGCTCATTTTTGCAATCTGGGCCCGAATGGTCGGCAGGGCCGACAGCGCCTGGTCGAGATGCTCCAACCGTGAACCGGTCACGTGGCTCGTCGCCGCATCGACCGCCGTCCGAGAAAGCCCGAGCGACACGGCCGAGTTACCCAGGTTGAACCACGGAAGCACGGTGGCCATCATCGTGCCGAAGCCGCTGCCCGGCTCGCCGATGCGATAGCTGGACGGAATCGTCACCGACACCGTCATCGGGCTCGATTCGTTGCCGCGCAGACCGAGTCCCCTCCAGGGGCCGGCGATCTCGAGCCCCGGCGTGGCGGACGGAATCGCATACAGGTCTACGGTCTCGGGGTCGACCGCACTCCGCGACGACATGACGATGACATCGGCGTGGCCGGCCGAGGTCACCCAGCTTTTGTATGCGGTGAAGTGCAGGTTGTCCCCGTCGGCGACGGATTCCGATACGGGGGCCCAGAAGTGCGAGCGCGACCCTTTCTCGCTGAAGGCGAGAGTGCCGAGCACTTCTCCAGAGGCCATCCGCGATAGGAGATCCGGTAGTCCGATTGGCGGGGCGGATGCCACCGTCACTGCGGCGGCGACATGCATCAGGTAGATCATCGCGGTCGAACCGCAGGCTGCGGCGATTGACCCCATCACCTCGATGAACTCGACGGGACCGGCACCCATGCCCCCGGCTTCCTCACTGATCACCAACCCGAGCAGCCCGCTCTCGCGGAGTGCCGCAACTGAATCGACGGGGTAGGTGCCGTCGGTGTCGACCTCTTCAGCGTGAGCGGCAGCGACGGCCGTCACCTTCGCGACTGCTTCCTCGAGGGTGGTCTGGGTCATGGTCATCGGGTCTCCTAGCATCGTTGCGGACTCTTCAGGACACCGCAATCGCGGGACCGATCCTGCCTAGTATCTCCTATCAAGATGCGAGGTCAAGGAAGAACATCATTACGGTTCGCGGACATGTTACCCCGGGCTCTGGCGCGGCCTGATTCCGGGCGTGTGCGGCTGTTTTGGGCTGGCATGCCAGCCCAAAACAGCCGCACACGCCCGGATCCGCGTCAGGGCCTTCGCGAATCGATCCGCCGAAATAGGATCGCACCAGCGGCGCTAGTTGTTGAAGCGGAACTCCACCACGTCGCTTGCATATCGATATGCGGGAGCCGAGCACATCAAGCTACTGGCGCGGAATCGCACGAAAACGCAGTCCGTGTGCCGCACTCAGCCTCACTCACTGCGGTGACGTTCACTTATATTGTGCGCTTTCGTTTCACCGCTCGGAACAGTGGGTTTGACTGAGGCATTGCGCGGCGGTGGTCAAATTGAACAGCGACAACCGGCGGTGCTGCCCTGTGGAGACTACTGCGATCCTGAGGATGAGTCGAATATGGCGCGGGTGGAAGCCAATCCAGAATCATGGTTAGTGGCGGCCGGCCGGCGGATCCGCTGGAGCCCGTCATCCGAGGTCGCCGGTTCCGGGTCGGTGTCGGCCGGCTCGTCGGCGATCTTGCCACGCTTGGCGTGGACCGGGTCACCGGTGTGCTCGCTAAGTGAGAACAGCTGCCAGCAGACAATGGCACTGAGGAGAATGGACGCCAACCCGAACGGGCTCTTAAGGTACATCAGCCAGTACCCGGCTTCGGGCGGGGAGGCGATCACCCCGCCGATGATCGCACTGGTCTTGATCGTCCACGGATCCGCGGTCTGGTTCGCGTCACCTTTGGTGACAGCCGTCCCGTCGGCGTTCAACCGAACAAGACGGTGTGTGATGACGCCTCCTTGCTCGTAGAAGGAGATGGGCTGACCGACACGGTAGACATGCTGTTGAACGAGAACGGCGCTGCGGGAGGAGATCGTGGGCACCATCGATCCGGTGTGGACTACGTACACCCGGTAGGGCAGAATCCCGGACACGATGATGGCGAATGCTGCGAGGACGACAGCGCCGACGATCAGCGCGATGAGCTGACGACGTCTCATAGCTGGGAGTTCCTCTCCGCGGTCGCGCCAATTTGGGCAATGGGGAAGCGGATGCCGCAGTCAGTAGCCGACCTGGTGCGACATCCGCTTGTTGGGCTAGTTACCCGGGGTGATGCCGTGCTGGGTTGCGACGATCTGGTACGGGAGACCCGAACCCGTACCGTCGGCGGGGTTGACGACGGCCTGACCGTCCGCCGCCGGGTAGGTGTTCCACACCGGTGCGGCTGCACCGGCGGGAGCCTGGGCCTTCAGCTTGCCGGTGTAGTTGAAGCTGAAGGAGATGTCACCGATCCCTCCGGGGGCGACGTTGCTGGCGATGAGGTACTGCGACTTCAACGGCCAGCAGCCGGCCGGGGCGAAGGCCCCGCAGCTCGGGCTGTCCTTGAGGTTCGCGGAGTCGAAAAGCGCGGTGCCGTTCGCGGACAGGTGCGCTTCGCCGTAGTGTCCGAGGTCGTTCAGGGCGCCTAGCGCGGTCGCGTTGTTGAACACGATGTACACGTCCTGCCGGGCGGATCCGGTGTTCTGGTACTTCAGCTTCACCGTCTGCGCCACCCCGGGAAGCATGTTCGTAAACGCGAGGTCGGTGCCGTTCGCACCGCCACCGCCGAATGGGGAGACGTGGATGTTACCGACGGTGCCGGAGATGTTTCCGTCGTGCGTGTCGCTGAAGTAGGCGCCGGTTGCGCCGGAGGCGAGGAACGCGGTCCCGCCGAGCAGGGCGACGGAAGCGGCGATGGAGAGGGCTTTGATTTTGAAGCTCTTGTGCATGGTTTCCTTCGGGTTGTGTCAGAACGCTCGACGCCTCCGGTTCAGGCGCCGTCGCTCATTTCGGGTTGCCCGGGAGCCGGTGAGGGCTCGCCAAGGCACGACGATCACCGGTGTGACCGTCGGTGTTTCAACAGAGGCGGGAATTGAGTAATCGCCCTGTATCGTTAGCGGCCGGCTTCCAAGGGGAAGACGACCGTTGGGGTTTGCATCGGGCCGAACGGGTTGGGATGCGACTCGATGCGAACAGCGACCATCAGTGATGGCGGTGATGTGCGGGCTGATCCGGGATGCGGGTAGGCGACGGACCAGCTTCTTCGGCCGTGAAAAACGACTGTAGCTCGCTAATTTAACCAGTCGGGAACTGAAAACGCAATAGCTGAAAGAATATCCTGTTTTGGATCGGTGCCACCTTTTGACCTTCAATCACCGGCGGTGAATTGACTAACGGCCCCGCCTCCTGCCGGGGTGCATTGTGGCCCCCGTAAAGGACACTGATGGTTATTCGTTCAACGTCCATACCGGACACAATCCACCTCGCTGACGCACATTTCTGATCAGATGTTGCTTGAAAGCGGAACTCCACCACATAACCGTTTTAGCTCAGCACAGGAGCTGTACAGATGGTTTGCTACGGCCAGAGTCGCGCCAATATGCAAGTAGTGTTCAGGACTTAGCTTCGCTAATGGCTCGTGCTTGAACGACGAGCCCTACATAATGCGTTCGAAGACCAGCGTCGCTTGGATACGATCGCCTCCTCCGAGGCCCTTACTGGCCGACGCCGCTGTTGTGATTGTGTGCAGTCGATAGCCGAGCGCGGCCTGCGCATTGATCGCGTTCTCCAGCTCCGTGAGATTGCCGGAGCCGGTGCCCAGCAGCTTCTCCTTGAGCACGACCTGGATCACTACATACATTCCATTTGCCGCCATTTGTGCATCACCTTTCACCGCCTCGCAAGTCGGAGCGCTATCAGAGGATTCCACAGTAACTTGTGACGATTTCAGTCGCCGACCAACCGGTACAGGACGAGCTGATGAAACATCACGAGGAAGGAATTCAGCACACTAAGGCACGCGGTAGAGGATGTAACACAAACGTTTCCTAGCTAGGATGTAATGCAGACGTTCCATTGCTAGGATGTAACTCGTTCATTCCATCCGACTAGTGGAACGCATTCGTTCCAGAGATGAGAAGCTCCGATGCAGACACCGTGGCCCGAGGACTTGGGTCGTGTGGCGCGACAGCGCCGTTTGGACTTGAACCTATCGCAGCACGATCTCGCCGAGCGCGCCGGCGTCACCCGCCAATGGCTCTCCCGTTTCGAGTCCGCGAAAGCGGACGTGAGCCTGTCAAAGGTGCTGCTCGTTATTCGCGAGCTTGACCTAAAGGTCGACGTCCGCGCACCGCAGCAGACCGTTATGCCCAACCTCGCCTCCTCCGCTGTGGACTCGATCATGAGGACGGTCGCGCAGATCAACGAGAACCTGGGCAGCAACATCGCCGACAGCGTCCCGAGTGCGAGGCGCGGCGCTGACCTCTCGTCGACCGCGCGTGCAGCTCTCGACAAGCTCGCCCTCGACCCTGCCTACCGTCAGGCGATGCAGAACCTCCGACTCGACCGGATCAAACTGCCGTTGAAAGACCCGCTTGCCCTGTCCAGCCCGGAGTTTGAAGAGCCCCGGTGAGCGACCGTCTTGACGTGCACCTGCTCGGCGAGCACGCCGCGATCCTCGAGTACCTCGGCCGGGAGCGGTACCGCCTCGTGTACGACGAAGCGTGGGTGGAGTCAGAAGGTCCCGGCATCTCCCACTCAATTCCGAAAACGGAGCGGACGCACACCGGCCGCACCGTCTTTGACTTCCTCGACAACCTGCTCCCCGACAGCACTGCCGTCCGCGAAGAGTGGGCTAGGCAGGGCGGGCTCTCCGATGCCGACCCGTTCCACTTGCTCGCCACGCACGGCGCCGACGTCGCTGGCGCGCTCGAGTTCTACCCCGCCGGAACCGCACCTCGCAGTGACGGATCGTTCGCCGCGGTGTCCGACGAGGAGATCGCCGTCCGCATCCGCGCGATCCGCGACAACCTCCCTGTCCCCACAGCCCAGGAAGCCGGCAACGGGTACTTCTCGCTCGGAGGCGCGCAGGGCAAGTTTGCACTCGCCCTGCGCGACGGGCGCTGGTACGACTCGACCGGTGTCCATCCCTCCACCCACATTTTCAAGCCGAAGGTCACTGGGATGGTTGATGGCGAGATCGTGGAGCACGTGACGATGGCGGCTATCTCTCTGCTCGGCTTCCCTGCTGCGGAAACGGCAATCACGTCATTCGCGGACGAGCACTCGCTCGTGGTGAAACGGTTCGACCGTGAGCCACGCATCCGCGGCCCCATCCGGCGGATTCACCAAGAGGACGTGGCCCAAGCGCTCGGTGTGCCGAGGCTCCGAAAGTACGAGAAAGACGGCGGCCCGGACTACCGGCGTCTCCTCGCCCTGCTCGACCGTCTTCCACGCGCAACCGCCGCGGCCGCCAAGGAACGGTTCGCGAAGTCGCTGGTCTTTTCGTGGCTGGTGCTGAACACTGACGCGCACGCGAAGAACTATTCTCTGGATCTCACCCCGCAGATCTCCACGCTCACCGACATGTACGACGTCTCCTCGCTGCTCCCTTACGTGATGCCCCGCGGTGACCGACCACGCGACCTGCTGACCGCTTTCGACACGACGAAACTATCGATGAAGATCGCCGACTCCTACGAGGCGGGGAGCATGGGGCCGTTCGAGTGGAAGGCGGTCGCGCGCGATGCCGGCCTCGACCCGGAAGGATTCCTCGACTGGGCGCGTCTGCTCGCGGCAACTGCGCCGACGGTGTTCACTGCGGTCGTGGCCAGCCTCCCCACCGAGCATCGGACACCCATCATCGAGCTGATGCTCGAGCGGCTGCTCGTGCGCGCAAGGCAAGCGGAGCATCAGCTTCACCGGCCCGTGCAGGTGTGATCCGTCGCCGGGCCTCCACGTGAACTGAGCAATTGCTGCTGCCATTCGCGCCATCGACTGGCATTCTCGGGAAGGTACCTTCGCCGATGCGGTACTTGGGATACCGTCACGTCAACTTGCTGGAGTACCAGTCGCTCGAGCCCTTCCGCGCGATGGCCGGCTCGAAGTGAGCTTGACTTCTTGCGCAATCGGATCGCTGTTCATCCAACTTTGTGATGTTTAACTGGGACCAAATCCTACATCGGCACGATCCTCATCCCTGCCGGTGCCGCGGTGACCGGGTGAAAACTGCGGGCATGGCCGCGCGGGTACTGACGGCGAC
>JBKJLH010000037.1:0-6465 GCA_046597035.1 Lacisediminihabitans sp.
CCAGTCTGGTGCTTGCCTGCTCTCTCGTACTCCATGGCAGACGCCTTGGCTTTCGACAATGCAGACCCTGACGAGACTTGAGTTAGCCGAGAGGTGTCGTAGGTCGAAAACGCTTGATCCAGTACCCTTTGGTACGCCGCATACGCCTTCGTCGCCGCTGCCAAAGCCTCGGCCTCGCTCGCGAACACGGGGGTGGCGGTGGGCTTCGGGGTCGAACTGGGTGGCGTAGGGGTAGGCACGCATCCGCTCAGCAGCAGCGCGACGGCAAGGGCCGCGCAAGAGATGCGAGGGATGATCCACATAGCTACTGACGCTAGGCCACTGGGGGCGTTCCCCGCCAGAACTTTCCACAGGCTGTGGGCGCATCGTTGCGAGCGGCAAGGGTGGAGGAGCTACGGTGTAATCGGATCACCACCCTACGAACAGAAGGCCGGCAGTGGATCTCAGCGGACCATGGCAGCGTGCGGCACGCGGCGCAATGTTGCTGGGAGCGGATGGCGCGCTCAAACCCACGATCTTCGCCGAGATGTCCGCCCTCGCGCTGAGCACCGGGGCAATCAATCTCGGGCAGGGATTTCCCGATGAGGACGGTCCTGCCGAGGTGCTCGAGGCCGCCCGCCAAGCCATCAGCGACGGCATGAACCAGTATCCGCCCGGACTCGGCTTCCCGGTGCTGCGAGAAGCGATTTCTGGGCACCAACAGCGGTTCTACGGACTGGCACCGGATCCCGAGCGCGAAGTGATCGTCACCGCCGGGGCAACTGAGGCGCTCGCCGCATCCATCCTCGCTCTGGTCGAACCCGGCGACGAGGTCGTCACCTTCGAGCCGTTCTACGACTCCTACTCCGCCATGATCGCGCTCAGCGGAGCCCTCCACCGCACGGTTGCGCTGCGGGCACCGGGTTACCAGCCCGACCACGACGAGCTACGTCGCAGTGTGACGGACCGTACCCGAATCATCCTGATCAACAATCCGCACAATCCCACTGGCGCGATGATGAACCGCGAGACCCTCGAACTCATCGTAGAGCTTGCCCATCGTCACGACGCCGTCATCGTTAGCGACGAGGTGTACGAACACCTCACCTTCGGTGACACGCACATCCCGCTCGCCACTTTGCCCGGCGCCTGGGACCGGACCGTCACGATTTCCAGCGGTGGCAAGACCTTCAGTACCACCGGCTGGAAGGTGGGCTGGATGACCGGACCGCACGACCTTCTCCAGGCCATCCTCACCGTCAAGCAGTTTCTGACTTACGTGAACGCCGCTCCTTTCCAGCCCGCGATCGCCGTGGGACTCGGCCTGCCCGACGAGTTCTACCGAAATGTCGCCGGCGTCTTGCAGCAGAAACGCGACCTGCTGTCCGCCGGCCTCAGTCGTGCTGGTTTCACCGTCAGTGAGTCGCAGGGCTCCTACTTCGTCGTAGCGGATGCTGCGCCTCTCGGGTTCGTAGATGCCGCCGACCTCTGTCGCCGACTGCCCCAGCTCGCCGGGGTGGTCGCCGTGCCGATCAGCGCCTTCGTCAGCGACGAGCATAAGAGCGACTATGTATCCCTCGTGCGATTCGCTTTTTGCAAGAAAGTCGATGTGCTCGAGCGGGCATCTGCGCAACTCGCCGCACTTGCAGGCTAAGCCGCGACGGGCGTCTTCGCGAGCGGTAGCGACATGATGAACGCGGTGCCGATTCCCTCCTCACTCTCGACGTCGAGTTCGCCGCCGTGGGCGGTCACGATCGCCTTGGTGATCGTGAGGCCGAGACCGACGCCGGGAACCGCATTGCGGGTGGCGGTGGATGCCCGGAAGAATCGCGCGTAAAGCTGGTCGAGCTCAGATGCCGGAATACCGATTCCGGTATCACGCACGGTGACTATCGCAGTTTCGAGGGACGAGGACAGGCTCACCGTCACCACTCCGTCGCGCGGGGTGAACTTGAGGGCGTTGGAAATGAGATTGTCGCAGCCCTGCCCGAGCCGAACCGTGTCGCCGCGAACGGTGATGGGCTCAAGTGGACAGTTGAGTACGAGCTCGACACCGGCGGCATTCGCCGCGGGCCGCGCGGAAAGAACAGCCGCCGTGACCACCTCACAAAGCGATACTTGGCTGACGTCAAGCGGAAACTTACCCGAACTCACCTGGGCGGTAAAGAGCAGATCGCCGACCAGGCGCAATAGCCGGTGGGCATTGCGCTCGGCCACGGCGAGATAATGCAGTTGCTCCCCCGACAGTGGAGACTCATCGTCGTCGCGCATGAGTTCGAGGTACCCGAGGATCGACGAGAGTGGCGTCCTCAGTTCGTGCGAGATCAGTCCGACGAACTCATCCTTGAGCCTGGCGACTTCGAGCGCCTGGGTCACATCGGTCGCCACGAAGATATAGCCAACCGTCTCTCCACCCTCGTCGAAGCGAGGGGTGACAGCGATCGATACGGAGATTATCGAGGTATCCTCGCGCACATAGGTCCATTCGCGAACTTCGGCGTGACCGAGCCGCGCCGATTCGACCAGCGCCGAGAATCCGGGATTAAGTACGGTGGCGCCGGCGGGATAGTTGAGCTCTCGGGCGCGGTCTTCCAGCTCCGACTCGATGTGGAAATCGAAGACGAATCGCTTACCCTGAGTTTGGAGCGGCGACAGGCCGAGCATCGCCGTGGCACCCGGATTCCAGACGTCAATCAGGCCGGTGAGGTCGGTGCCGATGATGGATTGCTCCGTCACTGCGTCAAGTACGCTCCGCGTGAGGCGGTCGGCGGCGTGCAATCGAAGCTCATTCTGCTCCATGCGAACTGCAACAGAAAGCGACTGCACCAACATGATCTCCCCCTCCTGAGCGAGTCGTTGGATAGAGGCCAGCTGCTGCCGGCCCTGCCGGGAGAGTTCATTGATGATGGCCGCAGCGATACCGAAAACAATCGGAGAGAAGAAATCGCGGATCCATTCGCTCGGGTCAACCGGCATGCGCCACTCGAGAACGAGGGGGAGTATCAGCGCGGCCGATGTTCCGACGCTCGCCACGACAATCCAGCGGCGGCCCTTCTCCGCCGCAATCCATACGACCGGCAACACGATGAGGGCCGAAAAGATCGAGGAGGTTCCATTAGAGCCCTCGCGCAAGAGGGCGATGGCGACCAGAGAGATCCCCGGCACGATGAGCACCAGGCGAGTATCTCTTCGGAGGGCTCCGAAATAGAAGGACAGCCCGGCGGCAAGGCCGATCACCACTACCGAGGCAACGATGGCACTCAGCCTACTGACCAACGTTTCTGGGAAGAGTACGCAGAGTAATACTGCGACAAGTAACGCAACGGTAGTCGGCATCTGTTTGAGTGCCGGTGAGGGGGTATCGACGGCAAGGCGTGCTTTAAGGGCACTGTAGAGGCTGGTCACGGTGTCACCAGGGGATCGGACTGCATGAGTTCCGACAATCGGGCGCCGAGCGCGCGAGGGCTGAACGGCTTGGCAATGAAGTCGGCGGCCCCGGCGATTCGACCGGCCTCCCGCGCGTTGTCGTCGACGCCGGCGGACAGCAGAACGATCCGTGTATCAGCGAATGACTCGTCCGCGCGGGCACGGGAGCACAGCTCGAGTCCCGTCATCCCGGGCATGGAGACATCGAGAACGGCAAGATCGGGCCGGTGCTCTCGAAGCGCCGCCCACGCGGCATCGCCATCCTCGGTCACCGCGACCAGGTCGAGGCCGGCCCTCCTGACCGCGATCGCGACGAGCGTACGGATGTCGGGATCGTCATCGGCGATCATGACTCGCGCTCGCAAGCGAGGCTCTGTTTCGCTCATTTCTCTGTCCACTTCGGCACGAAATCACGAAGGATCGTGCGAATCTGCGCACCGGTGAATGGCTTGGGGAGCGAGGCTTGAGTGGGCGGATAGGTGCTGGTGTCGAGTACGGATGTGACGGCGATGACGCAGTCGGGCCGATCGAGACGCAATCGCTCTGTCAGCTCCCACCCGCTCATGCCCGGCAGAACAAGGTCGATCACGGCGAGATCGGGAGTGGCCCGCGTATAGGCCATAATTGCATCCTCGGCATTTTTGACGCTAGTGACGATGCAGCCAGCACGTTCAAAATACCGGCGGAGTAGTGCACGCTGGTCGTCGCTGTCGTCGACCACCAACACCGTGACTTTCTCAGAGATCTCCCCGCAAACGGTCATCGGAACAATACCTCTCGAATCACGACCGGCACCGCGAAACCGTCGACGTCAGAGCGCAGTTGCGCGTTGGCCGCGCGATTACGCACGAACCGCACCACCCCACGGGATGTCACGGCGTGACACGGCTGGACGATGATGGGAAAGATCGAGGCCTCGGCGGTTCTCACCGGACTAACGAACCGTGTCGTCGGCAGCGTCGCATCGCGCACCGCCCGGTGAATCTGGTGACGCTCGTGATTGCCGTCTCGCGGTAGTTTGAGGATGGTGACCGAATCGCCGGCGCCGCGATGGGCGGTCGGGGCGCCGCGAACCCCGATCTCCACGTCGGGATGCGCGCCGATGGCCACCACGACCTCGCCAGGCGCGCGAACTGCCTTCATGCTGCGCAATTCATCGGCGAGCCGAGGGACCACGGCGCGAGCCAATAGAGGGGGTTTGCCACTCTCCCCACCACACATCCGCGCTTTTCGAGCATGGTCGTGGAGTAAAACGCGACATCGAGATCGTCTTCGACGACCACGATATACGGCTGATCGACCATCCGGTCCCCCTGAACGTAACTGGCCTGTCTACTCTAAAGGCGGAGAAGCCGTTGCGAGCGAGTGAATGTCGGATCGTCGTAGCCCCCAAAGCGGGGCTCATGACCCTCGCGAGGAGGACGCGGGCGGGTCTCCACGCGCGCGTTTTCCTCTGCGTCAGCTTTGTGCCCACTCGAATGGGCACAAAACTGACGCAGAGGAACAATCACCGCGGTGATTGGCCAGCGGCCGACAGCGGCACCGGATGCACCCCGAAGCGGCGAAGCGCCAGCGCCGGGTTGATCCGCCGCACCTCCTCGATCCGGTGCGGGGATACCCACGCGACCGCGACTCCCGTTTCGTCGCCGATAGTGACGAGCTCGACGCCCATCGGATCCACAATCATGCTGTTGCCTGCCCCGATCGGCGGGGCATGGTCCGCAGCAGCGACGTAGACCGTATTCTCGATCGCGCGGGCGGTAACCAGGGTGCGCCAGTGCTGCTCTTTGAGCGGCCCCCGCACCCATTCGCTTGGTAGCACCACGACATCCGCTCCGGCATCGACCAGACGACGGGTCACCTCGGGAAAGCGGAGATCGTAACAGGTCTGCAACCCCACCCTGAGGTCGCCGAGTGCGAAGATTTCCGGCTCCTCGATCGGTCCGGGCAGAACCCAGTCGCTCTCCGAGTGGCCGAACGCGTCGTACAGGTGCAACTTGCGGTACTTCGCTACGAGAGCGCCGTGCGGATCCAGCGCGACAAGGGTGTTGAAGGACCGGTCGTGGTCGTCGCTCGGTCGCTCGAGCATTCCCGCCACGATATAGATGTCGAGCACCTTGGCGATCGCCTCGAGCCCCGCGACGAACGGTCCATCGAGAGCCTCGGCCGCAGCGACCGAGTGCTCGCCGAGGTCCGCGGTGAAGTACGACGAGTATTCGGGGAACACGACGAGCTTCGCGCCACGGGAGACTGCGGTCGTCGCGAGATTGCGCAGCTGTCGAAGATTGGCCGCGGTGTCTCGGCCAGGCGCGAACTGTGCGACGGCGATTGCAACGGACGAGCCGGTGTCGGGTGAGACGGTGTCGCTCATGCGGCAAGCCTATTGGCCCGCCGCATGCGACGCGATCTCCTGACGATAGGGCAGCAGCTCGGCCTTGAGGCCGAGTCCGACGACCCCGACGAGACGATCAGCCCGGTAGTACCCGACAGCAACCGCACCGGACAGCTGACCCTGGAGGAGGCGGATGTCACCATCGTTCAGCGCCGGGAGGCCGTAGGCCTGCACACTCACCTCGAACTGGTTCGACCAGAACGCGGGCATCGGCGCGAACCCCCGCGCCACGACTGCGTCGAATGAACCGTCGCCCGCGAGCCATGCACCGAGTACCGAACCGGCCCTCTTGCCGGTGTCAGTGGGAATATTCCAGTGCTCCACGCGACGGGCCACCCCATCGAATAGAAGGTTGGGAAACCGAGCAATATCGCCGACCACGCAGATGTCGTCACGAGGGGTGCCCTCCGTCGTCACGGCGCGAAGGGCGGCATCCGCGAGCACGCCGTCGGTGAGGTCGAGATCGGTAGCGTGCAGCCACTGGGTATTGCATTCCGAGCCGATCGCCTCGACCAGCACATCGCCGCCGACGACGGAACCGTCATCGAGTTCGAGTCCCTCGAAGGCATCGTCGCCGAGCATCGCCGTCACCGTGCGCCCGAGGTGGAAAGTCACCCCGTGCGCCGCGTGTCGTCGCCGCAGCTCCGCGCCGAGCATGACACCAAGTG
>JBKJLH010000045.1:0-16420 GCA_046597035.1 Lacisediminihabitans sp.
AGGTCGGCGACACCGTCACCACCGCCGCGAAGCCGGCCACCGTTGCGCTTCCCGGCTACACGGAACCCCTTCCGATGGTGTTCTCCGGGTTGTACCCGATCGACGGATCCGATTACCCGATCCTGCGCGAGGCGCTCGACAAGCTCAAGCTCTCGGATGCCGCGCTCGTCTACGAGCCCGAGACCTCCGTGGCGCTCGGCTTCGGCTTCCGCTGCGGATTCCTCGGCCTCCTGCACCTCGAGATCGTGACCGAGCGGCTCGAGCGTGAGTTCGGGCTCGACCTCATCGCGACGGCGCCCAGCGTGATTTACCAGGTCACCACAGACGACAAGAAGACCGTCACCGTGACCAACCCGAGTGAGTTCCCGGGTGGCAAGATCGCCTCGGTGAGCGAACCCGTGGTGAAGGCATCGATCCTCACCCCCAAGGATTTCGTCGGCACCGTGATGGAGCTCTGCCAGGGTCGCCGCGGCACCATGCAGGGCATGGAATATGTCGGCGAGGACCGCGTGGAGTTGCACTACACGACGTCTCTCGGTGAGATAGTCTTCGACTTCTTCGACCAGCTGAAGAGCCGTACTGCCGGGTATGCCTCGCTCGATTACGAACCGACGGGAGACCAGGACGCAGACCTGGTGAAGGTCGACATCCTGCTCCAGGGCGAGGCGGTAGATGCGTTCAGCGCCATCGTGCACCGCGACAAGGCCTACGCGTACGGCGTTCTCATGACCGAGCGCCTCAAGAAGCTCATCCCTCGCCAGCAGTTCGAGGTGCCGATCCAGGCCGCGATCGGTGCGCGGATCATCGCCCGTGAGTCGATCAGCGCGATGCGTAAAGACGTGCTCGCCAAGTGCTACGGCGGTGACATCACTCGCAAGCGCAAGCTCCTCGAGAAGCAGAAGGAGGGCAAGAAGCGCATGAAGATGGTGGGTCGCGTCGAGGTCCCTCAGGAGGCATTCATTGCGGCGCTGAGTGGCGACACGGAGACCAAGAAAGACAAGTAGCTGTTTGTCGGCGGCGGTCCCTACTCGCTCGACCGTCACATTGTGCTGTGTCGCTGACCACAGAGGACCGATAGTGACGGCTGGGCGCCAGTCCCTCCCCGGGTGCCGACACGGGAACCACAGACGCGACACGGAGACCAAAGACAAGAAACAGCGTGCTCGCAGAGGGTGTTTTGTGAGTCGGCACAACGTTCGTGAACGAACGATCGCACGCGCACTACGCTGCAAACATGAGCGATTACCGTCCCCCCGTTTCCGATCTTGCCTTCGTCCTCGAGCACGTCGTGGGGTATCCGCAGGTTGCCGCGCTACCCGGCTATGAGCATGCCGATCTCGACACCGTCGTCGGGCTGCTCGAAGAGTGTGGCGACTTCATGGTGAAGGTCGTCGCCCCCACTAACCAGCCCGGGGACGTCGAGGGCGCCACGCGTGATGCTGACGGCACGGTTCGCACACCCGCGGCCTTCAAGTCCGCCTATCGGCAGTACGTCGATGCCGGCTGGGGCAGCGTGCCATTCCCCGAGGAGTTCGACGGCGGCGGCTTCCCCTGGTCTGTCGGACTCGCCATCCAGGAGATGCTCGGCTCGTCCAACATGGCCTTCGCGCTCTGCCCGCTTCTCACCCAGGGTGCGATCGACGCCCTGCTGCACTACGGCGATGAGGCTCAGAAGAATACCTACCTGCCCAAGATGATCAGCGGTGAGTGGACCGGCACGATGAACCTCACCGAGCCGCAGGCGGGTTCGGATGTCGGCGCTCTCACCACCCGTGCCGTGCCGAACGGAGACGGCACCTATGCCATCACCGGCCAGAAGATCTACATCACCTATGGGGAACACGACCTCTCCGAGCAGATCGTTCACCTCGTTCTAGCCCGAACCCCGGGCGCACCCGCCGGTACTCGCGGTATCTCCTGCTTCATCGTGCCCAAGTTCGCCGTGCATGACGACGGTTCGCTCGGCGAGCACAACGGTGTCTCCTGCTTGTCGATCGAGCACAAGCTCGGAATTCACGGGGCCCCCACCTGCGTGTTGTCCTATGAGGACGCCACCGGCTACCTCATCGGTGAGGAGAACCTCGGCATGCGCATCATGTTCGTGATGATGAACAGTGCGCGCCTCTCGGTGGGCACGCAGGGGCTCTCGATTGGGGAGCGTGCCTACCAGGGCTCGCTCACCTACGCCAAGGAGCGCACGCAGGGCAGGGCGATCGGCGCCACCGTCGACTCACCCATCATCGACTTCCCCGACGTACGCCGAATGCTCATGACGCAGAAGGCGTATCTTTCCGCCCTCCGTCGCCTCGTTCTGTTCAACGCGGTGCAGATCGACCTCAGTACCCGCGGCACCGACGAAACGGCGCGCGTTCGGGCATCCGAGATAGTCGGAATCCTCACTCCGATCAGCAAGTCCTTCGGTACCGATCTCGGGGTGGAACTCACCTCCCTCGCCATGCAGGTATACGGAGGCATGGGCTACATCGAGGAGACCGGCGCCGCGCAGCACTTCCGCGACGTGCGGATCACCCCGATCTACGAGGGGACCAACGGCATTCAGGCCGCAGACCTCGTCGGCCGCAAGCTCGCGGTGCGCGAAGGGGCATCCTTCCTCGAGTTCATCGCAACGATGCGCGAGATAGACGGGGAACTCACCGCTGCCGGTGAGGCGTTTGAAACCATTCGGGTGCAATTGCGAACGCAGCTCGACTCACTCGAAGCGGCAACCGGATGGATGCTTCACACCGGCCAGTCTGACCCGAACGCCGCCCTCGCCGGCTCGTCTCCGTACCTTCGCATGTGGGGGCTCACCGTGAGCGGCTGGTTGATGGCGCGCTCTGCTCTCGCTGGTGGGGCAACCGGTGACGCGGATCTGGCTGAGACCCAGCTCGTGCTCGCGCGGTTCTATGCCGAGCAGCTTCTCCCCCAGTCTGCAGGCCTGTTCGGTGCGGCGACCGGCGGAGCGCAGGACCTCTTCGCGCTGGATGTGGATCAGCTTGCCGGACGCGTGCGGAGCCGCTCGATGGGCTAGCTGAGGGTGCTGAAGAAGTCGCGGATTGTTCGCCATGAGGCCATGGGCATCATCGGAGTGCTCTCCGTCTTCGCGACTTGCCAGAGGCTCGAAAACCGCGGATTCCTGACGGGACCGTTCCTGCCGATCTATGGTTCGGCGGCATTCTGCTCATTCTGCTTATTCTGCTTATTCTGCTTATTCTGGTGGTGTTCCTTACGGTGAAAACCCGTTTCTGGTTTTTGCCGGGAGCGTCATCGTGACGAGCGCGCTGGAGTTTCTCACCCACCTTGCCCTTGACAAGATCTTCCACATCATCCTCCGGAACCACAGCGACAAGCCATTCAACATCCAGAGTATGTCTGCGTTTTCGCTCCTGTTCGGTGTCCTCGGGTCGCTTCTGATTTACGTGATCCAGCCCGCTTTATCGAAGTTCATCACCGCACTGCCATCGCCGGTAGCCATCTCCATCGCGAGCGCACTCCTCGCAATCCTCCTCATCGACTCTGCCAACTCCTTTCTCAACCTCGCCAAAATCCGACCGACTCTGGACAGAACGAAGGGTGAGCCCTCCCAGGTGCACGACAAGCTCGAAAACGACGCTCGCGCAAGTGCGGTGGGGCGAGCCAAGCGGCGATCGGCGTGAGAAACGGCCCACCACTGCACCGCCGGCCGTCTGACCCGAGCTTTGCCCTTCGCCCGCTCCGCCGAATCGCCCGGATGACCCAGCGAGTAGCAGGTGAAGTCACACCGGATTTGCATCGCCCCACCCAATCTGTTCCGTAGAATTACGACATGTCCGCGCCATCCACTCCGACGATCGGGCCCCGCTAGATGCCCGAGAAGCTGCCGCTCTGGGAGCGATCGGTCACCTACGCCAGCGTGGGTGCGACCCAAGCCTCAGACCTCTTGGCCAAGTCACCGGCAGGATACCGTCCGTTCCGGCAGCGGGCCAGGGTCGGCCACGGGGACGCGCGCTGGGATTATGCCTGGAACGAAGTGATGTCATGGGGTATCCAGCGCAACAGCGGATTCCGCATCGATGTTGCGGATGTGCCGGCCGCGGTCAGCGACCAGACCTACGTTCCGGTGGCTTTCGATGAGTCGGGCGCGCCGGTCGCAGCCTCATCCGAGACCGAGGAGGTCGTCTTCGGCCCGGACGGCGCACCGTTCATCGTCCCGGGTGACTCCGTGCTTCTCGGAATCCCGTTCGGTCCCTTTACGGTGACATCGCCCGCGCGGGTCGTCTATGTTGTCGATGACCTGAATCGCAAGGGATTCGCCTACGGCACGCTACCCGGTCATCCCGAGAGCGGCGAAGAGTCCTTCATCGTGGAACAGACCGATGACGGTTCGGTCTGGCTAGAGATCAGCGCCTTCTCCCGCCCCTCGAACGCGCTCTGGTGGCTGGTCTACCCGGTGCTGCGGCTGTCCCAGGCGTTCTATACGCGCCGTTATTTCGAGTCTCTTTCCGGCCCGCTCCCCGCGTCCACCGGGGCCTGATGCCGAGCGCTCTGCCACTGGCGGATCCCGCGCCGTCCGACGGCGCGCTTCCCGCATCCGTCACTGTCGGTGCTGCCGAACGAAACTTCGGCGTCTACGTTCACGTGCCCTTCTGCCGGGTGCGCTGCGGATACTGCGACTTCAACACCTATACCTCCGATGAATTACGGGGAGCGAAGCGCACCGACTACGCCGGCCAGGCGATCGCCGAGGTAGCCCTTGCACGAGATATCCTTCGTCGCGTCGACCTGCCGGAACGCCCCGTGTCGACGGTTTTTTTCGGGGGAGGAACCCCCACCATGCTGCCCGTCACCGATCTCACGGAGATGCTCGCGACGGTGGGTGCAACGTGGGGGCTGGTGGATGGTGCCGAGGTCACGACGGAGGCCAATCCCGATTCGGTGGATGCTGCTTACCTTGCCTCCCTCGCCGATGCGGGGTTCACGCGGGTGTCGTTCGGCATGCAGTCGGCTGTGCCGCACGTGCTCGCGACTCTCGAGCGCACCCACGATCCCGATCGCGTGCCTCTCGTTGTGCAGTGGGCACGCGACGCAGGCTTGGAGGTCAGTCTGGACCTCATCTACGGTACGCCCGGTGAATCCGTCGATGATTGGCGGGCCTCGCTTGAACACGCTCTCGCACAACATCCCGATCATCTTTCGGCGTATTCGCTCATTGTCGAAGACGGCACGAAGCTCGCACGGCAGATCCGACGTGGCGAGGTGGCGCAGCCTGACGAAGACCTGCAGGCCGACATGTACGAGCTGGCGGATGACCTTCTCGGGGCCGCCGGCTACGACTGGTACGAGGTGAGCAACTGGTCGCGGGAATCCACGGTGGATGTCGCGGAACATCGTTCCCGCCACAACCTCGCCTACTGGCAGGGTCATGACTGGTGGGGAATCGGCCCGGGGGCACACAGCCATATCGGCGGGGTGCGCTGGTGGAATGTGAAACATCCGGCCGCGTACGCCGACCGGATCGGTGCGGGTCTCTCTCCGGGGGCGGGGAGGGAGACTCTCGATGACGAAACCCGGCGGGTGGAGAACGTGCTGCTGGGAACTCGGATCCGGGATGGTTTGATTATCGGAGAGCTGACGCCCCGTGCACGGACCGCCATCGCCGGGCTCATCGGGGACGGGCTCGTGGATGGGGCATCCGCGATTCGGGGCACGCTGGTACTCACCCTGCGGGGGCGGCTCCTCGCCGACGCCGTGGTCCGACGGCTGCTGGAGTAAGCCTCGCCGCGTCCATTCCTGTCGGCCGGGGGTCAGGAATACATGTTCCTGAAGCGTGCCACCCTGCGAAGGTGACCCTCGAGGAGCGTTTTGACGAGTTCGACGCCGACCTAGCGTGAGACGAGCTTCAGAGCGAGCGGGTAGGTGTACAGCTCGCCGCGATTGGCAGCGATGGCGGCGAGGATGCTGAATACAACGTTGAGCACGGCGACCGCCATGATGATGACAAAGCCGATGACGATCCCGAGGGTGAACAGACCGACCAGGTATCCCAGCAGCACGGTGAGCTGGAAATTGAGCGCGGTGCGAGTGTGTTCGCGAATGAACGGACCGCGGTCGCGAAGGAGGAAGTATCCGATCAACGCCGGTAGGAAGTTGAAGAAGATGGCGCCCAGGTGCACAAGCGTCGCCCAGAGTTTCTCGTCGCCCGGGCTGAGCGGCTGGGACGTCTGATAGGGATTCGGCGTAGTTTCTGACATCTGCCTATTAAAGCAACATGCCCGACCGCGTGCGGCCGGGCATGTTGCGATTGACGATTACTTGATGAGGCGGATGGCGAAAGGATAGCGGTAGGCGATGCCGTCCTTGACCTTGGTGAACGCGAGGATCGAAAAGATGAGGCTGAGGATGATGACCACCCACGCCAAACTGCCAAACAGGAATCCTATGCCGAAGGTAATCACAGCGAGGACCCCGGAAATGATCTGGATTGCGACCTGCGCCATCGCAAGCGTGATCTGGAAGTTCAGTGCCTCTTTCGCCTCGCTGTCCGTGAAGCGGCCGCGGTCCTTGAAGACGAGCCAGATGATGAGCGACGGCAAGAATCCGATGATGCCCCCGAGGTGGGCGAATGAGGCCCACTGGCGGTCCTCTGCTTCGGTGAGGGGTGCTGCCGGTTGCGGAGCAGCCGGCGTGAACATGGGGTCGGTCATCTGCAGAGCCTTTCGGTAAGCGGATCGATCCTGTGTATTGCCAGGACAGACATCGAGCGTGATCCTGCTGCACGCCCGAACGAGGGCGCTGCACGAGCACATGCATAAGGTAGCGCCCCCATTGGTCCGCATGCAACGTCTTCGCAATGGTGTGTCACGGTACAATTGGCAGTCTGCAGCAGTGAGTGCCAAGCAATTCCGGTGCGATTGAGCGCGGCTGAGAGAGCGGGGTGGTCTGGATGGTGTCAGAGCGCGGCCTCGATGTGCTCCGCGTCATCGTGCAGGACTACGTGGCTTCGCGTGAGCCGGTGGGATCCAAGTCCATCGCCGAGCGCCACCCTTTCGGGGTCTCGGCCGCGACCATCCGCAATGACATGGCGCTACTCGAAGAGGAAGAGCTCATCGCGGCGCCGCACACGTCCTCCGGCCGCATCCCCACCGACAAGGGGTACCGCGTGTTCGTGAACCAGCTGGCCGACCTGCGTCCGCTCAGCCCGGCACAGCGAACGGCGATCGAGACCTTTCTGGGATCATCCGCCGACCTCGACCAGGTGCTCGGGCGTACTGTTCGATTGCTCTCGCAGCTCACCAGCCAGGTGGCGCTCGTTCAATATCCGTCGCTGTCGCGGTCTCGAATCCGCCACGTGGAGCTCGTGCGACTCGCATCCTCCCGGGTGATGACCGTGCTCATCACGGACACCGGTCGGGTCGAGCAGCGACTGCTCGACGTCTCGGACGAGCTGGAAGAGGGTTTCCTCACCCAGCTCGGGTCACGTCTCAACGCCAGCCTCGGTGGTCTCGGACTGGCGGAGGCCGCCGAGAAGCTCTCGCAGCTTCCGGAGCAGTTCTCCATCACGGAAGCTCCGGCGGTCGGACGCATCGCCTCCGCGCTCATCGAACAGGTACTCGCGAACCGCCACGACAAACTGGTCATGGCGGGAACCGCAAACCTGGTGCGCACCGAGGAAGACTTCAACGGCAGCATCTACCCTGTACTTGAAGCGATCGAGGAGCAGGTGACATTGCTGCGACTGTTCGGTGAGATGGAGCCTGACCACAACGGTTTCTCGGTATCGATCGGTGAAGAAAATGCCCCGTTCGGCCTGGGGGAGACCTCAGTGTTGACCACGGGCTATGCGACCTCCGGTGGCGAGGTGTCCCGCCTCGGCGTGATCGGACCCACCCGAATGGACTACTCGAACAACATTGCGGCCGTGAGAGCGGTCGCCCGTTACCTGTCTCGCCTGCTCGGCGAAGACTGAAAATCAAAAGGAACTTGATTGGCTGACCACTACGAAGTACTCGGTGTCGAACGCAGCGCGACGCCAGAAGAGATAAAAAAAGCGTATCGCCGGCTTGCGCGTGAGTTGCATCCCGACGTCAACCCGGGAGCGGATGCCTCAGAGCGGTTCAAGTTGGTCACGCACGCGTACGACGTGCTCTCCGATGCGCAGCAACGGCAGCAGTACGACATCGGGCCGCAGGCCGGCTTCGGCGGACAGGGCGGCCAAGGCTTCGGCGGTTTCGGCGACATCTTCGAGTCGTTTTTTGGTGGTGGCCAGACCCGCGGACCGCGGTCACGGCGCGAACGCGGCCAGGACGCCCTCGTGCGCGTCGAAGTGGATCTCGACGAGATCATCTTCGGCACGACGCGGGACATCGAGGTGGACACCGCCGTGCTCTGTGAAACCTGCGCTGGTTCGTGCTGTGCACCGGGTACCACCCCGGTCACCTGCGACATCTGCCACGGCAGTGGACAGATCCAGCGCACGGTGCGCAGTCTCCTTGGCAATGTGATGACATCGAGTCCCTGCGGCACCTGCCGGGGCTACGGCACCGTTATCCCGAACCCGTGCCCCACCTGCCAGGGCCAGGGTCGCGTGCGCGCGCGCCGCAGCATCCCGGTTGACATCCCCGCCGGAGTCGACACCGGACTGCGTCTGCAGATGCCCAACCAGGGTGAGGTGGGACCGGCCGGAGGCACCGCGGGAGACCTTTATCTCGAGATCAAGGTGCGGCACCATGACGTCTTCAGCCGCAACGGCGATGACATCCTGGCCACTCTCGAAGTGCAGATGACGGATGCCATCCTCGGAACCACCACCACGCTCAAGACCCTCGACGGTGATGTTGCGGTCGACATCAGGCCGGGCACGCAGAGCGCCGAGGTCATCACGATCAAGGATCGCGGTGTGACCCACCTGCGCGGCAGCGGTCGTGGCGATCTCAAGATCGGGGTGCAGGTGGCGACCCCAGTGAAGCTCAACCATAAGGAGCAGGATCTCATTAAACAGTTCGCGAGCACGCGGAGGACGTCGTCTCCGACGCTCACGCACTTCCAGCAGGGACTGTTCCAAAAACTCCGCGACCGGTTCCTCAACATCTGATCGTATGGCGCACTTCTACCTGAGTGAAGATCTTGCCTCGGCCGTCGTCGGTGAGCGGGTGACCGTCGGAGGAACCGAGGCGCGGCACGCGGTGACGGTGAACCGAATCTCGGAGGGGGAGTCGATCGCCATCGGGAACGGGGCTGGGTTGATGATCTCGGGCACCGTGGTCACGGCCGAGCACACCGAATTCGTCGTCCAGGTGGAATCGATCGTCGAGACGCCTCCGCCCTCGCCGGCCATCTGGCTCGTGCAGGCCCTCGCCAAGGGGGACCGCGATGAACAGGCCGTGCAACAGGCCACGGAACTCGGTGTCGATGGAGTCATCCCGTGGTCGGCCCAGCGTTCGATCGTGAAGTGGGAGGGCGCCAAAGTACGGAAAGGCCACGATCGGTGGAGTGCGATCGTGCGCGAGGCCAGCAAGCAGTCGGTGCGGTCCTGGGTGCCAGAGGTGGGCGACCTCGCATCACTTTCGGTGCTCGTGGCGCTTGCACAATCGACGCGGATGCTACTGCTCGAGCCGACGGGGGAACTCGCGCTCAGCTCCCTTGAACCCGACGACCGGGATGTGGTGCTGGTCGTGGGACCGGAGGGCGGCATCGCGCCCTCGGAGCTCAGCCGTTTGGAAGCCGCAGGGGCAACTGCGGTGCGGCTCGGCAGCACTATTCTGCGCACGTCGACCGCTGGACCCGCCGCGGTCGCTGTGCTCAACGCGCGGCTCGGGCGCTGGTAGCGAACGCTCATCCTCGGGTCTACTGCGTCGCTTACCCTTGCAATATGTCGAATGCAACCGCGCCTTCCCTTTTCACGCGCATCATCGCGCGCGAGATCCCGGCGGACGTAGTTTTTGAGAACGAGCGCATCATCGCGTTCCGGGACATTGCTCCGAAGGCACCCGTGCACCTGCTCGTGGTGCCGAAGACGCAGGAGTTCGCCAACGTGACGGAGCTCGCCGCGGCCGACCCCGCGCTTCTTGCCGAGGTCGTCGCGGTGGTGCAGCAGCTCGCCGACGAGCATTGCGGCGGGCAGTACCGCCTCGTCTTCAACACCGGTCCGCTTTCCGGGCAGACCATCTTCCACGTTCACGCCCACCTCCTCGGTGGCACCCTTCCCGAAGGAACCCTTGGCCAGTAGCGATCTCACAGCCCCATCTCCCGAAGAACGACCGGGGGAAAGAACTGCACAGCACGTCGTCATCCGCGTCGACGGGGTCGCAATGGTGCGACTGCTCGGCCCGCAAGATCGGCTGTTGAAGGCGATCGAGAGGCAGTACCCGAATATCTCCGTGCTGGTACGCGGGAATGAAATCACCCTGGACGGCGACGCTCGCCAGCTGTCCGCAGCAGCCCGCCTCGTCGAGGAGCTGGTGTTGATGGTGCGCGGCGACCGTGAATATGGAGAAAACGTGCTCGACGAACGCAGCGTTACAGAGTCCGCGAAGATGCTGGCGAGTGACCAGCGGATGAGCCCCGCCGAGTTGCTCAGCCAGGCAATCCTCACCAACCGCGGCAAGAGCATCCGGCCGAAGACGCTCGGGCAGAAGCAATACGTCGACGCGATCGACGAGAACACCATCGTGTTCGGCATCGGCCCGGCCGGTACCGGTAAGACCTACCTCGCCATGGCGAAAGCCGTGCAGTCCCTGCAGCGCAAAGAGGTCGAGCGCATCATCCTCACGCGTCCAGCTGTGGAAGCGGGCGAACGGCTCGGCTACCTGCCCGGCACCCTTACCGACAAGATCGATCCCTACCTGCGTCCGCTCTATGACGCCCTCAACGAGATGATGGATCCGGATGTCGTGCCCAAGCTGCTGGCCGCCGGCACGATCGAGGTCGCTCCCCTCGCCTACATGCGTGGACGCACCCTGAACAACGCCTTCATCGTGCTCGACGAAGCCCAGAACACCTCTCCGGCGCAGATGAAGATGTTTCTCACCCGCCTCGGCCACGGCTCGAAGATGGTGATCACGGGCGACATCACCCAGGTAGATCTTCCGGCCGGGGCGAGTGGTCTCCAGCTCGTTACCCGGGTACTCGACGAGATCGATGAGATCCATTTCGCCCGGCTGACCAGTGAGGATGTGGTGCGCCACAACCTCGTCGGCCGCATCGTCGACGCCTACACCAAGTACGATGCTGAGCGGCAGGCACAGCGCTTCGACCGAGAACAGGGAGGTCGATCGTGAGCATCGAGATCAACAACGAGTCCGTCATCCCCGTTGATGAGGTCGAGCTGCAGCGATTATCGATCTTCGCGCTCGACTACCTTCATGTGCACCCCGATGCCGAGCTCGCCATCGTGCTCGTCGATGAGGGTGCGATGGAGCAGTTGCACCTGCAGTGGATGGATGAGCCCGGCCCCACCGACGTGTTGAGCTTCCCGATGGACGAGCTTCGACCCGGTACAGAGGAGTCCATGACTCCGGCGGGGCTCCTCGGGGACATCGTGCTCTGCCCGCAGGTTGCGATCTCCCAGGCGGAGACTGCCGGCCACAGCCCGCTCGATGAGATGTTGCTGCTCACGACCCACGGCATCCTGCACCTTCTCGGGTTCGATCACGCCGAGCCGGATGAAGAGAAGGAGATGTTCGGCATTCAGCGCGAGATCCTGGCCGGTTTCACCGTCGCCGAGCGACGATCGAAATAGCCCCATCGTGATCCCGCTTTTCGTCAGCGTTGCCGTGCTGCTGGTGGTCTTCGGCGGCCTGCTCGCCGCGGCCGACGCCGCGCTCAGCGTGCTGTCGCGAGCCGATCTTCTCGAGATCGCCGCGAGCTCCCGCGCCCGCAAGTCCATTAACGCGATAGCGCTGGATGTCGGTGCTCACGTGAATGCCGTCAATTTCATGCGAGTGGTGGCCGAGACAACGGCTGCCGTACTCGTCACCCTCGCTTTCGCCTACGTTTTCACGCTCTGGTGGTGGGCGCTGCTCGCGTCGGCATTCATCATGACCGTGGCGTCCTTCGTGCTCGTCGGATCCAGCCCGCGTAGCGTCGGGCGGGTTCACGCGCGCGCGGTGGTGCGGGTGAGCGCATGGACGGTTCACGCGATCCGCCTTTTCCTCGGCCCGGTCGCCGCGGCTCTCGTCGCGATAGGCAACCGGGTGACCCCTGGCCGCACCGCCACCTTCTCGTCGGAGGAGCAGCTACTGAGCATGGTGGATGAGGCGACGGAACTCGAGGTGCTCGAGGAAGACGATCGCGCGCTCATCCACTCCATCTTCGAGTTCAGTGACACGGTCGTTCGGGAGGTGATGATCCCGCGCACCGATATGGTGACGATCGACAGCGACGAGTCGATCGGAGCGGCGATGGGCCTGTTCCTCAGCCGCGGCGTCTCACGGGTTCCGGTGATCGGCGTCGACGTCGACGAGGTTATCGGCGTGCTCTACCTGCGGGATGTGGCGCGTCTCAGCTACGAGCGGCCGAAGCGCCTCGACTCCGTAATGCTCGATTCGCTCGTGCGGCCCGCCCAGTTCATTCCCGAGTCGAAGAAGGCGGATGACACGCTGCGCCAGATGCAGCTCGAGTCCAACCATCTGGCGATGGTCGTGGACGAGTATGGCGGAATCGCCGGCCTTGTGACGCTGGAAGACCTGATCGAAGAGCTCGTCGGAGACATCTCCGACGAATATGATCACGAGATCATCGAGATCGAAGACCTCGGTGACGGCCGTTATCGGGTGAGTGCCAGACTACCGGTCGATGAGTTGGGCGAACTCTTCGAGATCGACCTCGACGACGACGACGTCGATTCGGTTGGTGGGTTGATCACCAAGGCACTCGGCCGACTGCCCCTCCCCGGTTCCGTCGCGACCTTCTCGGGCCTCATCCTTACCGCCGAGCGCACGGAGGGTCGCCGTAAACGACTCAGCACCGTGCTCGTGGAGCGCGACCAAGCTCTGAGCGACGCCCAGGCCGCCTTCCGGGTGGTAGAAAAAGAGGCCAGGCCCAAGGATTCAAAGCCCAGGGACACGAAGCCCAAGGGACCCCACGATGCACAGCCGGACGATGCACAGCCGAAGAAACCCAAGCCCCGAGAAGACGGTGAGTGAGCGTGTCGCTTAGCAATGAGAACCCCTCGGAATTTCGGGCAGGTTTCGTGTCGTTCGTCGGTCGCCCGAACGTGGGAAAGTCGACTCTGACCAATGCGCTCGTCGGAGAAAAAGTGGCGATCACCTCCTCGAAGCCGCAAACCACGCGCCGTGCCATCCGGGGCATCGCCCATTACTCGAATGGGCAACTGATCTTGGTCGACACCCCCGGAATGCACCGGCCGCGCACGCTCCTCGGGGAGCGACTCAACAGCATCGTGCAGACGACGCTCGGCGACGTGGATGTCGTGGCTTTCTGCATGCCGGCGAACGAGAAGATCGGCCCTGGTGACCGATACATCAACGAGCAGCTCGATTCCTTCCCGCGGGCGAAGAAAGTGGCGATCGTCACGAAGATCGATGCGACCTCGCGCCCCCAGGTGGCGGCGCAGTTGCTCGCGGTATCGGAGTTGCGCGACTGGGAGGCCATCATCCCGGTCTCGGCGACCAACCGCCTCCAGCTCGACACCCTCGCGACCGAATTGATCACGCTGCTTCCGATTTCTGCGGCGCTCTATCCCGCCGACGCTGTCACCGAAGAGGGCCTCGAAGCACGGATCAGCGAACTGGTGCGGGAGGCTGTGCTCGAAGGCGTGGAAGACGAACTTCCGCACTCGATCGCCGTAACCATAGACGACATCATCGAGCGGGACGACAAGGATCTCGTGGAGATCTACGCCAACCTGTTTGTGGAACGGGACAGCCAGAAAGGCATCATCATCGGTCACCGGGGGGCGAGACTCGCGGATGTCGGCGCTCGCGCCCGAGCCCAGATCGAGCCGCTCGTGGGCAAGCAGGTCTTCCTGTCGATCCGCGTGAAGGTGGCCAAGGACTGGCAGCGCGATCCAAAGCAACTCGGACGGCTAGGGTTCTGAGGCCGCGGGTCCGCAAAGCGGGTACATGCAGCGGATGATTTCCCTGGCGATCGTCACGGTGCGTGCTCGATCGCTCTACGGGGGAGGGATGTTCCGCAGCCGCAGGCCATATCAGTGGGCGACGGACGTATCGATTGCCGCCGTATTCTTCGTTGTGCAGTTCGCCGGGGTTTTCACGGCGCGCGGGGTTTTGATGGGGGCGGGAGCCTCGCGCTGGTCTCGGCGGCCCTCGGGCTCCGCCGCGCGAGCCCCGGGATCGCTCTCGCGCCGTCCTGGGTGGCAGCGATCGTGCAGATCGCGGCCTTCAGCGACGCTCCACTGTTCTCTGACTTCGCGGGTCTCGCAGTCCTGTTCACCACGGCGCGTTACGGCAGCTCTGCAGTGCGCTGGGTCGGACTCGGATCGGCTGTGCTCGGTGAAATTGTCGCAACGGTATACCTTCCGCTGGAGAACAAATGGTTGCCGTCGTTCTCCAAAGGGTATGACACCCTCCGTAACAGCAGTCTCACGGCTCCTCCCCCTCCGCAATTCATGCTCAGCGCCGGTCTGAGTCTTCTCGGGTGCCTCGCCGTTCTCGGACTCTCCTGGACCCTCGGTCTCCTCGCGCGAACCGTGAGGCGTGCGAAGGAGACCCGAATCAACCAGATCGAGGCGGAGAACGAGGTTGTGGTCGAACAGGAACGCAACCGCATCGCCCGCGACATGCATGATGTCGTCGCCCACGCGCTCGCAGTGGTGATCGCCAAGGCCGACGGGGCGCGGTATGCCCGCGAGTCTGATCCGGAGGTCGTGGATGTGGCGCTCATCACTTTCTCTACGCTCGCTCGGGGGGCTATCGGCGAGGATCGACCGCTCGCCGGCGCACAACAGCTCGGGTCTTCCGCATCGTTCGGGAGGCGCTGACGAATGCATTGCGTCATGGTGATACCGTGCTCGCGGTGTGGCTGAACTTCTTTTGGATGGCCGACGCTCCTTGCCTGGTCATCTCGAGCGCCATCCGCGTTCCCCACGGTATTGACGATGCACACCCGGGCGGGCACGGCCTCGTCGGGATGCGCGAACGGGCGGTGCTGGTGGGCGGCGCCTTCTCCGCGGGCGTCGACAATGGGCGGTGGATCGTGACCACGACGATTCCGGAGATCCTCGCGGGGGTGCGACCGTGAACGTCATCCGGGTCGCCCTCGTCGACGACCAATCGCTTTTTCGTGCCGGCGTGCGCATGCTCGTCGACTCGCAAGCCGATCTCGAGATCGTGGGGGAGTCCGGCAACGGTGTCGAGGTCGTCTCTATGGCCGCCGAGACCTGCCCCGATGTGATCCTGATGGACATCAGGATGCCGGTGATTGATTGCATCGTGGCAACCGCGGAGGTGCTGAAGCGCGCGGATACCCGCGGCGGCACCCTTCCCCGCATCATCGTGCTCGCCACCTTCGACCTCGACGAAGCGGCGACCCGGGCGATCCGCGGGGAAGCAAGCGGATTCGTTCTCAAAGACGCCGACCCTGAATTCCTGCTCGCGGCGATCCGCACTGTGTACGCGGGAAATGCGGTGATCACGGCATCCGCCAGCCGGGAGCTGTTTGAGCACTTCAGGCCGACCGGAGCCCGCTCGGTGGCGCCGGCTGCCTTCGAGCAACTGACTGCGCGGGAACGCGAGATATTCCAGCTCGCCGCTCGGGGGCTCAGCAATGCCGAGATCGCATCGGGGGAGTACGTGAGTGAGGCGACGGTGAAGACTCACATCAGCCGCATTCTCGGCAAGCTCAGTTTGCGTTATCGGGAGCAACTCGTGGTCTTCGCGTTCGAAAACGGGTTGAATACGTAGCGCCCCATCGCACGATCATCCGCTCGATGTACGGCACCCGAGACCTGCGCCGGATGCCCCAAGCGGAGGGCGAAAGTAGCGTCGAAGCATGTCATCGACTAACGCTGAATTCGGCCTCGCCGCCCGAGTCTCCCGCCTCTCCAAGTCCTACAGCTCTGCCTCCAACGTGGTCAAGGCGCTCGAGGATGTGTCCATCGGTATCCGTTCCGGCGAGTTCACCGCCATCATGGGGCCGAGTCGCTCGGACGAGTCCACGCTGATGCACATCATGGCCGGACTCGACACGGCCACCTCCGGCGCAGCCTGGGTCGGCTTCGAATTCCACTGCTTGAAGCTGGTGCCGACCCCGAAGTGCGGGGCAATATCCTGCTGCCGTTCGAACTGGACGGGCGTCGGCCGACGCGCGACGAGTCGACCTGGATCGACCGGTTGATCGACGCGCTGGGTCTCGGGGACCGCTTGAAGCACCGCCCGCACGAGCTCTCCGGTGGTCGGCAGCAACGCCTAGCCACCGCCCGGGCTCTCGGTACCCGGCCCGACCTGGTCTTCGCCGATGAGCC
>JBKJLH010000095.1:0-8065 GCA_046597035.1 Lacisediminihabitans sp.
GGAGGGTGCTAACCCTCCAGATTTCGAAGTACTTCAAGAAAGAGGTCAACCGTGGCAGTCTCCATCAAGCCGCTCGAAGATCGCATTGTCATCAAGCAGGTCGAAGCCGAGCAGACCACTGCCTCCGGACTCGTCATCCCGGACACCGCGAAAGAGAAGCCCCAGGAGGGCGAGGTCGTCGCTGTTGGACCGGGTCGCATTGACGACAACGGTAACCGCATCCCCCTCGATATCGCCGTCGGCGACAGAGTCATCTACTCCAAGTACGGTGGAACCGAGGTCAAGTACGGCGGGGAAGACCTGCTCGTGCTGTCGGCTCGCGACGTGCTCGCCGTAGTCGTCCACTAGCCACCTGTGTTCGAAGGGCCCGTTCTCGACTCCTTGTCGGAACGGGCCCTTCGTCATTCAGCGAGCATTTAGTGCCGTAACATCCCCATGATGTCCAGTTCGCAAATCCCCGAGCAGTCCACGGAACGATCGGGTGTCGTGATGGCCGTGTTGGCCTATGCACTCTGGGGCATCCTCCCGCTCTACTTCCTGTTGCTTCAACCCGCTGGCGCGTTCGAGATCGTCGCCCTTCGCATCCTCTTCTCCCTGGTGTTCTGCGCGGTCCTCGTCACCGTCACGCGCAAATGGGCCGCGCTGATCGCGATCATGCGTCAGCCGCGAATCGTCTTCACCATGGGCTTGGCGGCGGTATTCATTTACATCAACTGGCAGGTCTACGTCTATGCGACGCTCGACGGCAAGGTGATCGAGGCATCGCTCGGCTACTTCATCAACCCCATCGTCACCGTCCTGCTTGGCGTGATCTTCCTGCGCGAGCGGCTGCGGATGGCTCAATGGATCGCCGTGGGCACGAGCTTCGTCGCGGTGGTGGTGCTCGCCTTCAACTATGGGGCGCTGCCCTGGATCTCTCTCGTTCTCGCCTTCTCCTTCGGGCTGTACGGTCTCATCAAGAAGCGTGTGGGCCCCGCAGTGGATGCCGTGAGTGGCCTCACCCTGGAGACGGCGTGGCTCGCGCCCGTCGCGATCGTGCAGCTGGCTGTGGTCGGCGCGAGTGCTGGCCTGACCTACGGCACGGTGAGCCCCGCCCACACACTGTTGCTCACCAGCGCGGGTGTGGTGACGGCTGTGCCACTGCTGCTCTTCGCCGCCGCCGCACGGCGACTTCCCCTCGTCTACCTTGGGCTCACCCAGTACCTCGCGCCAGTGCTGCAGTTCATCCTGGGGGCGTTTGTGCTCGGCGAAAAGATGCCTCCCGCTCGCTGGATCGGCTTTGCGCTCGTCTGGGTGGCACTCGTTATTCTCACCGTGGATGTCTTCGCCTCGGGCCGTCGCGTGCGTCGCGCCTCGCGGCCGGCGAACTGACCGGACTGTAAAGTTCGCACTACCTGTCTGACCCGAAGGACTTTCATGTCGCGCTCCCGAACGCTTCCGGCCGTCGTCTCGGGAGTCGTGTTCAGCCTCGCTCTCGTCTCGTGCTCGGTCACCTCCCCCATGCCATTACCCCCCGCGCCCTCCGTCACGCCGACGGTAGCGGCATCTGGTGACGGAGTGCTGCGTATCGGCACACTCTTTCCCACCACCGGTGCGCAGTCCTATCTCGGGGGCGGGCAGGCCGCCGGAGTCGCTGTCGCGGTGAAGGAGATCAACGACAACGGCGGAGTGCTCGGCAAACCGGTGGAAATTCTCGCTCGCGACTCGGGCGATGTCGCTACCGCCACGATCGAGGCGTCGATCGCCGACCTCGTGACCGCCAAGGCGGATGTACTGGTCGGGCCGTCCTCTTCGGTACTCGCCGAGCGGATGATCCCCAAGATCGTGGCGGTAAAGGTGCCGATGATATCGCCGGCCGCAACCTCGGTGCGCCTGTCGTCCACGGCGTCGAATGGCTATTTCTTTCGGACCATCGGATCCGCGGCGCTCGAGGGGGATGCCCTCGCCAGGGCGATCGGTGGAGGAAAGGCGCGAATCGCGATCGTCTACTTCGATGACGACATGGGCCGCGCGGTGCTCGGCACGATGCGGGCCGCGCTCGCGGCATCCGGGGCACTCGTCGGCGTGCAGAAAATCACCGCGGCGACGGCGGATCTCGCCCCGATAGTCGCCGCGGTGAAGGCGGCGACTCCCGACGACGTCGTGTTCGTGAGCCCGTTTAGCGCAATGGATCAGAACAATGCGGTCATCACTCAGCTCACCGCGGCCGGGTTTGGCGGGTCGAAGCTCTGGCTCACCGGCCAAAACACTGCCGACTATTCGCAAGCCCTCCCCGTCGGCACGCTGACGAACGTCAATGGACTCCTCGAGGGAGCGACTCCGACGGCAGCCTTCGCCGCGCGCATTTTGGCAGCCGCCCCGGCAGTAACCGACCTGCTTTACGCCGAGGAGGCCTACGACGCCACGATCCTTGCCGCCCTGGCTGCGACCGTTGCGAGGGATACGAACGGTGCCGCGATTGCCGGGCAGCTTCGAGCGGTCTCGGCCGGGGGAATCGAGTGCACCACTTACCGCCAGTGCCTCGACGTGCTCAAGACCTCCCCAGATATTGATTACGACGGAATCTCCGGTGCCACCACTTTCGATGCCAACGGTGATACGAGCCCGGCGCACTTCGGCCTCTGTCGCTACGACGCGGCCGGTCGATTTGCGCGGGTAGCTGATCTGATCTCCGGGTAACGTGCGGCACTGCCTGGCACGAGATCGGGTCGCACGAACCATCGGAGTCACCGCAAACGCCTGATAGTTCGACAGACCTGCGCGAAACTACAGTTCGATCACATTTCGATCCTGAGCGACCGATGCTCGCGATTAGTCGCGAAGCTACCGATAGCATTGCCAATCTATTCCCGAAACGCGAATCGCAACGTCGCGCACTGGCAGCATGGAAGGCAGAATCAATTACATGAAACGCTCACGAATCATGGTCGGCCTAGCGGCCGCCGCAACCCTCGGAATGGTTTTGTCGGGCTGCGCAAACCAGGCTGCTCCCACCGGTGGCAGCGCCACCGGGGGGTCGAAGGTCAATCTGCCCATCGTGACCACGGTTCCGGTCCCGGCGAACGCGGTACTCCCGGCTGGCGACGGCAAGGCGAAGTGTGACCCGACCACGACCCTGGCCTACGTAGGTGCGGAGACCGGAGCGAACGCGCAGCTCGGAATCAACATCTTCAACGGCATCCAGCTGGCCATCGATCAACACAACAAGTCCAATGCGGACTGCCAGGTGAAGTTCACCAAATTTGACACCGAGGGTTCCCCGGACAAGGCGACCGGACCGGTGACCCAGGCGGTCAATACCCCCGCCATCGTCGGCGTGATCGGACTCCCGTTCTCGGGTGAGTCGAAGGCGACCGGAAACATCTTCGAGCAGAAGGGGCTCGTGCACATCACCCCATCGGCAACGGCACCGGGGCTCACGGGCAATGGATGGAAGACCTTCTTCCGCGGCCTCGGCAACGACAGCCAGCAAGGACCCGCCGCCGCGAGTTTCGTCACCGACAAGCTCAAGGCCAAGAAGGTCTACCTCGTTCAGGATGATTCCGAGTACGGCATCGGTCTCGGCGAAGCGACCAAGACGGGGCTCGGTTCGAGCCTCGCGGGTACCGACAAGGTGACCACCGGCCAGAAAGACTTCTCAGCCGTCATCTCGAAGATCATCAACTCCAAGGCCGACGCGGTTTACTACGCGGGATACTACGCCGAAGGCGCTCCGTTCGACCAGCAGTTGGTTGCGAAGGGGTTCAAGGGAGCGTTCGTCGGGCCGGATGGCGCGAAGGATGACCAGTTCATCAAGCAGGCCGGCGATGCGTCCGCAAACGCGTACTTCACCTGCCCGTGTATTCCCGGCGAGCTGCTTCCGGACTTCCAGAAGGCCTACACGGCCGCGTACAGCGCCGCTCCCGGTACCTACTCGATCGAGGGTTATGACGTCGCAACGGTGCTGCTCTCCGGCATCGACAAGGGCAAGACGACGCGCGCCGACCTGTTGGCCTACGTCACGGCGTACGACGCCGACGGCCTCAGTAAGCACTACAAGTGGAACGACAAGGGCGAGCTTGCGAAGCCCGCTGTCTACGGCTACAAGGTAGACGCAGGAAAGATCGTGTTCATCGGCCAGATCGGCTAGTCAGCAGGTAATGATTGATCGGGGCGTGCGAACCTTCGCCCGCCCCGATCGACATGTCACTATCCAACGACTACCCCGGTCCGCAACGATGCGGCCCCTGAGGACGTGTAATGCTCCCGATGCTCCTATCCACTCTGCCGATGGACGATAGCTGGATCAGCTTCGACGTGCCGTCGCTCATCCAAAACTTTTGGAGTGCGACTTTCGACGGTCTCACCTTCGGGGCGATCTATGGACTTGTGGCCCTCGGCTATACCCTCGTCTACGGTGTTCTCAACCTCATCAACTTCGCCCATTCCGAGGTCTTCATCCTCGGCTGCTACGGCGTTGTCTTCACTCTGACCTCTCTCGGCTTCGGAGGATCGGTGCCCACGCTCTCGCCGATCGCACTCATCGGTGATCTTCTCCTCGCGCTGGTGGTCGGCATGATCGCTTCTGCGTTGACCGCGTACGCACTCGAGCGGCTTGCCTATCGGCCACTGCGCAAGCGCAACCCGCCGCGCCTGGTCTTTTTGATCACCGCGATCGGTGCATCGCTTGCCATCCAGTACACGATCTTTCTGGTGCGCGGGGGCAATCCCGAGCCCGCTGTAACCATGTTCCAGCCGCAGCCGATCTTCGATGTCTTCGGAACGATTGTGGATTCCCAGCAGATCACCATCGTGTTCGCTGCGGTTATCCTCATGGTTCTGACCGACCAATTCATCCGTCGCTCCAAGATCGGACGCGGCATTCGCGCGGTCGCACAGGATCCGGATACCGCGACCCTGATGGGGGTGGATAAAGAGCGCATCATCGTGCTCACGTTCGTCATCGGCGGGCTTCTTGCCGGCGCAGCTGCACTTTTCTACGTGATGAAAGTGCCGTCGGGCGTCCTTTATTCGGGCGGTTTCGTCCTCGGTATCAAGGCGTTCGCCGCGGCGGTGCTCGGAGGGATCGGCAACGTTCGGGGCGCACTGCTCGGCGGGCTCCTCATCGGACTAATCGGCAATTACGGCCAGATCCTGCTCGGCAATTCGCAATGGACCGATGTCGTGGCGTTTATCGTGCTTGTGCTCGTCCTCCTCGTCAAACCGACGGGCATACTCGGAACCTCACTAGCGAGGAGCAAGGCATGAGCACCACTGACGGACCCACCCTGATGCCCGATGCGGAATCCGCGAAGGACGGCATCGATCGCTTTACCGAAGGCAGGAAGAAACCGCACTTCACCCAGCCGTTCCGCGACAAGTGGAATAACCTCCGCCGGCCGCAGCAATGGGCATTTCTGCTCATCATCGTCGTTCTGGCCTACGCGCTACCGATTCTCAATCCGCCGCTCATCACGTCGGAGCCGGGAAATGACTGGCCGATCACCTGTTTTCAAATGGCGATCTATGCTCTCGTCGCCGTCGGCCTCAACGTGGTGGTCGGTTATGCCGGGCTTCTCGACCTCGGCTATGTCGCGTTCTTCGCGGTCGGGGCCTACACCGCGGCGATGCTGACGAGTCCCGACTCTCCGTTCCTGCACATCCCGTATCTCTGGACCGTCCCGGTCGCCATGGCGGTGACGATGTTCTTCGGCGTGATCCTCGGGATCCCAACGCTGCGACTGCGTGGCGACTATCTCGCGATCGTGACCCTCGGCTTCGGAGAGATCGTGCGCATCCTGGCGACCATCATCCCGGCGATGAAGGGACAGGTCGGGTTTCAAAACGTCGGCCGGCCGCCGGGGGTGCAGCCGGATGGATCGCCGGTGTTCTCCAACTCGAATGGAACGCCGTGGTACTGGCTGACGCTCACGGTGATCATCATCGTGTTGCTGCTCGCCGGAAACCTCGAGCGGAGCCGCGTTGGTCGCGCCTGGGTCGCCATCCGCCAGGATGAGGATGCCGCGGAGATCATGGGCGTTCCGGTATTCAAGTTCAAGGTGTGGGCATTCGCCATCGGTGCGGGTGTCGGCGGCCTCTCCGGTGCGCTCTACGCTGGCCAGATCGGATTTATCAATAACCAGAAGTTCGACGTGGTCACCTCGATCCTGTTTCTCGCGGCGGTCGTCCTCGGCGGTGCCGGTAACAAGGTGGGGGCGATCATCGGCGGGGCCATCGTCGCCTACATCCCGTTGCGATTTACGGCGATAGCCGAGTACAAGTACCTCATTTTCGGGATCGCGCTCGTGCTGCTGATGATCTTCCGCGCGCAGGGGTTGCTTCCCGCCCGGCAAAAGCTGCTCGCCTACGGGCGCACCACCTATGAACGGGTGAGTGCGTCGACGCGGTCGCGACCGGCGCCCCGCAGCGGTACGCCACCGGATAGTCGTCCGTCCGACGGGTCGTCGGCGCAGGTTTCCGAATGAGTACCGAGCAACCTGCCGGTGCGTCGGCGACGGATCCAGCGCCAGAAAAACTCGAGGTCTCGGAAGAGGTGGCCGAGGGTGCAGCGCCGCTGCGGGAATTCGCGGTCGCCGTTGGCGAGAACATCATGGAGGTCAGGAATCTCACCGTGAAATTTGGTGGACTCACGGCACTCGACGACGTGTCTTTCGACATCCGGCGAGGTGAGATCCTCGGTCTGATCGGACCGAATGGTGCCGGAAAGACCACCTGTTTCAATGCCATGACCGGCGTATACAAGCCGACCAGTGGCAAGGTGCTTCTCGAGGGCGTGAGTCTCGGTGGGCGAGCCCGATACAAAATAACCCGCCTGGGTCTGGCCCGAACCTTCCAGAACATCCGTTTGTTCGGTGAAATGACGGCGCTCGAGAATGTCGTTGTCGGCTTGGATGCCCGACACAAGACAAGCGTGGTCGGGGCGCTCCTGCGTCTGCCTCGACACGTGCGCGAAGAGAAGTCGTCGATCGGCCGTGCGATGGCACTGCTCGAGTTCGTAGGGATCGCCGACGATGCCGCAGTGCTGTCCCGTAACCTTTCCTATGGTCATCAGCGTCGCCTGGAGATCGCGCGGGCTCTTGCGACCGACCCGAAGGTGCTCTGCCTCGACGAACCAGCGGCCGGATTCAACCCGGCCGAGAAGGAGGGCCTGATGGATCTCATCCGTGCCATCCGGGACGACGGCTACACGATCCTGTTGATCGAGCACGACATGAAGCTCGTGATGGGCGTGACCGATCGCATCGTCGTGCTGGAGTTCGGCAAAAAGCTCGCCGACGGGCTGCCCGTCGAGATCCGGAACGACCCCCGCGTCGTGGCCGCTTACCTGGGGGAGCCAGAAGATGACGCTGCTTGAGCTGAAGAATGTCAGCGTGAATTACGGACGCATCGAGGCGATCCACGACATGTCATTCGCGGTGGAGAAGGGCGAGATCGTCAGCCTGATCGGCGCAAACGGCGCCGGCAAGTCGACGACAATGAAAACTATCTCCGGCCTCCTCACTCCGTCCACGGGCACGATCGAGTTCGAGGGCGAGGACATCACCAAGATGAAGGCACACATCCGGGTCGTGCGGGGAATCTCGCAGGCGCCGGAGGGCCGAGGCATCTTCCCCGGAATGACCGTGTTGGAGAACTTAGACATGGGGGCATTCGGGCGCAAGGATCGCAGCGGAATGGCGGCGGACTTTGATCGGGTGTACTCGCTCTTCCCTCGCCTTGCCGAGAGAAAAACGCAGCAGGGTGGCACGATGTCCGGAGGCGAACAACAGATGCTCGCGATCGGACGTGCGCTGATGGCCGCACCCCGACTACTTCTGCTCGACGAGCCGTCCATGGGGCTCGCCCCCCAGTTCATCAAGCAGATCTTTAAGATCATCAAGGAGATTAACGAGCAGGGCACGACGATCCTGCTGGTGGAACAGAATGCCAATCAGGCCCTCGCGCGAGCCGACCGTGCTTTCGTGTTGGAAACCGGCACCATCACCCATCGGGGTACCGGCAAGGAGCTGCTCTCGAATCCGGCCGTCAAAGAGGCATATCTGGGCGTGGGATAGTTCGCTGACGG
>JBKJLH010000170.1:0-9091 GCA_046597035.1 Lacisediminihabitans sp.
CCCTGGGGTACAGCTTGCCTGTTGGGTAAGCCCCTGAGAATCCCGTAAACGGGGGGTTTCTGCCTTCGAAACACCCCCAGTTGGCGGGGTGCAAGCATCGTCGTTTAAGGATTCGGGCCGGTGATGACCGTGCCGAGCGAAACATCGCCGGTGAGGGTGAACGTGTGCGGCGTAAAGCCGGCGCTGTTTCGGCAAGTGATCGAGTAGTTAGTCCCGGAACCGGAGATGGTCACCGGATCCAACGCATTATTCGGTGATACCCGAAGTCCGTACGTGGCGGCGCGCAAGGTCGCGAGGTTCATCCCGCTATAGGAGCCGTCGTGCGCGTTTGCGAAGGTCTCCGCAGCCACAGCCGCATTTCTCAGGTCAGAACGGGCAGTGGCATCCCAGGCGCTCTCACGCTGACTGAGAAAACTCGGGATGGCGATCGCCGCGAGTATGCCGATGATCACGATGACGATCATGAGTTCAATCAGCGTAAATCCGCGGTCATTGGCGCGCTCCTGAAGTGGCCGACGCCCGACGAAGACCTTCTTTGCGCTGCCCATAGCAAATCCAGCGACCTATTTGATGTGGCTGTAGATGTCGAAGATCGGCATGTAGAGGGCAACAATCATGCCACCGACGAGCACGCCGATGACAGCGATCATGATCGGCTCGATCAGGGCCGTGAGCTGCTCGGTCATCGACTCGACTTCCTGGTCGTAGAAGTCGCTCACCTTGTGCAGCATGGTCTCTAGCGCTCCCGAGTCTTCGCCCACCGAGATCATCTGGGTGACCATCGACGGGAAGACCGATTCCTGGGCCAATGGCTCCGCGATTGTCTTACCCTGGCGCACCGAATCGCCGACCTTCACGAGCGCCTGCTCGATCACCCAGTTGCCGGAGGTCGACCCGACGATCTCCAGTGATCTCAGAATGGGCACACCGGCGCCCATCATCGTCGCGAGGTTGCGGGTGAGACGAGCCACGGCCACTTTCTTCAACAGCTCGCCGAAAACTGGCATCTTCAGGCGCAGCGGATCGACGAACTTGCGCACGCGCTCCTGGTTCTTGTTCTTCCTCCACCAAAGAGTGAACGCGACTCCCCCGACGACGACGATCGGTCCGATGTAGACCATTCCGTGCGAGAGCACCACAAGAAACTGGGTGGGCAGCGGCAGCGTCGCCCCGAGCTGCTTGAACATCGCTTCGAACACCGGAACGATGAAGATGAGCATCGCCGCAACCGCCAGAACCGCGATGATGAGCACCACGACGGGATAGGTGAGCGCGGCCTTGATGCGGCCGGTGAGCTTCACCTCGGCCTCGAAGTTGTTCGCCACCGATTCGAGCGACTTCTCCAGGAAGCCACCGGTCTCACCCGCGCGAATGAGGTTGATCATGAGCGGCGGGAAGTCATCCGGATGCTTCGCCATGGCATCCGACAACGACGAACCGGACTCCACGTCGCTGCGCACCGTGTCGAAGATCTTTGCGAGCTTCTTGTTCTCAGTCTGCTCGGTGATGATCGTGAGGGTGCGCAGAAGCGAAAGTCCGGCCGAGATCATGGTCGCCATCTGGCGGCTCACGATGGCCAGGTCCTTCGACTTGACCCCTTTCTCGAAAGCGCTGAGGTTGATCTCCATGTTCAACCCGGTGCCGGCGGCCGCCTCCTTGATCGAAATGGGGGAGACCCCCATCACGCGGAGCCGCTGGGCGACCGCCAACTCGGTTGGAGCATCGACCTTCCCCTTGACGACCTTGCCGGTGAGATCCCTGCCCTTGTAGGCGTATGCCAGTGTTGCCATCATTCAGCCGTTCTCGAGTAGACATCACCGAAGTCGATGTCGGATGCGGCCATCGCGCGCGCGGCGGTGTCCGTTGGTGTTTCGCTGCGGTGGATGAGCGCTTTGAGCCCCTGGGCATCCTGCGCCTTCTCCATCGCCGCGGCCACTGTGATCTGCCCCGTATTCGCGAGATCAGCGAGATGCGAGTCCATCGTGTGCATCCCGTGCTCGCGGCCCGCCTGCATCGCAGAGGCGATCTGATAGGTCTTTCCCTCGCGGATGAGGTTGTTAATAGCTGGCGTTGCGATCATGATCTCCGTGGCGACGACTCGACCCGATCCACTCGCCTTCTTCACCAGGGTCTGGCAGACGACCCCCTGAAGCACGGCAGCGAGCTGGGACCGTACCTGCCCCTGCTGGTGCGGAGGGAAGACGTCGATGATGCGATCGATAGTCTGGGCGGCATCCTGCGTGTGGAGTGTCGCAAAGACGAGGTGGCCGGTCTCCGCCGCGGTGAGGGCAACCGAAATGGTCTCGAGGTCTCGAAGCTCACCGATCAGGATGACATCCGGATCCTGCCGAAGTACATGCTTGAGCGCATTTGCGAAACTATGGGTGTCTGGACCGACCTCACGCTGGTTCACCAGCGACTTGTGGTTCTTATGCATGAATTCGATCGGATCTTCGACCGTGACGATGTGGTCGGCACGAGTGCGGTTGACCAGGTCGATCAGCGCGGCGAGCGTCGTCGACTTGCCGGAACCGGTCGGTCCGGTGACCAGCACGAGGCCACGCGGCAGCTTCGCGAAGCGAGCGAGGGTCTCGGGTACGCCGAGATCCTTCAGCTGCTTGATCTCGGTCGGGATGAGGCGGAAGGCCGCACCCATCGAGTTGCGCTGCTGGTAGATGTTGACGCGGAATCGCGCATTAGCGGAGAGCGTGTAAGCGAGGTCGAGCTCGAGCTCCTTGTCGAAAACTATCTTCTGCTCCGGCGTCAGGATACTGAGGATGGCCGCGGTCACCTTGGCGCGGTTCCAGATCGGAGCACCCTCGATCGCGCGAAGGGCGCCGTCGATACGAATGGTCGGAGCAGCATTTACCGTCACATGAAGGTCGGATGCCCCGGTGTAGAGAACGTCGGTAAGAGCGGCGACGAGATCGGCATCCGTGCGCAGTCTTAGCGGGGTGGTGCCCTCGCCGGACGTCGGTTCCTCGAAAGAGAGGTGATCCTCGACATCCTCCTCCTCGTCGAGATCGTAGGTCGCGGTCGAGGAAGCCGTGATGTCGGCGAGCGCCTGCTCGAGGAGCGCGCTAGTCTCGGTGGGAGCAACAGGGGTCGGCGCGGGCGCAGCCGGTGCTTCGAAAAGGTCATACGCGGGCGGCTCGCTGGGTGTCTCATAGGTATGGGAGACCGTGGGAGGCGCCGCTGCCGCGTAGCTCGGTGCGGCACTCGTGGGCGGCATGAACGAGAGATCGTAGGCATCCGGAGGGAGACTCGGAGAATAGGTTCCCGCTGCCGGAGCCACTCCGAACGGTGAGGTGCCCGCCACAGGCGGGGCGAGGTCGGGAGCGTGCCACTTCGGCTGACTTGTGAAGAACTCCTCGGGAGGAAGTTGCCCGGCGGGCTCCACATACTCCGGCGCCGCGGAGGTCGGTGCGGCGTAGCCCAACGGGTCCGCGTTCATAGCGGCCGAATCGGCAGCGGCCTGCGCGGCGCGGCGCGGCGACAGGATCGGTGTGATGTTGCCCACCGGAATTTCATACGGTTGGTTCATTCGAATATCCCCCTTGGTGCGATGTGCGATCCGCGGCCCCCACGGATGCTAAAAATTCAAGCTAAGCGACGACTCGCAAAATCTCTTCGATCGAGGTCAGGCCGAGTTGGACTTTCGACCAGCCGTCCTGGCGCAGCGTGAGCATACCCTCGGCCATGGCGACGCCCTTGATCTCGGCGCTCGATGCGCGGCGCACAGCCATTCGTTCGATCTCCTCGCTCACCGACATGATCTCGTGGATCGCGATGCGTCCTCGGTAGCCCGTATTCGAGCAGACCGAGCATCCGATCGGCTGGTGAAGCGTCGGAACGGGCTGCTCCGGATTGATAAAGAACCCGAACGCGGCCATCTCGGTTGCGACAGGCGTATAAGGCTGCTTGCAGCGATCGCAGAGGCGGCGCGCGAGTCGCTGGGCCACCACCGAGTCGAGCGCAGATCCGACCAGGAACGGCTCGATCTCCATCTCGGTGAGACGAGTGATCGCGCTCGGCGCGTCATTGGTGTGGAGGGTCGAGAGCACGAGCTGGCCGGTGAGGGACGCTTCGATGGCGATCTGCGCCGTCTCATGGTCGCGGATCTCACCGAGCAGCACGACATCCGGGTCCGATCGCAGGATCGACCGGAGCGCGCTGGCGAAAGTAAGGCCGGCCTTCGGGTTCACCTGAACCTGGTTGATACCTGCCATGCGGTATTCCACCGGGTCTTCGACCGTGATCACGTTGATCTCGGGCTTCGCTACCGTGTTGAGCGTCGTGTATAGCGTCGTCGACTTGCCGGATCCGGTAGGTCCGGTCACGAGGATCATGCCGTAGGGCTTCGTGTACGACTTCTTATAGACCTCGAAGTTGCGCTCGAGCAGCCCGAGATCGTCGAGGCTCATGCTCGAGCCGGAATTGTCGAGGATTCGCATGACGACCTTCTCGCCCCACACCGTGGGGAGGGTCGCGACGCGCAGGTCGATCTTCCGCCCGGCGTGGATGACCGAGAGCCGGCCATCCTGGGGCTTACGTCGCTCGGCGATGTCGATATCGCTCATGATTTTGAGGCGCGAGATCACGCCGTTCTGAATCTGCTTGGGGGCCCGCTGCATCTCGTGCAGCACCCCATCGATGCGGTAGCGCACCCGCATCTCATGCTCGGCCGGCTCGATGTGGATGTCGGAGGCGCGGTCCTGGATGGCCTGGCTGATGAGGAGGTTGACGAATCGCACGATCGGCGCGTCGTCCTCGAAGGATTCGCCCCCTATCGGCACCATGTCGGCGGAGGGTTTAACCTCCTCCTCGAGCGCGGTGGTGAGGTCGCTGAGTTCGCCGTCGGCGCGAAGAAGGCGATTCATTGCGTTGCGCAAGTCGCCGCGCTCGGCGACTACCGCGTTCACCCGCATCCGGGTCGCCGCGCGGATATCGTCGAGTGCGAAAACGTCGCCGGGATTCGACATGGCAACGGTGATCGTGTCTCCGGCCACCGAGAGCGGCAGAAGGTCATGCCGGCGGCAGAGTGCCGCCGAGACGAGGGAAACCGCAATGCGGTCTATCGGAAAGTCGATGAGTTCCACGAAGGGCAGCCCGGCTTGTGCGGCACGTGCTGACGCGACCTGAACGTCGGTGAGCACTCCCTTGTCGATCAGGTTGATGATCTGGAGTTCATCAATGGCCGGATCTCCGCTGATGTCATCGAGACTCTCGATCGGCATGAGGCCACGGATGATGAGGATCTCCGCTACTGAAGACATTCCCGCGCCCTTTCTGTTCGTGGTGAACGGGAAGGGCGCCATACGAAAGTAGGACTATCCCCCCGGAAATTCCACGTTATAGGCGCACCGACCGCAAATATAGTCCCGCGATAGGGGGTCACGGCGCGGATGCCGGGCGGTGAGATCTGGCGAATGGCCGCTTATCTTTCGGTCGAGGGTGAGTTTGCCAGACCTCACCCGTGCCAGCCTCCCCTTCGCAGTCTGGATTTCAGGATCTCTATGATCTCTCTCGAGTTCTGCAAGTCCGGTGCGCCCGCACGAACGTAGGACCAGTTCGCATTTTCGATGCGCGGCGCGCGCTTGAGGTCCTTTCCCCACTGGATTCGATCGGTGCGGTGCCCATCGCCCTCGTAATCGAACGCGACCCGGTACTTCCTCCACCCGAGGTCGGCCATCGCGACGAACAGACCGGCCTCAGTATAGATCTCGCAGTTCACCTCGGGAGCCGGTAGGCCCGCGAACGCGAATCTCACCCTCATTTTTGATTCAGGAGGCGAATCCGCGCGGTCGGTGAGCGTGGGGAGGCACCGCTCGAGAGCGGGCCGGCCGCGCCTGCCCTTCCAGCGATCCAGCGTATCCGCGAGGTCGAGTCTGGTCAGCCGCAGGTGATCGGCCCGTCTGCGCCAGAGCAGAAAATCGCCAGCGGCCACCAGGTCCTCCTCTCCGAGCAGCATCCCGAGGTCACACCACGTGCGCGCGAGGGAAGTGATGCGAATGCGGCCAAACCGAAGGATATCTCGATCGTCGATCTGAAGCCGATGCCCTCGAACCCCAGCACCCACAGGCACGGTAAACCCCGGCACGACCGCCACATCGAGGCCCGAGCGGTGTTCAAGAGTGAAGGGAAGGGGGATTCCCCACAGCTTTGCCGCAGTCCAATGAGAGAAGAAAGCACCGGGAGACATCCGCTCCTCGTATGCGTTCACTTGGTCGAAAAGCGATCGTATCGAGCCAGTCGGAACTCGAACGCCCCAGTATGGACGTTCAAGATCGGCCCCCCTCAGTCGGCTCACTCCGATGCCGAGTGCGAGCGCGCGCCCGACGGAGAACGGACCGCCGCCAAGCTCGGTCGGAAGCGACACACGCACACCCATCCAAGAAGACTGCCCCGCGCGCACCCAGGCGACCGACTTTCCACAGCGGCCGACTTTTCTGCACAGCCACCGAGGAGTGGAGGTCTCTCCCCCTCGAGGTTGTCAGATCTGGCAAATGGATGCTCCCAGCCGGAATGAAGGACGGATAGCCAGAACTCACCGCCGGTTAACGACCGAATGGCCCTCTACCGGAGCAGAGGGCCATTCGTTGAGCTACCGCTAGTTGTAGGTTCCGGGCGTGTAGTCATCCGACGAGAAGCTGTCGAAGTCGACGAACGAGAGGTCCGCCTCCGAGAACACCGAGTCGTCCGTGAAGATGCGGTTCGGATAGCGCTCGGCCTTGGCGTCGTCCGTCGCCTCGACGGAGACGTTGCGGTACCTCGGAAGACCGGTTCCGGCAGGAATCAGCTTTCCGATGATCACGTTCTCCTTCAGACCCATCAGCGGGTCGGACTTGCCCTCCATGGCGGCCTGCGTGAGAACACGCGTGGTCTCCTGGAACGACGCCGCCGACAGCCATGACTCGGTGGCCAGGGATGCCTTCGTGATACCCATGACCTCCTGGCGAGCGGATGCCGTCTTCTTGCCCTCGGTGAGCGCGGAGCGGTTGAGCTCGTTGTACTTTAGGCGATCGACGAGTTCACCCGGGAGCAGTCCGGTGTCACCATGGTCGACGACAGTCACCTTGCGAAGCATCTGACGCACGATGACCTCGATGTGCTTGTCGTGGATCGGCACACCCTGCGAACGGTAGACGCCCTGCACTCCACCGACGAGATGGATCTGCACGGCACGCACACCGCGCACTCGAAGAACTTCCTTCGGATCGATCGCGCCGACGTGCAGCTGCTGTCCGAGCTCGACGTGCTGGCCGTCTTCCACCAGCAGGGTCGCTCGCTTGAGCACCGGGTAGGCGATCGGCTCGTCACCGCTGTCGGGGGTGAGGATGAGCTTGCGGCTGCGATCCGTGTCCTCGATGGTGATCCGACCGGCGGCCTCCGCGATCGGGGACGCACCCTTGGGGGTGCGAGCCTCGAACAGCTCGGTCACACGCGGCAGACCTTGGGTGATGTCATCCGCGGACGCGACCCCTCCGGTGTGGAAGGTACGCATCGTCAGCTGCGTGCCGGGCTCGCCGATCGATTGGGCCGCGATGATGCCGACAGCCTCTCCGATGTCGACGAGCTTGCCGGTCGCGAGCGAACGGCCGTAGCAGGTCGCGCACACACCGACGGCGGACTCACAGGTGAGCACCGAACGCACCTTGATGGTGTGAACGTTGGCGGCGAGCAGGACATCGAGGAGTACGTCTCCGACGTCGGCACCGGCGGTCGCGACGACGTCGCCCGCGTCGTTTACGGCGTCAGCCGCGAGACTGCGAGCGTAGACGGAGTTCTCGACGTTGGGGTCGAGAGCCCAGTTACCTGCCGCATCCTGCATGGCGATCGGCATGTCGAGGCCCTTGCTGGTGCCACAGTCATCTTCACGGATGATGACGTCCTGCGACACATCGACGAGTCGACGCGTGAGGTATCCGGAGTCAGCCGTGCGAAGCGCGGTATCGGCCAGTCCCTTGCGAGCACCGTGAGTCGCGATGAAATACTCGGCGACCGAGAGTCCTTCGCGGTAGCTCGAGATGATCGGGCGGGGGATGATCTCGCCCTTCGGGTTCGACACGAGTCCACGCATACCGGCGATCTGGCGTACCTGCATCCAGTTACCGCGGGCACCGGAGGTGACCATGCGGTTGATCGTGTTGTCGGCAGGCATGTTGTCTTCCATCGCCTTGGCGACTTCGGCCGTTGCCTTGTTCCAGATCTCGATGAGCTCCTGGCGACGCTCGGCATCGGTCGTGAGGCCCTTCTCGAACTGGGTCTGCACCTTCGTGGCCTGCTTCTCGTAGCCCTCGATGATCTGACGCTTGTTCGGCGGGGTGAGCACGTCGCTCAGCGCGACGGTCACACCGCTTCGGGATGCCCAGTGGAATCCGGCGTCCTTGATGCGGTCGAGTGCTGCGGCGACCTCCACCTTGGGGTACCGCTCGGCGAGATCGTTGACGATCGCGGAGAGCTGGCCCTTGTCGGCGACGGCCTCGACGTACGGGTAGTCCTCCGGAAGGGTCTCGTTGAAGAGTGCCCGACCGAGGCTCGTGTTCACGAGCACCGGCTTGCCGATTTCAAAACCGGCCGGCTCCTCTCCCTCAGCGAAGACGACATCCGACAGGCGGATGCGCACCTTCGCGTTGAGGTCGACCGAGTGCTGGTCGTGAGCGAGGATCGCCTCGGCGATCGAGGAGAACGCGCGGCCTTCGCCGACGACACCTTCCTTGAGCGTGGTGAGGTGGTGCAAGCCGATGATCATGTCCTGCGTCGGGAGGGTGACCGGGCGGCCGTCGGACGGCTTCAGGATGTTGTTCGATGCGAGCATCAGGATGCGCGCTTCGGCCTGGGCTTCGACGGACAGTGGTAGGTGCACAGCCATCTGGTCACCGTCGAAGTCGGCGTTGAACGCCGCGCAGACGAGCGGGTGCAGCTGGATGGCCTTGCCCTCGACGAGCTGTGGCTCGAACGCCTGGATGCCCAAACGGTGAAGCGTTGGCGCGCGGTTGAGCAGCACGGGGCGCTCGCGGATGATCTCCTCGAGTACGTCCCACACCTGCGGACGCGAACGCTCGACCATGCGCTTGGCGCTCTTGATGTT
>JBKJLH010000181.1:0-4953 GCA_046597035.1 Lacisediminihabitans sp.
CGGCCTGCTTCGCGCTCACGTGCACGACGTAGAGCGGGGCGCCGGTGAGGTTCGCAAGCATGATGGCGCGGTGGGTTGCTTCCTCCTCCGCCTGCCATGGGCGGGTGATGCCGTGGAAATACGGCGATGTGTTGCCGGCGGCGATGGACTGCTGCACGAGCAGGTCGATGACGCTGCCGTTTTCTGCGTGCATCATGATCATCGAGCCGTTGGAGGCGGCCTTCTGCATCGCCTTGGTGATCTGCCCGTCATCCGAAAGGAAAACACCCTTGTAGGCCATGAAGAGCTTGAAACTCGACACGCCTTCGATGAGCAGCTCGTCCATCGCGACCAGCGACGAGTCCTGGACATCGCTCAGGATCTGGTGAAACCCGTAGTCGATCGCACACTGTCCGGCGGCCTTGGCCTGCCAGAGGGTGTATTGGTCGATGATGTTCTCGCCGGCATACTGCACGACGAAATCGACGATGGAAGTGGTGCCGCCCCAGGCCGCCGCCCGCGTTCCGGTCTCGAAAGTGTCACTCGCGTTAGTGCCCCCGAACGGCATCTCCATGTGGGTGTGCGCGTCGATACCGCCCGGGATCACGTACTTGCCGCTGGCGTCGATCACCGTGTCGACGTTGGCGGCGATATCGAAGCCGAGCAGATGCGATCCGGGTGCAAGAAGCGCGGCGATAGTCTCGCCGTCGATGAGCACATCGGTGAGGGCAGTACCGGTCGAATTGACGACAAGTCCGTTGGTGATGAGGGTCTTCACGGCGACGCTCCTAGGGCTTCGGGATGCTCGTGTACGACTCGGGGCGACGGTCGCGGTAGAACTGCCAGTTGTCGCGCACCTGCCGAATCATGTCCATGTCGAGGTCCCGGATCACGATCTCCTCGTGCTCGCCACTGCCATATCCGCCGATGATGTTGCCCTGCGGGTCAACGAACTGGCTGTTGCCGTAAAAGGTGACCGCAAGATCCCCGTACTCGTTGTCTTCGCGACCCACCCGGTTGGGTGCCGCCACGAAGTAGCCATTGGCCCCGGCGGCCGCGGGCTGTTCGATCTCCCAGAGGCGGTTCGAGAGTCCCGGCTTGGTGGCGTTGGGGTTGAAGACGATCTGCGCACCATTGAGGCCGAGCTCGCGCCATCCCTCCGGAAAGTGGCGGTCGTAGCAGATATAGACGCCGATCGGTCCGACGGCCGTGTGGAAGACCGGATAGCCGAGGTTCCCGGGGCGGAAGTTGAACTTCTCCCAGAATTTATCGAGATGCGGGATGTGGTGTTTGCGATACTTGCCGAGGATCGTGCCGTCGGAATCCACCACAACGGCGGTGTTGTAATACACCCCGGGCATATCCTCCTCGTAGATGGGGAGCACCATCACCAGGTTCAGTTCCTTGGCGAGGGCCGCGAACCGCTGAACGATCGGACCATCCGCCGGCTCAGCGTAGGCGTAGTACTTGGCATCTTCGGTGATGCCGAAATACGGACCGTAGAAGAGCTCCTGGAAGCAGATGACCTTGGCACCGTCGGCCGCCGCGTCACGAGCGAATTGCTCGTGCTTGACGATCATCGATTCCTTATCCCCGGTCCATGTGGTCTGGGTGATCGCTGCGCGTACGACAGTCAAGTGGGCCTCTTTCGCCAGGCCGGATGTCTCCGGTTTTTGTTATTGTGCGCCGTAAACATTTCCCTTAGGTTTCTGTTTATGACGTTGGCGTAAACATAGGGCCGATTCGATTGCAGATCAATCATTGACACCGGAGGGCTGAGGTGAAGCCCATCGCCCTTGCCGTAGAAGAGCCCACCCCGCACGGGATCGCGGCCACCGTTGCACGCCTGATCACCTCGGGCGAGCTCGCTCCTGGCGACCGCCTTCCCACCGTCCGGGAACTCGCGCTCGAGCTCGGCGTGAGCCCCGCGACGGTCAGCCATGCCTGGCAGGCACTCTCGGGCGTCGGGCTCATCGTCTCGCGCGGCCGCAGCGGCAGCTTCGTGATGGCCGCGCCCCGCAAGTGGCTACCGCCTCGGTTCCAAGGCCTCGCCGGGCAACTCGAGGCGACCCGCGTCGACCTCTCGAGCGGAACTCCCGATCCACAGCTGCTACCCGCCCTCGGCCCCGCACTCTCCCGGGTGGCAGAGCGCGCGGGCACTGCGAGCTACCTCGACCAGCCGGTGATCCCCGAGCTCGAAACGGTGCTGCGCTCGAGCTGGCCCTACGAGGTCGAGGCGATCACCGTTGTAGACGGCGCACTCGATGCACTCTCCCGATCGCTGGAGACCGTGATCCGGTTCGGTGACCGGGTGGCGGTGGAAGATCCCGGATTCCCGCCGATCTTCGACCTGCTCGATTATTTCGGGGCCGTGCGCGTGCCCGTCGGCCTCGACGAAGACGGAATGCGTCCCGACCTCCTCGCGGAGGCGCTCACCCTTCGGCCCACCGCGATCCTGCTGCAGCCCCGCGCGCAGAATCCCACCGGTCGGTCGCTTACCCCGGCGCGCGCGCAAGATCTGGCCCGCGTCATCCGCCGAAGTCGCCGTGCCAGTGGTGCGATCGTGATCGAAGACGACCACTCCGGAGAAATCGCCGTCGCGCGAGACGTGAGTCTTGGCGCCTGGATCCCGGATCAGGTACTGCACATTCGCAGTTTCTCCAAATCGCACGGCCCCGACCTTCGCATTGCCGCCATCGGCGGGCCGACCGAGATCATCGACGGGCTCGTGGCCCGACGCATCCTCGGTCCCGGCTGGACCTCGCGCATGCTGCAGACGATCCTGCACGACCTGCTTACCGACTCCACCTCGATCTCGGAGGTGAACGACGCCCGCCGCATCTACCGCTCGCGGCAGAGAAGACTCTCCGAGGCGCTTTCCGCCCACGGGGTGACACTGCCGCCGTCGGACGGCATCAACACCTGGCTCAAGGTCGCGGACGAGCGGGCCGCCATCGTGCAGCTGGCCGCGGCGGGTATCCGTGTGGCGGCTGGGACCCCATTCGCGGCGAGCACCAGCGGCAGTTTCGTGCGGGTGACCGCGGGGCACGTGCGCGGCGACTTCGGCTCGATCGCCGAGCAACTCGCCGCGGCGACGCGCGCCTGAGACTGCCCTGCGCCTGCGCCTGCCCTGCCCCCGAGGCATAACTCCTGCAGATTGCCGGAGAGACAGCCAAAACCCCGGTCTGCGTCCGGTTTCGGCGCAAATTGCCGGAGTTGTGCAGCGCGAGTCGAATTCTGCCGAGAGGACGAAACCCAGCGGGAGCGAACTCTCCGCGCGTGATGACGTCGGGGGCCCGGACGGGACCTCACTTGCACATGTCCTGCAGAATTCCTGGGCAGGGGTCGAAACACCGGCGGCAGGACCCCTGATCCGAAAACTGGAGGAGTTATGCCAGCGGGGCAGGCAGTGCCTGATCCGGCGAGGTGCACCGGTCGGCAACGCGCGCGCCTCGCAGCCCGGGTTGCGGGCGACGCGCACTCTGCCATTGGCAGTATTCCGACAGAATTCCTCGAATTGCTCCCGAACCGCCGCGGGTCACCGGGTCCCCGGGGCGGTTCGTGGGCGATCGGAGGCTACTTGGCGTGCGACCGTAACAGTTCGGCTACGCGGATCGCATCCCCCTGAGGTGCATCCGACTTGCGATCCGGTCGGGCGATGAACAGGTACAGCAGCCCGACACCCGCCACGATCGCCAGGCCGATGAGCACGATCCAGTCGTTCAGAAACACCCCGGACTGCCCCGGCACCGCGAGAAGGACCATAGCGAGAACCCCGTAGACGAGCGCCGCGACATTGACCACGAAACCTGCCTTCCCGAGGCTGAACGGGCCGGCCGGGCGCCAGCCCTTGATCCGCTGTCGTAACGACGCGAGCACCACGGCCTGGAAGGCCACATAGATGCCGAGCACTGCGAACGAGGTGATCTGTGTGAGCAGGCCGTCAGGCCCGACAAAAATGATCAGGCAGAGGATGACCGGGATACTGCAGGCCACGATAAGAGCGTTGGTGGGAACCTTGTTGTGTGGCGAGACCCGGGCGAGCCATCGGTGACCGGGAATCATCCCGTCTCGCGCGAAGGAAAAGAGCAGGCGACTGGCGGCCGCCTGGAGGCTCAGCACACAGGACAGGAACGCGGTGAGCGCCACAAGGAGGAAGACCTTAGCGCCAACATCCCCCAGCGAGGCTTGTAGGATCGCCGGGATCGGATCAGCATCCTTGCCGTCCACGATGGCCTGCAGATTGGGCGCAGCCATCACGTACCCACCGAACGCGAACAGCGAGGAAACCCCGCCGACCAGAATCGTGAGGATCATCGCCCGAGGGATGCTGCGGGCCGGATCCGCGACCTCCTCCGCGACATCCCCGCAGGCCTCGAAACCGTAGAAGAGGAACAGCCCGGCGAGGGCCGCGCCGAGGAATGCGACCCCGTAGGAGCCCTTACCCTCGACGCCCATCGAGGTGAAGAACACGCTGAATTCCTGGTGGCGCTGGAAGATCAACAGGTAGAGCCCGACCGCGATCACGCCGATGAGCTCTGCGGCGAGGCCGATCCTGGCGACCCGACCGAGGGTCTTGGTACCGGTGAAGTTAAGCCCGAGAGCCACGATGAGGAACACCACGGTGAGCCCAAGGGTCACGGTCTTGGTGATCGGCAGGCCAACGAGGCTCGCGAGGAATCCGCTGCCGTATTCGGCGACGGCTGTAATCGTGACGATCATTGCCCAGATGTAGACCCAGGCCGCCATCCACGCGTATCGACGCCCCCAGAGGCGACGGGTCCAGGGATAGATGCCTCCGTGGATGGGGTATTGCGACACCACCTCGCCGAAGACCAGTGCCACGAGCATCTGGCCGCCCCCGACAATCAGGAGCCAGAAAATTGAGGGCGGACCGCCAATGGAGATGACGGTCGCGAACAGCGAATAGACCCCGACGAGCGGGGAAAGGTAGGTGAATCCGAGAGCGAAGTT
>JBKJLH010000103.1:0-5325 GCA_046597035.1 Lacisediminihabitans sp.
TATCCCAGATAGCGAGGCCTACCAGCAGCGCCAAGAGCCCGAGATAGGTCGCAGCGGTCACGAGCGGGGAATTCGCCCAGGGCAGTGCGACGGAGACTGCTCGCGCTCCAACAGCCACTGCGGGAAGGCCAGCAATCAGCCACACCGCCCAGGTGTGTGCGCTTGGAAGGGCCGGCTGCTCCGGATACGCGTGGGGTGCTGCGTCGTTCATCGAAGGAATCGTGGCAGTGAAGAGCCCGGCACCTCGCTCAGGGGTTACGGCGATGTCGCCGAGGGGAACAGCTTGCGCCGGCACGGGCATGAAATGCGCTGTCCAAGAGGCACCCGTCCACCAGCGGAGTGTGCCGGATCCCTCCGGGTCGGGATACCAACCGGCCCCGGGGCCGCTGGTCATCATCACGGTTTCCGACACGGAACAGCCTTTCGCTAGGGTCTTCCCACTCTACGAAGACGTGAGTGGACCTCGCGAGACCCCCGTTCGGGATATCGGGTTCTCGGCGTCCCCGCCGGTTACGACATCCGCGCCCGGCTCAGCCACTGATGTCGGCGACTGTTGCGCCGAAGGCCGCGATGAGGTCATCGGCCTCGACAAACGAGCTCCGAAGCGGGATACGGCAGCCTGTTGACTCCGCCAACGGCCGGCGCTTCGCCCAGGAGATCTGCCGATCGCCCGGGATCGGAACGAACAGATATTCGTCGGGTCTTCCGTCCGGGGTGTGTGGACGCACGACAAGCGACTTCACGATCTGCCGGGTTTCGAGCCCGAGCAGTTCCGCGGCCTCCAGAAGAGCGTCGGCTACCGGGCGTTCGACCACCTCGATTTCGAGGCCGCGGGCCGCAGCATCCGCGAGCAGGCGCGCACGTCCGAAGAGGGCGGTCATGTCGGGCTCACTTTTGCCTGAGAGAATTGGGGGATGACCATGACAGCCGCTCCGCACAGAGGCGTTGGGAAGAGCCTACAGATCGGGCCGCTCACGCTCGCTGTGCCGGTTGTGCTCGCTCCGATGGCCGGCATCACCAACACCGCGTTCCGGCGACTCTGCCGCGAGTTCGGTGCCGGACTCTATGTGTCTGAGATGATCACCAGCCGCGCGCTGGTGGAGCGCACCGAGGGGTCGATGCGTCTGATCAAGCATCACGAATCGGAGACGCCGCGAAGCATCCAGCTCTATGGTGTCGACCCGAAGACCGTTTCCGACGCCGTCACCATGCTGGTCGCAGAAGATCGCGCCGACCATATCGATCTGAACTTCGGATGCCCGGTTCCCAAGGTCACTCGTAAGGGTGGGGGAGCCGCGCTGCCGTGGAAACTCGACCTGTTCCGCGACATCGTCGAGGGCGCGGTGAAAGCTGCCGGTGCACTTCCCCTCACCATCAAGATGCGCAAGGGCATCGACTCCACCCATCTCACCTATTTGGAGGCGGGACGTATCGCCGCGGGCGCCGGGGTGGCGAGCATCGCCCTTCATGCCCGCACCGCATCCGAGTTCTATAGCGGTGAGGCCGACTGGTCGGCGATCGCGACGCTCAAAGAGACGATCACCGGCGTTCCCATTCTGGGCAACGGTGACATCTGGTCGGGTGCGGACGCCGTCCGCATGATGGACGAGACTGGATGCGATGGGGTCGTGGTGGGTCGTGGCTGCCTCGGTCGCCCGTGGCTGTTCGGTGAACTCGCCTCGGCATTTGCCGGGGAGGCCGAGATCCCGCAGCCCGCGCTCGGCACGGTCGCCGAGACTTTGCGTCGTCACGCCGAATTCCTCGTGGACTTCTTCGACGGGGACGAGGATCACGCCTGCCGCGACATCCGCAAGCACATCGGCTGGTACTTCAAGGGCTACCCGGTGGGCGGCGACATCCGCTCCTCGCTTGCAACGGTGGAGAGCCTGCAGCAGCTGGACGACCTGCTCGGCCGTCTCGACTGGACGCTTTCCTATCCCGGTACCGATGCCGAAGGTCCACGTGGCCGGGCAGGTACCCCGAAGCGCACCTCTCTTCCCAGCGGTTGGCTCGATAGTCGTGAGCTTGCCGATACCCAGCGCGCCGAGGTCGCCGAAGCAGAGATCCACAACAGTGGTGGTTGAGACCTACTCCCAGCACGACACCGCTCGGTGGTTTCCCGAGGAGCATTCGAGTCGCAGGAGTGACTTCGCCCGGGATCGCGCGCGACTCCTGCACTCAAGCGCGCTTCGGAGACTCGCCGCGAAGACCCAGGTGTTGAGTCCGGCAGCCGGCCTCGACTTCGCGCGCAATCGCCTCACCCATTCGCTGGAGGTCGCCCAGGTCGGTCGCGAGCTCGCGACGAGCCTCGGGCTCGATCCGGATGTCGTCGATACGGCGTGCCTCGCGCACGACCTCGGGCATCCGCCCTTCGGCCACAATGGCGAGCGTGCCCTCAACACGTGGGCCGCCGATATCGGTGGGTTCGAGGGCAACGCACAGACCCTTCGGCTGCTCACTCGCATCGAGCCCAAGGTCTTCGGCCCCGATGGCCGTTCTTACGGACTCAACCTCACCCGGGCCAGCCTCGACGCGAGCTGCAAGTATCCCTGGCCCGAGACTTCGTCGGTGGGCGACCCGAGCGGTCGTGCCAAATTCGGTTTCTACGAGGACGATGTCGCGGCGTTCCATTGGCTGCGCGCTGGCGCTCCGGATCGGCGCCTGTGCATCGAGGCCCAGGTGATGGACCTCTCCGACGACATCGGCTACTCGGTTCACGACTTCGAAGATGCCGTGGTCAGCGGCTATATCGATGTGCAGGCACTCGGCGCGCGGGTGAATCACGATGCCCTCGTCGACTCGATGTTCGCCTGGATCGGGGGTGAGCTCAATCACGACGAGCTGATCGCCGCGTTCGACCGGCTGGACTCCCTCGACGTTTGGCTCGAAGAGTGGGACGGCAGCCGTATGGCGCAGGGTCGGCTGAAGAATCTCACCAGTCAGCTGATCGGACGGTTCGCCGCGGCCGCGGTGCAAGCCACGCGCACCCAGGATGGCGGGAGCCTGATCCGCTTCGGTGCGGACATCATCGTGCCCCGCGAGATCCGGGCGGAGATCGCCGTGCTCAAGGGAATCGTCGCCGCCTTCGTGATGTCGAAGAACACCCGCCAGCCCATCTACACCCAGCAGCGCCAGGTGCTCACCGAGCTCGCTACGACCCTGCTTCATCGCGGCCAGACTGCGCTCGATCCCGGCTTCGCCGCGGACTGGCGAGCCGCGACGACGGATGTCGGGCGCAAGCGCGCGGTCGTCGACCAGGTGGCATCGCTCACCGACCAGTCGGCGATGGCCTGGCACGAGCGCATCGTCGGGTAGTCAGCGTCGGGTGGTCAGCGTCACCTAGTCAGCCGCTCTCAGTAGAATCAATAGGTGCCCGGCCTCATTCGACGAAACGATATCGATGAGGTGCGTTCACGCATCAACATCGCCGATATCGTCGGCGACTTCGTGACTCTCAAGGGTGCGGGCGTCGGTTCGCTCAAGGGCCTGTGCCCGTTCCATGACGAGCGCAGTCCGAGCTTCCACGTGCGCCCGCAGGTCGGCCGCTACCACTGCTTCGGATGCGGCGAAGACGGTGATGTCTTCAGCTTCCTGCAGAAGATGGACCACACGAGTTTCACCGAAGCGGTGGAGCGGATGGCTGCGAGAGTGGGCTACGAGCTCCACTACGAAGATGGCGGTCAGGCCAACAGCGACCATGGCAATCGTGCCCGAATTCTCGCCGCGAACCAGTCCGCTGCGGACTATTTCGTCGCCCAACTCAGCACTCCCGATGCCGAACCGGCTCGGGCATTCCTCGGCCAACGCGGGTTCGATCCGTCCGCAGCCCAGCGCTTCGGAGTCGGGTTTGCGCCCCGGACCGGTCTCACCACGCACCTCAAGTCCCTCGGCTACACCGATGCCGAGCTGCTGGCGGCGGGGCTCATCGGCCAGGGCGAGCGCGGCGGCACCTATGATCGTTTCCGGTCACGGCTGGTGTGGCCCATCCGCGATGTCACCGGCCAGACCCTCGGTTTCGGCGCACGCAAGCTGTTGGACGACGACCAGGGCCCCAAATACCTCAACACCCCCGAGACGGCGGTGTATCACAAATCGCAGGTGCTCTACGGACTCGACCTCGCCAAGCGGGATATCTCCCGTGGTCGCCAGGTCGTCGTCGTCGAGGGTTACACCGACGTGATGGCCTGCCATCTCGCCGGCGTCACCACCGCGGTTGCCACCTGTGGGACCGCCTTCGGCGTCGATCACATCAAGGTGGTGCGTCGGGTGCTCGGCGACGTCGAGAACGCCGATACCACCGGCACCGGAGAGGTGGTCTTCACCTTCGACCCGGACGAGGCTGGCCAGAAGGCCGCGAGCCGCGCCTTCACCGAGGAGCAGCGCTTCGCCGCTCAGACCTTCGTGGCGGTCGCCCCGGATGGCCTCGACCCGTGCGACCTGCGGCTCGAGCGCGGCGACGACGCGGTACGGCGCCTGGTCCAGTCTAAAAAGCCGATGTTCGAGTTCATGATCCGACGTGTGCTCGCCGGTCACAATCTCGACACGGTCGAGGGCCGGGTCGCCGCGCTCCGGGCATCCGCTCCGGTTGTGGCCGGCATCCGCGACCAGGCGCTCAACGTGGGATACGTGCGCAATCTCGCAGGCTGGCTCGGCATGGATCCCGACGAGGTGGCTCGTGCCGTGAGCGCTGCTCGCGCTCGCACTCCGGAGATCCCCCGTGAGATTCGAAGTTTCGGCGAGCGGGAAGTGGTCACTCCGGTGATCGAACAGGGGCCGTCGCTCGTTCACCTGCCGATCGACCCCTCGACCCGGCTGGAGCGGGATGCCCTCATGGCGATGCTGCAGCAGCCGACGCTCATCGGTCGCGGACTGGTCGAGCGCGCGAGTCAGGTCGTGTTCGCTAACCCCTCCCTCTCGGTCGTCCGAGACGGAGTGACAGCGAGCATGGACGATCTCGATTCCGCCGGCTGGCTGGCCCGCGTAATCGATGAGGTGCCGGCGCCCTTTGCGATGCTCGTCAAGGAACTCGGTCTGGCCCCGCTGCCCGAGCGCGAAGGACGCGAGCTCACCCTCTATTGCCAGGCCGTGACCACCGACCTCATCGCTCGTGACCTGTTGAGGCGCAAAGCCGAACTGCTCGGTCAGTCGCAGCGAACGGATGCCGCGGCCGAGCCGGAGAAATATCGCGCCCTTCAGGTCGAACTGGTGCGCATCGAGGCGGAACGCCGGGCGCTGCGCTCCGAGTAGTCCATCCGGGTTCCGGACCCTGCCGCGTGTTGCAGATGCATAAACATTCGCAGTTTTGACCCTCCTCGATTGGTCTGG
>JBKJLH010000117.1:0-2689 GCA_046597035.1 Lacisediminihabitans sp.
TCCGCACGCCCTCCGCACCGTCGACGTCGCCACCTCTGCCGCGGGAGAAGCGCATCATCAACGTTCGGATGTCTGTGCGGTGCCCGCAGCCGGCGTCATCGCGGAGGCGATGGTCGCGCTGGTGTTGGCGAACGCCGTGCTCGAGAAGTTCGGTGGTGACTCCATCACAGAGACGAAGCGCAATTTCGATGGATACCTCGCCGCGATCCCCGCGAATCTTGCGACCGCCGCCGAATCCGACCCGCAGCTCGGCTCGTGATCGATCGAACCCCAGAGGCAGGCCTTCCGTACCTGGTCTTGATCGGACCGCCCGCGGCAGGCAAGACCCGGCTCGGTAAGCGGGTCGCACGCATCCTCGCGGTACCGTTCGTCGACACCGACCGTCGCATCGTCGCAGGATACGGGCCGATCGCCCAGATCTTCAGCGAATACGGCGAGAAGAGTTACCGGGGACTCGAACGGGCCGAGGTGTCGAAGGCACTTGGCGAACGGGCTGTCGTGGCTCTGGGGGGCGGGGCGATCATCGATCCGATGACCCAGTCGGATCTCCTCGCGCACCGGGTCGCGCTGATCACGGTCAGCCCGGACGCCGTCGCGGCCCGCATCCTCGGCACCGGCCGTCCCCTGATCACCGGCATCGACACCTGGTCGGAGCTGGTCGCCTCACGACGAGAGATCTACGAAAGACTCGCCACCCGCACCTGGGACACCTCCCACCGCCCGATCGACCAGATCGCGGCCGAAATCGCGAGCTGGATCACCGACGAGGCTTCCATCCACGTCGCAGAAGAGAAGGCACCATGAGTTCCAGCACCATCGTCGTTCCGGGCATCGATTCCTACGAGATCACCATCGGCCGCGACATCCTTTCCACGCTCCCCGCGCTGATCGGGTCGAACGCGCGGAAGGTGCTCATCGTGCACCCGGCAACGCTCGGCGCGCGAGCCGAGCGACTCCGCGAGACCCTCAGCGCCGACTTCGAAGTTCTTCTCGCGGAGATTCCGGATGCCGAGACCGGAAAGCGCGTGGAGGTCGCCGCCTTCTGCTGGCAGGTGATGGGGCAGTCGGACTTCACTCGCACCGACGTCGTCATCGGCTTCGGCGGGGGAGCGGTCACCGACCTGGCCGGCTTCGTCGCGGCAACCTGGCTGCGCGGCATCCGCCTGATAAATGTGCCGACGACGCTGCTCGGAATGGTGGACGCGTCTATCGGCGGCAAGACCGGCATCAACACCAATGAGGGGAAAAATCTCGTTGGGGCGTTCCATTCGCCGGCCGGCGTCATCGTGGATCTCGATACGCTCGAGGGACTCAGCCAGATGGAGGTCCTGGCCGGTTTTGGCGAGGTTGTGAAGTGTGGGTTCATCGGAGAGCCAGAGATTCTCGACATCATCGAGCGGGACGTGGATGTCGCGACGAACTCCTCCTCGACCGAATTCCGTCGCATGGTGGAGCTGTCCATCGGGCTCAAGGCTCGGGTCGTCGGTCTGGACTTCAAGGAGAATGGTCCTCGCGAGATCCTCAACTACGGCCACACGCTGGGGCATGCGGTCGAATATGCGGAACGTTTTCAGTGGCGCCACGGGGCGGCAGTCGCTATCGGTATGGTCTACGCCGCGGAGCTGGCCCGGCTCACCGGCCGACTTCCGGATACCGTCGTCGACCGGCATCGCAGCATCCTCACCTCCCTGCAGCTCCCGATCTCGTATCCCGCGGGACGATGGCAGACGCTGCTTTCGGTGATGAAGCGCGATAAGAAGGCCCGCGGTGCGTTGCTGCGGTTTATCGTCCTCGACGACATCGGCAAGCCGACGGTGTTGACCGGACCCGATGAGAGCCTGCTCTACGCGGCGTATCAGGAGATCGGGTCGTAGCGTCGCGCCCGGTCCCGCCCGAATCCGGGCGTCTGCGGCCACAACGGGCCGGCGTGCCGGCCCGAACAGACCGCACTGGCCCCGTACTGGCACGCAGTCGCCGACACGGGCCGATAATGTCGAGCTTATCTCCGAGATTCTGGCACGAAGGTTTCCCGAGTGGCCTGACGGTGCATCGCGTGCGGACTGGCCGCTAGGCTCGCTCCCATGGTCAGCATCCTCGTTCTCAACGGTCCGAACCTCGGCCGCCTCGGAAGTCGCGAACCGGATGTCTACGGCAGCGGCACCCTGGACGACCTGCGCATCGCGCTTGACCGTGAGGCTCCCCCCGGTCATGCGATCGACCTGCGACAGACCAACGATGAGGCCGAGTTGATCGGTTGGCTCTATGAGGCGGTGGATACGGCAAGTCCGGTGATCCTCAATCCGGCGGCGTTCACCCACTATTCCTACGCGCTGCGGGATGCCGCGGCCCTGGTCACCAAGGCCGGACTGATCCTCGTGGAGGTGCACATCTCGAACCCCCACGCGCGTGAGGAATTCCGACACAACAGCGTGATCTCAGGGGTGGCGACCGGAGTGATCGCCGGATTCGGATTCGACTCCTACCTGCTCGCACTCGACGCGATCAACCGCAAACTCGGCTAGACGGTAGACTCACAAGTCGGTTTCGTATCGCGGCCGTCTCGATACGCAGCCTCGTTTCTCGGTTGGTCCTCGGCACCCGTCGCTCCTCGGCCCACGTCGTAACCCGACGAACGCTGATCTCAGATAAGGATTCACAGTCATGGCCTCAACCGCTGACATCAGGAACG
>JBKJLH010000047.1:0-10923 GCA_046597035.1 Lacisediminihabitans sp.
CCGGTGCGGGGGCCGCCACTGGTGCGGGGGCCGCCACTGGTGCGGGGGCCGCCACTGGTGCGGGAGCCGCTGCCTCTGAAGCGATTGCCTCGGGAGCGGCCGTCTCGGGAGCGGCCGTCTCGGGAGCTTCAGGGGCCGCATCCGATGATCCGGTTCCATCGCCGATTGTTACCAGCGGTGTACCGACCTCGACGGTTTCGTCCTCGGCTACCAGGATGGCTTCGATCACGCCAGCGATCGGCGACGGGATCTCAGTATCGACCTTGTCGGTTGAGACTTCGAGCAGCGGCTCATCCACCTCGACTCGGTCTCCCACGTTTTTCAACCAGCGGGTCACCGTGCCCTCGGTGACACTCTCTCCGAGTGCCGGGAGGTTGACGGATTCGCTCATCAGTGATGCTCCTTTAGACCAGTTCTGTTTGTTTAGCTTAGTTCGACGGCGACGCGCTCCCCTCAGGGACCCTTACATCGCGTGAAGCGGCTTTCCGGCGATAGCCAGGAACGCCTCGCCGAGTGCTTCATCCTGAGTGGGATGCGCGTGCAGCAGCGGCGCGAGGTCTTCCGGATAGGCCTCCCAGTTCACGACGAGCTGGGCTTCTCCGATGAGTTCTCCGACGCGTGCGCCAATCAGGTGCATGCCAACGATCGGACCGTCGTTCACCCGCACCACTTTGATCGATCCGGACGTGCCGATGATGTGACTCTTGCCGTTACCGGCGAGGTTGTAGTCGTACGTGGTGACCTTATCCGCACCGTACTTCTCCTGCGCCTTGACCTCGGACAGCCCGACCGATGCGACCTCGGGGTCAGAGTAGGTGACCTTGGGAATGTTGAGGTCATCAATCACGATCGGGTTGAGCCCTGCGATCTCCTCGGCGACGAAGATGCCGTGCTGGAAGCCACGGTGTGCAAGCTGAAGGCCGGGCACGATGTCTCCGACCGCGTACACATTCGGAACGTTTGTGAGAAGCCGTTCATTGGTGATGACGAATCCGCGATCCATCGTCACGCCGACCTCCTCGTAGCCGAGGTTCGCCGTGGACGGCCCACGGCCGACGGCCACGAGCATCAGCTCGGCTTCGAAGGTCTGACCGTCTTCCAGCGTCACGACGACACCGTCGTCAGTCTGAGTGACGCTCTGGAATCGGATGCCGAGGCTGAAGTTGATACCGCGCTTACGGAATGCCCGCTCGAATTGCTTGCTGATCGATTCATCCTCATTCGGCACAAGATGCGGCAGAGCCTCGACGATCTGCACGTCCGTGCCAAAAGACCTCCAGACGCTGGCGAACTCGACGCCGATGACTCCACCACCGAGTACGAGAACCTTCTTCGGAACGAAATCCAGGTCCAGAGCCTGCTCCGAAGTGATGACACGTCCACCGATTTCCAGGCCCGGCAATGACCGGGAGTACGACCCGGTCGCGAGGATCACATTCTTACCGACCAAGGTGTCCTCGCCGACGGTGACGGTATTGGCGGCGGTGAGACGGCCCTCACCCGCAATGACGGTGATGCCACGGGCCTTGATCAGGCCCTGCAAGCCCTTGTATTTACTGGCGACTATCCCCTCGCGGTACACGGTGACGGCTGCGATGTCGATACCGCCGAAAGTCGAAGTAACGCCGTATTTGGCAGATTCGCGCGTGACATCCGCTACCTCGGCGGAGTGCAGGAGCGCCTTGGTGGGAATGCACCCCACATGCAAGCAAGTCCCGCCGAGTTTGTCCTTCTCGACCAGGGCTACCGAGAACCCCAACTGGCTTGCTCGCAGCGCCGCGGCATATCCGCCGCTTCCTGCTCCGAGGATGACTATGTCGAAGTTCTGCTCAGGCACCCGGCGACTCCCTTGGGTTTCTTTTGATTGAGGCGTTGGTCCGGCCCAGTACCGTGGCAGCGGACCGTGTGGCTCGATTATCTTCGGGCCATAAAGACCTTACTACGCGAGCGAAATCTCCTCAGCCAGTGCGATCAGGGTTCGCACAGCGACACCGCTTGGACCAGTACCGATATAGCCGTATCCACCGCCGGGATTGTGGGCGGGCCCGGCGATGTCGATGTGAGCCCACGGAATGCGTCCGGCGGAGGCATCCGCCTTCGGACCAACGAATTCCTGGAGGAAAACTCCGGCGAGCAGCATTCCCGCGGCGGTGTTGCCGATCTTGACGTTGGCGATATCGGCGACATCCGACTTCAGCATGGCTCGCAGCTCTCCCGGCAACGGCATCGCCCAAAATTGCTCGCCGGTGGAACGGGCGACAGCAGTGACCTGGGCGACGAGTGTGTCGTCCCCCATCACGCCCGAGTAGCGGTCGCCGAGCGCAACCCGCTGGGCGCCGGTAAGGGTCGCCACGTCGATGATCGCGTCGGGAAACTCCTCGCTCGCCGCAACGAGACCATCGGCCATGACGAGACGGCCCTCCGCGTCGGTGTTGAGCACCTCGACGGTTGTACCGCCCTTGACCCGCAGCACGTCATTGGGGCGTATAGCCGAACCGGAGGGCATGTTCTCGGCGAGACATAACCAGGCTGTAAGACGAATATCGAGGCCGAGCCGAGCGGCAGCAAAGACGGCGGCCATCACGGTGGCCGCTCCGGCCATGTCGTACTTCATACCGACCATGCCGGCGGGGGGCTTGAGTGACAGGCCACCGGTATCGAAGGTGATTCCCTTTCCGACGAAGGCGAGGTGAGAGCGCGCGGTGCCGGGGGAGTAGCTGATCTTGACCAGGCGTGGCCCGCGGATCGACCCCTGGCCGACCCCGAGAATACCGCCGAAGTCTCCGGCCAGGAGATCGTCCTCCTCGAATACCTCCACGACGACGGGCAGGTCATCGGCGAGCGTGAGCACGGCGTCGGCGAAGCTCTCTGGATACAGATCCGAGGGCGGGGCATTCACGAGATCACGAACCGAGTGGATTGCGCCCGCGACGACCGCGGCGCGGGAGACGAGTTCGGCATCCGCCTCGATCTCCGTAACGACGGTGATGGAGGATGCGGGGAGTTTTGTCTTCGCCAGAGAGGATGACCGATAAGCGCTGTACGAGTACGCGCCGATTGCCGCACCCTCGAGCACGGAGAGAACCTCGGCGGAGGAAGCGGTCGGCAGTGCGATCGCGAGCGAGGACACTCCGGTGAGCCGTCGGGCGGCAGTCCCTGCGGCGTAGCGCAGAGAGTCGCCACTGGGAAGGGAACTGCCGAGACCGACGAGTGCGATGCTGCGGGCACTGCCGACCATCGCGGGAAGCCGCACCAGCTCGTCCACCCCACCGGTGACCCCGATCGTCTCCAGCGTCGCCCCGAGGGCACGCAGGTCTGGGTCATCCGACAGCAGGCAAGGGCCGTCATCAGTGGCCTGCACTCCGAGAACGAGCACGTCGACATCGAGCGAGAGCGGAGTTTGGAGGCTGAGTGAAAGAAGGGGGACGGTCATTTCGCTATCGTATCCGGCGTTGTCCGGTGGAGTTCCCCGGGGTTCCGCCTGCGCTGTTCGCTCTGGGCACCAACGCCGGGTGGCTCTCCGGCGAAGGCCGCGATTAGAGTTAAGTAATGCAAAATCCCGACGGTCTTTACGAGCTGAATCCAGTCGTCGCCGCCGACGTTCCGGAAGGGCTCAATCTCGTCGCCGGCCTCACCGGTTTCGCTGACGCGGGAGCTGCTGTCACGCAGTTGAGCGGGTACCTGCTCGATACTGTCAACCACCGTGAACTCGCAACCTTCGATGCCGACATTCTGTTGGACTATCGCGCGCGGCGACCAACCATCTACTTCGACCAGGACCATCTCGCGGATTATCGTCCACCGCGTCTCGCGCTTTATCTCGCGACGGATGAAATCGGCCAGCCCTTTTTGTTCCTTACCGGATTCGAACCCGACTTCCAGTGGGACCGCTTCACTGACGCGGTGATGCGGCTCATCACTCGGTTCAAGGTCAAGACGACCACCTGGGTTCACGCCATCCCGATGCCAGTGCCGCACACCCGCCCGATCGGCGTGACGGTCAGCGGTAATCGCACGGAGCTCATCGACTCGATGTCCATCTGGAAACCACGCACCCAGGTCCCCTCCAATGCTCTTCACCTCGTGGAGTACCGGCTACAGCAGCAGTCGCACCCCACCGCAGGCTTCGTGCTGCTGATCCCGCATTATCTGGCCGACACCGAATTCCCGGATGCCGCGGTGAAGGCGCTGGAGTCGATCAGCGCAGCCACCGGCCTGATCTTTGCGACCGATGCACTCCGCGAGGAGGGCCGTGACTTCCTCGCCAAGATCGACAGCCAGGTCCAGACCAACCCGGAGCTGGCACGTCTGGTGGGCACTCTCGAAGAGCGGCACGACTCATATATGGAGGGCAACCCGCTGCGGTCGCCGCTCACCGACGTAGACGGCGAACTGCCCTCGGCAGACGAGATAGCGGCCGAGCTCGAGAACTTTCTTGCCGCTCGCCGCAATGGCGAAGATAATGAGCCCTTCTCCCGGTAGCTCCTTGGGCTGACCGAGTCGGCAAACTACCCCGAGATACAGTGGGGAGGTGAACTCGCGGCGGTCTTGGCTTATCTGGGGCGTCGCGGTCTTCGCCTACATCGTGGCCGTGATGCAGCGCACCTCGCTCGGGGTTTCGGGGATCGAGGCCGCCCATCGCTTCGGTGTCTCGGCGTCGATCCTGTCGAGCCTAGCCGTGGTGCAACTGATGGTTTATGCGGCCCTACAGATTCCGATCGGTGTGCTGCTCGACCGAGTGGGGCCGAAGGCGTTGATCACGGCCGGTGCGGTTCTGATGCTCGCCGGGCAGGTGACGCTCGCCATAGCTCCATCGATCGGAATCGCAATCCTCGGTCGAGTGCTGGTCGGCGCGGGCGATGCGCTCACCTTCATCTCCGTGATCCGGTTGCTGGCGTCGTGGTTTCGCGGACGGCTGTTGCCTCAGGTGTCGCAATGGACTGGAAACATCGGCCAGCTCGGCCAGGTGCTTTCGGCGATCCCGCTTTCGCTGCTGCTTCATCGGTACGGTTGGACGCCGACTTTTCTCTCGGCGGGCGCGTTGTCACTCCTCGCCGCCGTACTCGTCGGTGTGCTGCTGTCGAACGGACGACCCACCGTGCCATCCGAGGATGCTTCGGGCGGTGAACGCGCCATCAGCTGGTCGGCTGCGTTGCGGCAGCTGCGTGAATCCCTGGCCCGTCCCGGCACGCAACTCGGCTTCTGGTCGCACTTCGTCACCCAGTCATCGGGAACGGTGTTCTCGCTGCTGTGGGGCTTCCCCCTGCTCACCGCAGGACTCGGGTATTCGCCGGCAACGGCGGCGGGTCTTCTAACTCTCATCGTCGGTGCCGGGGTGGTCAGCGGGCCAATCCTCGGCATCCTCACCGCCCGTTACCCGATGCGTCGGTCGAACCTCGTCATCGGGATCGTGTCGCTGATCGGAATCTCCTGGACCACGGTGCTGGCCTGGCCCGGGTATCCGCCATTCTGGCTTGTCGTGACGCTCGTCGTGGTACTGGGGATAGGCGGTCCGGGGTCTCTCATCGGTTTCGACTTCGCCCGCACCTTCAATCCGATGCGGAGTCTCGGCTCGGCGAACGGATTCGTCAATGTCGGAGGTTTTTTGGCGAGCTTCGTGATGATGTATCTGATCGGGCTCATGCTGGATCTGCAGAATGCGGCGCGGATGGCCGCGGGAGCTGCGAGTGATGTCTTCGCGTGGGATTCCTTTCGAATCGCGCTGCTCGTGCAGTACCTCGTAATCGGCACCGGGATCGGGTTTCTCGTGCGGGCTCGTCGGCGTACGCGACTGCGTCTGCACGCCGACGAGGGAATAGAAGTGGCTCCATTGTGGATTTCATTGGCCAGGTCTTGGGGACGCCGAAGCGAATAGTTTGCTCTATATAGCGATACGGTCGAGTTGGCAAGGGTCAATGCGAATCCGTGCAATAATTGGAGCAAGACCCGTTCAGGTCGTGATGGCACGCAGGCAGTCCCGCTGTGCGCCCGCCCGAGACTTGACATGGGTCTTAGTGCTGCCCGAAAAGCCCGCTGACGAATATGCAATGGGAAGGGTCGTTCTACCCGTGATGGGCGTGTAACGCCTGAAGAAAATCTAGTGAAAGGTGTCCCCATGGCCACCCGAACCAAAACTACCGCGGTCGCGGAGCCACAAGTCACCGAAGGGGTCACTGTCGATCTCGCCGATGCCGTCGTCGCGGGAGAGAAGTCCGCACCAGTCAAGAAATCGACGCCTGCAAAGAAGGCCGTAGCCAGCAAGGCTCCGACGGCCGCGAAGGCGCCTGCGAAGAAGGCACCGGTCAAAAGGGGTGCGAAGTCAGCGACCTCTGAAGAGGAAGAGGGCCACGATGATGGGATTCCCACCGGGCCGGAAGCGGCCGTCGGACCGAAGGATGACGAATCCAAGGACGACACCGCGGAGGATACTGACGACGAGAAGGACGAGAAGAACGCGGAGATACTGCCCTCTGGTGCGCTCGTGCTGTCCCTCGTCGACGACGAAGACGAGGTACCGGTCTATTCCTCCGCGATCACCGGCGCAACGGCTGATCCGGTCAAGGACTACCTGAAGCAGATCGGTAAGGTCGCACTTCTCAACGCGGCCGAAGAAGTCGAGCTCGCTATGCGTATCGAGGCTGGTCTATTCGCTGAAGACAAGCTCGCCGACATGACGCCGGCGGAGCTCAAGTCCCAGCTCGGCCGCGAGCTGACCTGGGTGGCGAAGGACGGCCAGCGAGCGAAGAGCCACTTGCTCGGGGCCAACCTGCGCCTGGTCGTCTCGCTCGCCAAGCGCTACACGGGTCGGGGAATGCAGTTCCTCGACCTGATCCAGGAGGGCAACCTCGGCCTCATCCGTGCAGTAGAGAAATTCGATTACACCAAGGGATTCAAGTTCTCCACTTACGCTACGTGGTGGATCCGCCAGGCGATCACCCGTGCGATGGCAGACCAGGCCCGCACCATCCGTATTCCGGTGCACATGGTTGAAGTCATCAATAAGCTCGCCAGGGTGCAGCGCCAGATGCTGCAGGATCTGGGTCGTGAACCCACTCCGGAGGAATTGAGCCGAGAGCTCGACATGACCCCGGAGAAGGTTATCGAGGTGCAGAAGTATGGCCGCGAGCCGATCTCGCTCCATACTCCCCTCGGTGAAGACGGCGACAGCGAGTTCGGTGACCTCATTGAGGACACCGAGGCGGTCGTTCCGGCCGATGCGGTGGGCTTCACCATGCTCCAGAAGCAGCTCGAGTCCCTGCTCGACTCGCTTTCGGAGCGCGAGGCTGGCGTGATCCGCATGCGGTTCGGTCTCGGAGATGGAATGCCGAAGACACTCGATCAGATTGGCGACACGTTCGGAGTGACCCGCGAACGAATTCGCCAGATCGAGTCCAAGACGATGGCAAAGCTCCGCCACCCGTCGCGGTCGCAGTCGCTGCGCGACTACCTCGAGTAAACCGCGCTGTGAGCCAGTCGCAACCGAATCCGGGCATATATCAGAAGCCCAACGGCCTCAAGTACTTCATCCCGGTCGTTGCCGGGAAGGTCGTGCGTGCCTTCGCGAAGATTCGTGGTGGCGGCTCGGCCTTTCCCGGCTACGTCACGACGAAACTCGCACCAGACTTCCTTCGGGATGTCACGGGCCAGTTTCGCTACGGGATCGTCTACGTGCTCGGCAGCAACGGCAAATCCACGACGACCCACATGCTCACCGAGGTACTTCGCGGGCACGGCCTGAAGGTCTTCACCAATCCCTCCGGGGCAAATCTGCCCCAGGGCATCGCGTCATCGATCCTTGCGGAGTCCACCGTGCTCGGCAGGCTCGACGCCGATATCGGAGTGCTCGAGGTGGACGAGGCATTCGCGCTCGATTTCGCGGCCGTGGTTCCCCCGTCGACAGTGCTGGTGCTGAACACCCAGGTCGACCAGCTCTATCGGTTCTACGAGACCGAACGTGTCGCCGACATGATGCTCGACACGGCCCAGCAGGCGGCACAGCACATCGTGACCAATCGCGAAGACCCCTATCTGTCGAAGATCGCCCGGCGTTATGTCGATGGCGACGCGACGACAGCACCGGATATCACCTACTTCGGTGCATCGGTGGAAGTCATCGCACAAGCCCCTCACGGACTGTTCAACGCGACGGACTATCGGGACTCGACGGCCGCACCCGAGGCCCATCCCGCGTTGGCAGAGCTGGTGTCCACCGATCGCACGGGAGCGACAATCATCGTTGGTGGTAAACCGGTCGACGTGACCCTGCCCGCGAAGGGCCTTCACTATGCGATCGATGCCGCTGCAGCCTTGGCAACGGCGGCGGTCATCCTGGGAGGACGTTTCGATGGCGCGTCGTCGGCGGCGGCATTCGCTGAGATGAAGCCCGCCTACGGCAGGGGTGAGCTGCTCGACTTCACGAACCGCGATGGTGTGACCGAACAGGTCGAATTCGTGATGTTCAAGAATGCTGCAAGCCTTCAGCTCAATCTCGACGCCCTGCCGGAACCGCCGCAACAGGTGCTGATCGCCATCGACGAAGGGACGCCGGATATCTCCTGGATCTATGACATCGACTTCTCCGCGCTCGACCACGTGGATGTGATCACCGGTGCGAAGGCTTGGCAGATCGCCCTGCGTCTCGAGCACGAGGGAGTACCGATCGGCGCGGTCGAACCGGATCTCAAGAAGGCTATCGACCTCATGCGTGCGCTTCCCCGGCCCTCAACCGGGCTCAAGACCTGGATCGTTAATTACGAGATCATGATGCTCGCGCGCAAGCAGATCGGGTTCCTCGACCTGGAGAACCAGCGATGAGTGAGCTGACGATAGTGCAGCTCTATCCTGACGAACTCGGAGTTGCTGGTGACCGGGGCAATGTCATGGCACTAGAAGCCAGGCTGATGCATGCTGGCCATTCCGTGACCGTCACCGCTCATGAGGTCGGAGACGAACTACCGACGGATGTTGACCTGGTCATCGTCGGCAACGGGCCGCTGTCGGCGATGCGCAACATCCACTCCGACCTGCTGGCGAACGGCGACCGGTTGCGGGCGCTGCGCGCGAGCGGTGTGCCGGTGTTTGCCTACGGTTCCGGTGCCGAGTTGCTCGGCCATTCGATCACGCTGATCGATGGAACCTCACTGGAGGGGCTGGCAATTCTGCCACTGCGGGCGACACGCATCTCCACCCGCGCGGTCGGCTACGTGATCGTCGATTCCCCGTTCGGCCAGATCGTCGGATTCGAAGACAACGCTTCTCGCTGGACACTGGATGCCGGGGCCAATCCGCTGGGCATCCTCGAGGCAGGCAGCGGCAATGGTGAGGGTTCTGTCGAGGGCGTCCTCGACATCGGTGCCTTAGGAACCGTGGCGATCGGCACCCAGGTCGGTGGCCCGGTGCTGCCCCTCAACCCGCTTCTCAGCGATGCCATCATCGGTTCAATCGGTGAGCGTCGGGGATTCACCGTTGCGCCGTCAGAGCTCGACAAGACCCTCGAGAAATACGCTGCGCGGGCCCGAGAGGTGATCATCTCCCACGCGAAGCACGTATTCTCGAGGATCTAGGTTCTCGAGAATCTTTTGTCCAGCCCGAGAGGTGATGACGCTGCCCGGTTCACGCATCCACAGTGCGAGTATCGATCTCTCGGCAATCCGTGACAACGCCGCCGTACTCGTTCGCCGGGCAGGTTCCCGGGTCGTCGTTGCCGATCTGAGGGCGGATGCCTACGGGCACGGCCTCAACGCCGTGATCGACGCCGCCGCCGATGGCGGTGCCCTCGTGCGAGACATCGACTTCTCCGTGTCGTCGGGTTGTGATGTGGACTTCGTTTCCGCTGGATCCGATCTCTACGGACTCTCCGCTGACCTCGAGTTGCAACCGGCGATGCGGGTCAGCGCGCTGGTCGTAGGCACGAAGACCATCGACGCCGGTGAGAGTGTCTCGTACGGATACACCTGGACCGCGAGCTCGCGCACCAACCTCGCGCTCGTCGGCATCGGCTACGCCGAAGGCATGGACCGCATCGCGAGCAACGTGGGATCCCTCCGACTCGGTGGCGCGGCCCGTCGCATCGTGGGTCGGGTGGCGATGAACGCCCTGGTGCTCGACCTCGGGCAGGACTCGGCCGCGATCGGCGACGAGGTAGTCGTGTTCGGTGACCCCTCTGTCGGCGAGCCCGCCGTCTGGGACTGGGCGAGCAGTCTTGGGCGCCCCAGCGCGGAGATCGTGTCGGTCTTCGGTAGCCACCTCCCCCGGGTGTACTGATGGCAGCGGGTGTACAGATAGCCGGGCCGACGGCCACCATCGACCTCTCCGCCTACCGACGTAACCTCGCTCGGCTCGCCAAGCGAGTTGCACCGGCAGCCCTGATGGCGGTGGTCAAGGCAGACGCCTATGGTCACGGCCTCGTGCCGGTCGCGCGCGCGGCTGTCGAGGCCGGTGTCGACTGGATCGGCACGCTCGACATCGAGACCGGCCTCAAACTACGAGAGAACGGTATCCCGCGCGACGTGGCCGTGTTTACTTGGCTTCTCGGCCCCCAGGAGGACTACGCTGCGGCCGTCGATGCCGAGCTCGACTTCGGTGTCTCGACACTCGGCCAGTTGAACGCGATCGCCCAGGCGGGCACCTCCCGTCGAGCGCGAGTGCACCTCAAGATCGACACCGGGCTTCATCGAAACGGGGCCAGCATCGAGCAGTGGCCGGACTTGGTGGCCCGCGCTCTCGCCCTGTCCGACAGTATCGAGCTTGTCGGGGTCTGGACCCATATCGCGGAGGCGTCCGTTGGCGACGACTCCGTGGCGATCGAGCGGTTCCACTGGGCGATCGGCATCGCCGAGGGACTCGGAGCGAGTGTCACAGTGCGGCATCTCGCGGCAAGCGCAGCCGCGTTCTTCCGCGCCGATGCCCGTTTCGACCTCGTAC
>JBKJLH010000104.1:0-10210 GCA_046597035.1 Lacisediminihabitans sp.
TGCTGTGTGACGTCACTTGCCGCTCATCTCTTGGACCTGTGCCTGAATGGATGCGATAAGGCAGGGTGGGTGTATGACTTTCGATCGGCTTCATCACATGCAGTTGGCAATGCCGCAGAATGCGGAGCAGGATGCCCGTGACTTCTTTGTCGGCGTCCTCGGCATGATCGAGATCGATAAACCGCCTGCCCTTGCGGCTCGCGGAGGGGCGTGGTTTCGCGCCGGCGCAGTCGAACTGCATCTCGGAGCCGAGGAGAATTTCCGACCGGCCCGGAAGGGTCATCCCGGGATACTGGTCACCGATCTCGATGACGTGGTGCGCCGATTGGTTGAAGCAGGCCAAACCGTCAGCTGGGACGCTGACTTCGTCGGCTTCCAGCGTGTTTACGCCCACGACCCGTTCGGCAATCGGTTGGAGTTCCTCGAGCCCGCGTCGTCGTAGAGGCGACCTCTGCGACCATTGACGCTCGGAATTAGTAATTTACCGAGCGCCCACTAGCGGAACCTCAAGCGTTTGCGGCTACTGGTCGGCCGAGGACCTCTGGTATTTGAATCCAATGTGCGAGGCGACGAAGCCGAGGCGTTCGTAGAACCGATGCGCATCGGTTCTCACCGCGTCCGAGGTGAGCTGGACAAGGCCTACATCCAATGCCGTGGCGGCGACATTCGTGACCCAGCGCATCATGGCGGATCCGACACCGGAGGAACGAGCATCGCTATGCACACGAACGGCCTCAATCAGCAGACGCGTGCTGCCTCGCCGGGCCATTCCCGGAATACGAGTCAGTTGCATGGTTCCAAGAACTCGCAGCTCCCCGTCTGAGGCAACAAGAAGTTCGTTCGCCGGGTCAGCAAGAATCTGTTCGAGCGCAAACAAATATGCCGGACGATCGGCCGGTGAAGCGACGTCGCCTCGAGATGCGCTGACCGGGTCGTCGGGCAACAACATCGTGAGCGAATCCACATCTCCCGCCGACGCACGCCGCAACGTCACCGGCCCAGCAGGTGAATCGAGCACTACCGGCAGCGAAAGGTTCTCGAGCATCGCACCAGCCTCCCATACCCGACCACCTGCATCCTCGTGCCCGCAAGCCGAGCCTCGACCGGGCATTGTCACGCGTTCACGATGCCGCTTCATTGGGGCGGAGTACTTTTCGCATCCTGTAGTTAGTCAGTTTTACCCCCGCCCTAACCGGGTGTTGTTCTGCTTCAGCCGTGAACCCATGCCGCTCGAAGAACGGACGGGCTGTGATACTCACGTCGGCTGAGAGCGCTGGTGTCCTTTCGCTGCGCGCCTGGGCTTCCAAGTGCTCCAGAAGCTGCCGCGCAACTCCACGACGCTGGTGACGCGGCGAAACGAACATCATGTCCACGTAGCCGTCGAGGCTCACATCCGAGAAGCCGGCCAGTGCGCCTCCGATCGTGGCAACGACGCTGTTCCGGACCGATATCGCTGCGTTCCAGGCCACTACGTCGCGCCGATCGGGTTGAGCCCACGCGTGTATTTGCTCGGCCGTGTAGTCGGCGGAGGCAGTCTCCTTCACCGCTGAGATGAACACCGCCAGCGTTCCCGCCGCATCCGAGGGTTTATAGGGCCGGATCATTATTGGCATGTGCTCCGGTGCTGGCTGACGCTCCATCACACTATATTTGCACTTACGGGACTGCGTTCACGAGGATCATTAATTGCGGAACGCGAATCCCGCGAGTGGAACCCTCTGCGGTACCGGTCAACCCTGCGCCTCCAACCTGTCAGTCGTCCAGAAGTTCTTCAATCACGATCTTCCTTTGCCTCATCATCGCTTGGATCTGCCTCGGCCGAGAGATCAAGTCGCCCAGGTTCGCGGGGATGATCTGCCAACTGACACCGAAGCGATCTTTGCACCAGCCGCATTGCTCAGCGGCCGGCACGTGCGAGAGCTTCGACCAGTACGCATCGATCTCGGCCTGGTCGGCGCACGCGACGACGAACGAGATTGCCTCGCTGGACGGGAAGAGTGGACCCCCGTCCAGGCAGACGAAGTCGGTACCGTTGAGCGTGAACTGGCCATTCAGCACCTTGCCCGACATGCCCGCGAAGTGTTCGTCGAGCGATTCGTCCGGATACTCCTCGATCGAGACGATGCGCGAGTTCGGGAACACTCCGACGTAATATTCCATCGCTTCGCGCGCCTGGTCGCTGAACCAGAGGCACGCGCGGATGCTTAATATCTCGGTCATGATGAATCTCCCTTCTGGCTCGCCGGAGCGAAGTCGGTCAGGCCACAATCGCGTCGATTTGGGAAAGAGCCCCGGTCATTCCCTCGACCATGCCCATCGCCGCGACCTTCTCGAGTTGCTCAAGGTCTTGAAACCGCGTGAGGATCGTCATCCGCGTACGACCGCTACCGCCGATCACGTCGAAAGTCACCTCCAGCCGCATAGTCGGCATCTCGGGATCGGGCTTCCCGTCTGGCCGCGAGAATCCATCCTCGAAAACAAGCCGATTCGGGGCATCCGTCTCGACGGTAGTCCACCAACCGGGCGATATCTCGCCGTCAGGCCCGGTCATGCGGTAGTTCGACTGTCCGCCGGGTATCAGCTCGTGCCGGTCGAAGGTGGCCGGCCAGGTTGGAGGGCCCCACCAGCGCTCGAGCTGTCGAGGATCCTCCCACAACTGCCAGACGCGGAACGGCGGAGCGTCGAATTCGGCCACGAACGTCATAGTGAGGGCTTCTGCGTCCGTGGTGTTGCTGATGACGGTCATGACCGCCCCTTTCTTTCCTTGTTCTTGTCATGTGGTTCTGCGTGGCCCTGTGTTGCGGCAGCGCGGTCGTTTCTGGCCGGGGTGACTGCTCTATTGAAGGCAAGTCGCTCATCGTCGAGGATCGTCTCGATGACTGCGGCGCGCTCGCGCCACAGCGCCTCGTATCGCCGCAACAGGACGTCGGCGCGCCTCACGGTCTCAGGAACTGCTCGCACGAGTTGCTCCCTGCCCCTGCGCTCCTTGCACACCAGCCTCGCCTCAGCAAGCACGGCAACATGCTTCTGTACAGCTGCGAAGCTCATGTTGTATCCCTGTGCCAGCTCCGAAACGGACTGGTCGCTGCGCATAGTGCGGGCAACGATGTCACGGCGGGTGGCATCCGCCAACGCGCGGAAGACTCGGTCGATCTCCGCTTCGGACCACTCAACTACAACCATTTGGTTGTATGTTACGACTCTTGGTCAGCGTCGTCAAGGCAGTGAATGAGGTGCTCGGCACCAGTGCCCGGTAGGGAAACGATCCCCGGGCCGAATTTGAGGGCCCCGTCAGAGATCGAAAACAGGGTGCATTTCGTCTTTGCAGGCCACCCGCAGCGGAACGTGATGGGGAGGGCTCAGGCGCGGGTTGCGCATGCCGACTGCGTACTTCTCAGATTGGCGTAGCTGCTTCCGGTTTTGGGCCCGTGCGTTGGTACCGTATGTGCGTCGCCAGGGGCGAATGCAGTACCTCTACTGGTTCAAACCCGAGCGACTCACGGCCGTCAAAGAGCCGTTCACCGGCCCCAAGGAGTACTGGGGCGATATCGAGCGTGAACTCATCGATGACTTCGGCGGCCAGGGCCTGTCGAACGGTGGATGCGCCGCCCGCAATATCAATACCGTCCATGCCCGACACCTCACGCGCCTGTTTGTAGGCTGCGTCGAAACCATCAGTGACGAAGTGGAAGGTCGTTCCACCCTCCATCTCAATCGGATCGTGGGCGTAATGCGTGAGCACGAACACCGGTGCGTGATAGGGCGGCTCGGCACCCCACCACCCACGCCAGTCCTGATTCCATTCATCGCGGATCGGCCCGAACATGTTGCGGCCCATGATGTAGGCGCCGCGTGGACGCATCAGCCAGCCGGTCGCGATAGCGTCAGCGTCGTTTGCGCGCTCGTCGCCGATGTGCCAACCGTGTAGCTCGAGACCGCGCTCCCCGAGCGGGTTCTCCCTGCTCTGGTTCGGCCCGGCAACGAAACCATCGAGCGAGACCGACATGTGGCAAGTGGTGTCCGACATCTAGTGCCCTCTCAAATTTCATTCAGATCAGCGAATAACACCCGCAATCTATCTGAGACTGACTTCCCGGGGAAGGGTCACTCGTGGCGTCAAGGCTGTGCAAGCTACCTCAAGTAGCCGCAAGCGGGACGACCCGCGGACGGCATTTGAGGTGCTTCCGAGAGCGACGTCGAGGCCCGATTTCGACCGGGAGGGCCGCCCGGTAGTGCAACGGCCACCGAGACTTGACCTGCAACTGACGCCCCCGCCTGCATCGTCAGATCGCGTGCCATACCTTCGAATCGATCCTGAAGGTTCCATCGACCTTCGCGAGACTGAGGTCATCCAGAAAGCTGTGCTCTTGATTTCGCAGGCGGACTTTCGTCACCACAATGTCAGGTGTGAGAAAAACGGGGCAAATTGTCTCGTCGTCCCGTGGCCGCCCCACGGACACCAGCGATCGACGTCGATGAACAACTTCACGATATTCGCTCACCGGTATCGCGCCGAATGTTCCGTCCGTGACGTCAATGCCGCGTCAGGCCGGAAACACCGTTCAACTCACGGTCCCCAACACCATCATGACGTGACACCGAAGAGAGAAGGACCCGTTATGCATCGAGGAGATCGGGTAAACCGTGGTGATGTGCGCGGGCATGTTCCACGATCGAGGTGGTCGCAGTCAACTGGTCGCGCTGATGTCGATGCGGCAATGTTCAGGCGACGGGAGCCTATTTGACGGCAAGAATGTCGATCGGCCGGATGTCGGGATCTTTTGCGAGGAGCTCGGGAGCGATCTGGCCGAGCGCCGCCGGGATCTCACCGTTGATGTGTGCCTGGCGGGCATCCTCCGTGTCGAAGGTATCGAAGATGCCGTAGCTGGTGTCACTCAATTTGAAGGCGTACCAGGTCACTGTTCCCTCTTCGGCCGCGGCAAGAGCTCGGCCACTTTCCAGGAAGGCGGCGAGCTCCTCGCCTTTGCCGGGCTTGGCTTCGAGGAGGGCGAGCAGTCCGAGTTTGACGGTCATGGTGGTGCTCCATTCGTGTGGGTGTTGCAGTAGATCGATTGGGCTTTATCGTTCGGTACTAGAGCCTTGAGGCTGGTTTTGGACATGGTGTTGATTCGGTTCATGCCACTTTCGTGAGCGTAGCGGACGACGCTTCGTAAGCGTCCGGGCTAATGTTGCCGATCGCGGAGTGGTGGCGCAGGGTGGTGTACGGGCTGCCGCGGATATCTCCAACAGTGGTCCCTTATTAGGACCAGCGCGCGACTGCAAGAGAGAACAGCATGTCAACATCGCGTCAGCGATTACCTCGGAATTTAAGGACATGTCCAATATTCAACTGCTCGCAGCAATCGAATACTGAGAAGTAGAACTCGACATTCGTTGCATCCCGTAAGCACCCCTTCCGTGCAAATTCACTGACCGCGCTGGGCGATTCGAGTCGCAAAGTTCACGTCCTGCGAGGGCTTGGGATGCCTTGCCTCGAAGGTCGAGAAGGTCACGAAGCAGCTTTGGTCGCACTACTAACTGTCGGCGGTGGCAATGAACGGTGGCATGAAGTTGGTGTTCGCTTCGGCGCCGCCCACCTGGCCGAAGGGTCGGAGTGTCGTCAGTAGATGTCGTCTCGTTACGCCCGAATTCGCTCCGAAAGGATTCCGCCAATAGTTTCATCGAATGTCCATCTATTCCATCGGCCCGAGCATCAGCGCTCCACCGCTGTCTGTTTCGCTCCGGGGGGTGAGTCGGTCCTTCCGTCCTGTGCTGAAGGGCGAAGCACCGCGCCGCGTGCTCGAGAACATCGATCTTGATATTGCTGCGGGTGGGATCGTTGCCCTGATCGGACCCTCGGGCTGCGGCAAGTCGACCTTGCTCCGCCAGGTGTGCGGGCTGGACACCCCGGATGCGGGCACCATCCTTATCGACGGATTCCCGCTCAGCGGGATCGATCAGCGCTGCGCGATAGCTTTCCAGGAACCTCGTCTTCTGCCGTGGCGTTCGATCGCCCGGAATGTAGAAATCGGACTCCCCCCGCGAACCGACCATGAAACCGGCCGGCACCGGGTTACGGAGCTCCTTCGACTTGTGCAGTTGGAGGAGGCAAGCCATCTGCGTCCCCGCCAGATCTCCGGGGGGATGGCCCAGCGTGCATCCCTTGCCCGTGCGCTCGCCCGCGGGCCTGGTGTGCTCGTGCTAGACGAACCCTTCGGGGCCCTCGACGCCTTGACCCGGCTGACCATGCAGGATCTGCTCCTCGACATCCACTCGCTCGAACCGGCCACCATCATCCTGGTCACCCACGATGTCGACGAGGCGCTATACCTCTCCGACCGTGTGGTGCTGTTAGGGCCGCATCCGCAGGCAGCACCGAACAGCGGATCGGTTATCCGCCGGATCATCGAGGTTCCGGGCGAGCGGCCCAGAGACCGAGCTGACACGCACCTCGTGCGGCTGCGCGCCGAACTGCTCGACGAGCTCGGCGTTCCCACCCACCACACACAACACACAACACACAATGCACAGTCAATTCAGCGCCATTAGGGACCGCAGCATGAATAAAAAGTTGATCGGTATCGTCACGATAGCCACCGCAGCGCTACTTCTACTCGGTGGTTGCGCCCAGGGAGAGGGCTCCGCCCTCGCGGGCAAGCCAACACAGAACGCTTCCGCGGGGTTCAGCGCCGAGGTGCTCAACATTGACTTCGCCACCTACAACCCGCTCAGCCTCATCATCAAGGACAAGGGCTGGATCGAGAAGAAACTCGGTTCGAAGGTGAAGGTCAACTGGATCCAATCCAGCGGATCGAACACCGCCAACCAGGCGCTACGCGCGGGTGTCGTCGACGTCGGCTCGACCGCAGGCTCCGCCGCGCTCCTCGCCCGCGCGAACGGTTCACCGATCAAAGCGATCGACGTCTTCTCGCAGCCCGACTGGTCAGCCATCCTGGTGCCGGTCGGATCACCGATCGACTCGGTGAAACAGCTGGCGGGCAAATCGATCGCCGTGACCAAGGGTACCGATCCGTACTTCTTCCTGCTGCAATCCCTTGCCAAAGCCGGGGTTGATATCTCGAGCGTGAAGTTGCAGAACTTGCAGCACGCCGCTGGCAAAACTGCCCTCGAGAATGGATCGGTCGACGCATGGTCCGGGCTCGACCCGTTGCTGTCTACAAGTGTTGCCAACGGAAGTTCGAAGATCATCTACGACAATGTGAACTTCAACAGCTACGGGTTTCTCAACGCCACAGAAACTTTTCTCTCCAAATCCCCCGACCTCGCCCAAGTGGTCGTGAACGCCTACGAGAAAGCTCGCGCCTATGCGATCAAGAACCCAGCCGCGGCCAGCGCGATCGTCGCAAAAACCGCGGGTATTGATCTGAAGGTCGCCTCCGCAGTGATCAAAAATCGCACCAAACTCGACATCGACCCGGTGCCGGGAGTCAAGCAGACTGCCGTGTTGAAAGTGATCGGACCGATATTCGTCGCATCCGGCGACGTCGCAAACCAGGCTGCAATCGATGCTGCCCTGTCGAGCCTGTACTACCCGAGGTTCGCGAAAAAGGCCGACCCCTTGGCCGTTGGCTGACCTGCGCCCGGCCCAAACACGCTCGGCCCAAGCGCGTTGGAGTCCGATTCTCTGGGGCGCAGTCCTGCCGCTTCTGCTCCTCGGATCTTGGCAGATCATTACTTCGCTGCATGTTGTGCCCGCTTATCGTCTGCCGAGTCCCACCGAGGTTTTCCTCGCCGCAACCGACCTATCCCAACGCGGCCTGCTCTGGAATGACATCGCCATCTCCACCCAACGGGTGCTGCTGGGTTTCGTGTTCGGATCCATCATCGGGCTTACGCTCGGTGCGCTGGTGGGTCTCTCACGCTTAGGCAGCCGCCTACTCGCACCGACAGTTGGTGCGTTTCGCGCTGTTCCCTCCCTCGCCTGGGTGCCGCTGCTGATCCTCTACCTCGGCATAAACGAGGATGAGAAAGTGATCCTCATCACCATCGGCGCGTTCTTCCCCGTCTACACAACCGTCTCGGGCGCCCTTGGCCATGTTGACCGGCAACTGGTGGAGCTCGGGCAAGCCTTCGGGCTTCGGCGGCTGCAACTACTGCTCACAGTGCAGTTGCCCGCAGTGATTCCCACCGTAGTGTCCGGCCTGAGGCTCGCACTTGCGCAAGCATGGCTGTTCCTGGTCGCAGCTGAGATCATCGCAGCATCCGTCGGGCTTGGCTTTCTACTAACCGACTCGCAAAACAACGGACGCATTGACCGACTATTTCTTGCAATCATCCTGCTCGCGGTCCTTGGAAAACTGACCGATGCGTTCATCGGACTGCTCGAGCGCTACCTGCTCACACGATGGAGCTAGAACGCCGAGCCCGACCCAGGATCCCCGGTCGACCCCACGTATAGTGCCGGGCAAGCGCAAGCGAATACCTGACTTGGTGGCCGCAAGCCGAATCCGCCGGCGATGAACCTAATGTGCCGCCTCGTGCGCCGAACCAGGAGAGCTCGTCAAGTGAGTCCTGTACGAATGGTCGACGCTCGACACGAGAGAGATGGATAGGACGAGGGCGGGCAGTGGCATCGGAAGCCTCGCTCCGGGGCGCGGAGAGCCGTGGATGAGTGTGAAGCCCGTGTCATTTCGTCGGGGTTGCGCAGGTCTGTCGTCCTTGCACAGTATTCAGACGACCACCGTGAGCGATTCAGTCCTGTTTCTGGAGCGCAGCAGCAAGATCCGCCAGAATTTCGACAGGGCGATTCAGGAGCACGGTGAGATGGCCGTCATCGGGCAGCAGCTGCGCGCGGCAGTTCGGCACTGCGCTGGCGAGCCATCGACCGTGGGCCGGAGGCACCATCAGGTCTTGTTCTCCCTGCCAGAGGAAGACTGGAACGCTGATCTGTGTCAGATCGAAACCCCAGGGCCTCGTGAAGGCCAAGTCGTCATCGCCCCAACCGTCAACGCCGTTCTGCAGTGCAAGCATAAAGCTCTCATGCATTTCGCGGGCGAAGTCCCCGGTCATTACCTTGAGGTCCGGCGGGCTCAGAACGCTTTGCAGGGAGTCGAAGGTGCCCTGCTCCCCTGCAGTCAAGATCTCTTCCCGCCAGAGCATGAGCAGATCGCGCAATTGACTCTCACCCTGAAGCGCGGCGCCGAACTCGACTTCGTTGCCCTCTCCCATTCCGTCGAGGAAGTCAAGCCCAGGCGTGGCCCACGGACCGACACCGCTGACGACCGCGACAGCGACGCACCGGTCGCCCGCGAGAGCTCCACAGGCCAGGGCATGCGGTCCGCCACCGGAGGTGCCCATGACGGCGAACTGCTGAACGCCAAGCACGTCGGCCATTGCCCACACGTCCGGAACCACGTCGGCGACGGTCCGGCCGGGTAGACGAGTGGACTCGGCATACCCCGGGCGTGCCAGCGAGGCGATACGCACCCCGATGACCGAAGCGGCCTTTTCAAGGGAGGGGAGGATGCGATGTCCCTGGGGAGTGCCGGGAAGATTGACTACCAGGGGGGCGCCCTCTTCTCCGACAACGAAGATATCGAGGGCACGGCCGTCGGCCAAATGGATGAGTCGTTGAGTGGTCGCCATGGCGTCAAGGCTGCCACAGATAGTGGTGCTCTCACTGTGGGTATCGGGTTGTCCCGTCAAGTGGGACTGTCAGGTACTTTCTGAGGCTGAGAAAATTAAGAGGTTATGTCGTATTTGCGGCAGGCAGCGGCTCCGGATGCATGGTCATTTCATCGGGATCAGTTCGCTACATCCGAAGGCCAGACAGAAAAGACACCTGTGGTTTTCAAAAACGGCGAAAGCGGTAAAACCGCGCTGCGGACATTCCTGGCCGATGTTGACATGATTTGTGCGCATCCTCTGTTGCGGATGCCGCTTGCGTTATACAGACAGGAGGTCCTTTCGAGCCCATGTCCGGCAGACGAGCCGGAATTTGTTATTGCCGGTTCGGACCCTGACCATCTGCTATTCATCGGTGATGTGGCTGTGGCCGGATACGGTGTGATGGAACACGGGATGACCGTTGCGTCCCACACCGCTCGACTGATCTCCCTCGATCGTGGGCGCGGATGCCGGTGGGCGACTATCGGCGCTACAGACCTCACCATCGCGAAGGTGGAGCGAATGGATGATCTAGGGGCCGCCGACGTTGATGTGGTCATCATCATGTTCGGTGTCCCCGACG
>JBKJLH010000036.1:0-12423 GCA_046597035.1 Lacisediminihabitans sp.
CGCTCGAGGCCACCGGCACCGCCGCCGTGCTCGGGCCGCTCGCGGCGTCCATCTACCGGCGATTCGCGGATGAGGGCGGTGCCGGTCTCGACTTCTCGGCCATCATTAACACCATCCGCGATAATTCGTAAAGGCGAGGCGGCATGACCGACTACGAGAACATCCTGATCGAACGCCACGGACGCGTCGGGCTCATCACGCTCAACCGGCCCAATGCACTCAACGCGCTGAACCTCGCCCTGATGAACGACGTGGTGGCAGCCGCCACCGAGTTCGATGCCGACACCGGAATCGGAGCCATAGTGCTCACCGGATCGGCCCGTGCCTTCGCCGCCGGGGCGGACATCAAGGAGATGTCGACCCAGACCTATATGGACATGTATCTCGCCGACTGGTTCTCCGGCTGGGACCGGTTCGGCGCTGTGCGCACGCCGCTGATCGCCGCGGTCTCCGGCCATGCTCTCGGCGGCGGGTGCGAGCTCGCCATGATGTGCGACTTCATCATCGCCTCCGACACGGCAAAATTCGGCCAGCCGGAGATCACACTCGGGGTGATCCCCGGCATCGGCGGCTCCCAGCGACTCACTCGAGCGGTGGGCAAGGCCAAGGCCATGGAGCTGATTCTCACCGGCCGCACGATCGATGCGAACGAAGCCGAGCGAGCCGGGCTCGTGGCACGGGTCGTGCCTGCCGTCGGCCTGCTCGACGACGCGATGGCCACTGCGACGACGATCGCCACCATGTCGCTGCCGGTCGCGATGCTCGCCAAGGAGGCGGTCAACGCGGCCTTCGAGACAACGCTGGATGCGGGCATCCGCTTCGAGCGCCGGGTCTTTCATTCCGTATTCGCCACCGACGACCAGAAGGAGGGGATGCTCGCGTTCATCGAGAAGCGTTCCCCGACCTTCACGAACCGCTAGGAACCCCCGCATGCCTCACACCACCCTCCTGCCCGGCGCCGTCGATACCTTCGCGACCGCTACCGGTCCCGACCAGCCGATGTGGATCGGCGGTGAGAAGGTCGAGTCGGCTACCGGTCAGTGGCGCGAGGTCACCAATCCGGCTCACCGTGGCAGCGTGATCTGCCGGGTGCCCGCAGCCGGGGTCGAGGACGTCGATCGCGCGGTCGCCGCAGCGCGGGCCGCTTATCCCGCTTGGCGTGCTCGCCATTTCACCGAGCGTTCGCGTGCACTCGCCGTCATCGCTGACGAGATCGAGGCCAGGGCCGAGGATTTCGCCCGTCTGACCGCCCTCGATACCGGGAACGCGCTGCGCACCCAGGCCCGCCCGGAGGTGGCCACCCTCGTCGCGCTGTTCCGCTACTTCTCCGGAATCGCCGGGGAGGTGAAGGGCACTACCCTGCCCGCTGGTGACAATCAGCTGCAGTACACCCGACTCGAACCGCTCGGCGTTGTGGCGTGCATCCTGCCCTGGAACTCACCGCTCATGATCGCCGGCTTCAAAGTACCGGCCGCGCTCGCCGCGGGAAATACCGTGATCCTGAAGGCGGCGGATGACGCCCCGCTCACGATCCTGCTGCTCGCGGAGGTCTGCAACCGACACCTGCCCGCCGGCGTCGTCAACGCGCTCACGGGACGTGGCAGCCTGATCGGATCCGCCCTCGCAACGCATCGTGGAGTCGACAAGGTCTCTTTCACCGGATCCACCGAAGTGGGCCGTGGTGTCGGTCGTCAGGCCGGAGAGCGGCTCGCCCATGTGTCGCTCGAACTCGGTGGCAAGAACCCCTCGATCGTGTTCCCTGATGCTGCTGCTTCCGCCGAAGATACCGATGAACTCATCGACGGGTTACTCCTGGCCTCCCGTTTCACCCGCCAGGGACAGAGCTGCACCGCGGGATCCCGTCTCTTCCTGCACGAGGACATCTACGACGAGGTGCTCGAGCGGCTCGTCGGCAGGCTCGGTGGCTTGACCGTCGGGGATCCGCTCGACGAAGCATCCGACATGGGCGCCATCATCAACGCCAAGCAACATGCCTCGATCGACGAATACCTCGCCGACGGCCGTGCGAACGCGTCAATGACGGTGGCGCTCGGCGGTTCCGCCCCGACCGAGGGGCGTCTCACTGAGGGTTTCTATCATCTACCGACGGTGTTCGCCGGAGCAAGCAACGATTTCCGCATCGCCCAGGAGGAGATCTTCGGTCCGGTACTCGTGGCTATCCCGTGGCGTGACGCCGGCGACGTGGTGAGGATGGCCAACGACTCGAACTACGGGCTCGCCGCCTTCGTCTGGAGCCACAACCTCGATGCGGCGCTCACTACTGCTCACCGCATCGATGCTGGCTGGGTCCAGGTGAACCAGGGTGGCGGACAGGTGGTCGGACAGTCCTACGGCGGCTACAAGCAGAGTGGAATCGGGCGGGAGGTCTCGCTCGAGGGAATGCTCGCCGGGTTCACCCAAACCAAGCAGATCAACGTGCGGCTGAAGGCATGAGTACCCCCCTGCCACTCGAGGGCATCACGGTGCTCGACCTCACCCGGGCGTTGGCCGGTCCGTATGCTACCGCCCTCCTCGCGGATATGGGGGCGACGATCACCAAGGTCGAGAGTATGAGGGGTGGGGATTCCACGCGCGGTTGGCCCCCGTTCGAAAACGATCACAGCCTCTACTTCGACTCCGTCAACCGCGGCAAGTCCTCCATCGCGCTCGACTTCTACACACCGGAGGGCAAGGCGCTTCTTCGCCGGATGGCCCTGGCCTCCGACGTGGTCATCGAGAATTTCCGCCCGGGTGTCATGGCCGAGATGGGACTGGATGCCGCCGGTCTTCGTGCCGAGAAGCCTTCGCTCGTCATCGCCTCCGTGAGCGGCTTCGGCAGCACCGGTCCGCTCAGCCAGACGGCCGGTCTCGACCAAGTGGCTCAGGCAATGTCGGGGCTGATGTCGGTCACCGGCAAGAACGCGAGCGAGCTGTACCGCGTCGGTATTCCGATCATCGACATCTATGCCGGTGTCTTTACCGCCTTCGGCATCGTCGCCGCTCTCGTGGGCCGGGAACGCACCGGCAGCGGGCTCGAGGTGTCGACCTCTCTCCTCGAGTCGGCGATCGCGATCTCCGCCTTCCAGGGTCAACGTTTCCTGAGCACCGGAATCGTTCCGGAGCCCCAGGGCAACAACCACCCCGTTCTCGCGCCGTACGGCATGTTCGCCACTGCGGACATTCCCATCATCATCGCGGTCGGCAACGACAAGCAGTGGCGCGACCTGTGTGTGTTGGTCGGTGATCCGCAGCTTCTGTCCGAGGCGGCCTACGTCACGGGATCGCTGCGCCTCGCCAACCGGGATGCGCTCACCGCTCGCCTCGAGCTTGCCCTCGCCGCACGGCCCGGGCTCGAATGGGTGGAGGAGCTCCGCAACGCTCGGATTCCCACCGGTCCGATCTACAACTACCGGCAGGTCTTCGAGGACCCGCAGGTGAAACACCTCGACATGGTTCAGCACGTCACGCGGGCCGATGGTACCGACCTTCCGCTGCTGCGCGGACCCCTCTCGGTGAATGGCACGGCGCTGGGTATCCGCAAGGCTCCACCAGCACTCGGGGAAGACACCGAGGCGGTGCTCGAAGCCCTTGGGCTCACTGACGAACAGGTGACCGGGCTGATCGCCGCCGGTATCGTGACAACCGCTGCGATGATGACAGCCTCCTGACATGCCCGGTTTATCAGTCGAACAGTCCGGAAACGTCGCAACTCTGGTGATCGAGAACGCCGACAAGCGCAACGCCCTCTCGGCCGACCTGTGGCAGGCCTTCGAGCCGGTCCTGGAGCGGCTGGCCGCGGATCCGAGCGTGAAGGTGCTGATCGTGCGCGGTGCGGGCGAAGACTTCTCTGCCGGTGCCGACATCGGCGAGCTCGACCGGATCCTGCATACCCCCATCGGGCTGGACGGGGGCTTTCTGACCCAGGGCGAGAATGCACTGGCGCGATTTCCTAAGCCCACGATCGCGGCGATCGACGGATTCTGCGTCGGGGGAGGGTGGCAGCTTGCGGCGGCGTGCGATATTCGTATCGCCGCGAGCAGGGCGAGATTCGGGGTGACTCCTTCGCGTATCGGAATCGTCTATCCGCTGTCAGGAATCGAGCGATTGGTGAGCATTGCCGGGCCCGCCGTGGCGAAGTACCTGCTCTTCAGCGGTGATCTCGTGAGCGCGGCGACGGCGCTGCGGTGGGGCATGGTGACCTCGGTGGGCGACGCGTCAGAGCTGTGGATCGAGGCCGCGAGTCTTGCGGATCGACTCGCGGCACGGTCGCAGCTTTCGATTCATGCGATGAAACAGATCGTCGAGGTCGTTGCATCTCACGGTGATGCGGCTTCGGTGAACCGTCGGTGGCAGGACGAGGTCGCAGGCAGCGACGACCCTGCGATCGGCGCGGCGGCTTTCGCTGCGAAGCAGCCGCCGGAGTTCACCTGGGAGCCACGGCTATTGGGCTGAATCGACGACGTCGAAGTCCCCGGTCTCGTGTCGGAACCGGGCAAGAGTCTCATTCAGCAGAGCCAGGTCTCGGTCGCTGAATCCGGATGTCGCAAAGACCTGCGCGTTGAGCTCGCGGGTGGCCTCCAGGGTGCGGGCACGGCCGTCGTCCGTGATCTCGACGAGTGTGGTGCGGCCGTCGGTGGGGTGTCGCGCCCGCCGTACCAGGCCGGCTGTGACGAGACGGTCCACTGCGTTGGTGACACTGGTGGGATGCACCTGCAGGCGTGCGCTGGCCTTGGCCATCGGTAGCGCGCCGCTGCGGGTGAAGCTCAACAGGGTGAGTAGCTCGTAGCGGGCGAACGTGAGGTTGAACTGCTTCAGCACGGTCTCAATTCGCGAGAGCAGAATCTGCTGGGTGCGTATGATCGCGGTGATGGCAGCCATACCCTCGGCGGCATCGGTCCAGCCGTGCTCAAACCACTGACGCTTGGCCTCGGCGATCGGATCGATCGGCAGAGGGTTCGGCATGACGCCTCCCTCATAGCTATTCCAGCTGGTCCGGCCCGGCAAAGTTAGCACTGGCGTGGTGCCGATGATATTTTAGGTAGAACCATTAGGCCATAGTTGGGGCGGGCATGTCAGACATCCGGGAGTCGAGGGATCAGATGCGAACCGCGATTCAGTTTTCGCCGATGAGGGTACCGAAGGCATCCGATGTGCTCGCTAACGAGTTGCGGGAGCGAATCCTCACCGGTGAACTCGCCGAGGGGATCGGTCTGCCAGCAGAGCGCGATCTGGTGACGCAGACCCGAATGAGTCGCACCACCGTGCGCGAGGCTCTCCGCATTCTCGAGGTGCAGGGGCTGGTCACCATCCGTACCGGGCGTACAGGGGGTGCTTTCGTGCGCCAGCCCGGCGTGGAGGCGATGGCGAGCACGGTGAACCTTCTGATCCGGGGCCGCGGAATCCGCCTCGCCGCCCTGCTGGAGACCCGCGAGGCGATCGAGCCGTTCTGCGCCAAGCTCGCGGCGCAGAACCGAACCCCGGAGGAGCTCGCGGTGCTCGAGGCCGCGATCCGCGCGAGCGCCGACGAGTCAGACGATCTCGCCCATTTCATCGAGCATTACGTGAACTGGCACCTCGCCGTCGCCCGCGCGAGCCACAACGAGCTGTTGTTCGGCGTGATGTCTGCGCTGTCCAGGGCGATCTATGAAGCGACCGACGAGGCGCAGCTGTCGGGCGCCGAGATTCGCGGTTCAACGGTGCGCGCCCACCAGTCGATCACCGCGGCGATCCGGGACCAGGACGGCCCGGCGGCACTACGGCGGATGACCCGTCATGTGCACTCCTACGCGGAAGTGGTGCTGAGAAGCACCCGAAGCTGACCCGAGTCTCCCGCGCGAGTCTCCCGTGCGAGTCTCTCCGTGCGAGTCTCTCCGTGCGAATCCCCCGTGCGAAATGCAGGAGTATCTGTTACCAGAGTGACTGGTGTGGCTCAGCTGCAACACCAGTAACCCTCGTTCCTGCATTTCGGGCGAGGCCGGAGCGCGGGAACTAGGGTGGATCCATGTCCGAACGGCCAGCAGACCAGAGTCCCGCCTGGCGCACCGATCGGGTGATCGGCATTCTTCTCCCTGCCATCGCCGGCGTGCTGGCCACGACCGGCGCGATCCTTCAGGCGATGCCGGACCCGCCGGTGACTTTCGGCTGGGTCGCCTCTGTGTCGCTCAGTGCTCGGTCATTTATTCCGACGCCGTGGTTCTCGTTATACCTGCGCAGTGCGGGTGGGGTCCTCCTGATTATTGGCCTCATCCTCGGTGTCGGTGCACTGCTGTTTGTTTTCCGCTCCCGGGTCGGCCGTCGCGATCAGCCGGAGGCCATCCATTCGGGGCGCGGCGGATGATTGCGCGGCATCCATCGCATGGGAATGTGTCTCGAGTTCCCGTGCGCGAGTTGGCCGAGCGGCGATGACGGGCAACCCGCTCCGCCGAACCTCTATCCTCGCCGGGATGTTGCTTTTCGTTCAAGGAATCGTGCTCGCGATGATCCTCGCGGCCGTTCCTGCGCGAGTGCTCTTACCGATCACTTTCGGTCTGCCCGGAGGGCTGGAGCGCATCGTGTTCATCCGCCTCGATCTCGCAGCCGCTGTCATTGTGCTCTGCCTGCTTGTGGCGATATCACGCCTGTTAGTCGTCACCCCGAGGGTATTCCCGCGCTACTTCTCGGCGGTTCAAAATACTCGGCACACGGCGCGATGGATCGAGTTCGCCTTCAGCTCGTCGATCACTATTTTTCTCGTGGCCCGGCTGAACGGAGTCAGCGACATCGGCACTCTGGTGCTCAGCTACGCGATCACCAGCGGGATGACGCTGTTCATCGTGATCCAGGAGCTCTCCCCGCGCTCGGCGAACGGACGCATGTTTGCCCTCTGGTGCGCCGCGGCGATCGGCATCGTGCCGTGGGGAGTGATCGCATTCCACCAGATTGCTGCGCTGGTGCTCGGGCAACCGCCCTCGCTTCTCGCGCGCGTCATCACCCTGACGATGCTCGCGTTCTCGTTCACTTTTTTCTTCAGCCATTGGCGGGAGCAGCGTCGGAGCGATCCAGCCCGGTCGGACGCCGGAGAACGCATGCACATCCTGCTCAGCCTGGTGAGTACCTCGGTTTTCGCCTGGCTGGTGGTGCTCGGCGTGGTCGGGGTGGGAAATGTCCGCCTCTAAGGCACGATGAATCTTTAGAGTGATCGGGTGGATGGGTGAGCAGGATGTCTGAGGTGCCCTGGTTTTCCGCGTTCCGCCGCCGGAGCGCCAGCCTGACACAGCGCCTTTTCCAGGCCGCGAAGACGGAGATCTACGCGTTCTGGCGCCGACGGGCAGTGCGCCCGACGATGGTGTTGTACGAGTCCTTCGCCGGCAACGGCATGCTCTGCAATCCGGAGGCGATCTTCCGGGCTCTCCTCGACGATCCGCAATTCGCGTCATTCACTCACGTCTGGGTTCTGAGAAGCAAGCGGGAGAATCCGTCGATTGTGCGCGAGTTCATTGGCTTGCGCACCGTGCGTTTTGTTCGGCCCGCATCCGTCGGCTATTTTCGGGCGCTTGCGACGGCCGGCTATCTGGTCAACAACGCCGAATTCCCGCCCGAGTTCAGCAAGCGGGAGGGGCAGCTTTACCTGAATACCTGGCACGGCACCCCACTCAAGCGCATGGGCTACGACATCGGCGACCCGGCAACCCGCGTGGCAAACGTGATCCGCAACCTGCTCTCGGCTGACTTCCTGCTCTCGGGGAGCCCCTTCATGACCAAGCACCTGTACGAGAGGGCGCACCTGCTGGGCCAGATCTACCGAGGCCGGGTCATCGAGGAGGGTTATCCACGAATCGATCGCCAGATGTTGGATGCAACGGGCGTTGATGTCACGCGCACCAGGTTGGAATCGGGCGGTATCGTCCTTGATGGACGCCGGATCATCCTCTACGCGCCCACCTGGAGGGGTAGCTCCTTTTCCCGCCCGGAAGACGACATCGACGAATTGGTGTCACGGGTCGAGCGTCTCGAAGCTCTGATCGACCTGACCAAATATGTGGTCCTGATAAAGACCCATCAGATCGTCCATCGCTTCGCTTCCGACATCCCGGGCTTGAGAAAGCGGCTGATACCGAACGAGATTCCCACGAACGTCATCCTCGGTGTCACCGACATGCTGGTCACCGACTATTCGAGTATCTTCTTCGACTTCCTCGCGACCGGTCGCCCGATCTTCTTCCTCACTCCGGATCTCGCGGACTACGCCGGATACCGCGGACTGTACATCGAGCCAGCCGAATGGCCGGGCCCGGTGGTCGCAACGGTGGAGAAGCTCGCCGCGGCGGTGAACGAGTTCGATCGGGCGGGCCTGACCGGCCCGGTCGCCGCTCGCTACCGGGATATGCAGGCGAGCCTCGTCGCGCGGGAGGATGGCAACGCGACAGAGCGGATCATCGACATCGTCTTCCGAGGCAACACAGAGGGTTATGCCGTCGCACCGATCACCCACGACGGACGTCGATCGATCCTCATCCACGCCGGCGGAATGAGACCCAACGGGGTGACTTCCGAACTCATCGCGCTCCTCGCTAACATCGACCACTCCCGGTTCGATGTCTCAGTGATCTTCCCGCCGACGCGAGCACGGTCGGTGCGTGACCAGCAGCGACTGCTCGATCCGCGCGTGCGCCAGTTCGCTCGGGTCGGTGGGATGAACGGCTCGAAACTGTCGATTACCGGACTGCGCACCCGGGCTGCCAGCAGACCATCCGCCAGGCGCTCCGTTCGTGAAGCGAGGCTCTGGGAAGATGAGTGGAGGAGGTGTTTCGGTTCGAGCACTTTTGAGTTCACCCTCGACTTCGCGGGCACCAGCGCATTCTGGGCACGGCTGATGCTGCAGAGCCCGGATTCTGAGCGATCGATCTGGTTGCGCGACGATCGGGTCGGCTCGGCGGAACAGCGTGCGGGCATTCGTGCGCTACACGACGGGTATGACCACTTGGTTTCCACCGGGCCGACGGCGGTTACCGCGCCGCAGGGGTCCTTATCGGCCCAGTCACTCAGTGGCGGTGGCAGGATTCTCGCCGAGTCCGCGCTCCATGTTGACGTCAACGAGGGCAGTTCCCCGCTTCCGGACTGGCTCGCCGAACGAGGTCCTGCGGAAGACATCAGGATCTTCGCATCCCTCGGCCGCCTCTCGCTCGAGAACAATCCGGCACTCCTCATCCGCGCGTTTGCCCTGGCACACGCCGCAGCACCGGATTCTCGATTGCTGTTAATCGGTACCGGCCCATTGGCTGCTTCCCTCGCGGGCCAGGTCGAGTCTCTCGGACTCGCCCGCAGTGTTTGCCTCGCCGGATATCGCGCGAATCCGTTCGCTCTTCTTCGGGGCACCCACGGCTTTTTCTATACCGGGCAGGCGCGGGATGCTCGAGTAGTGATGGAGGCGCGCGTTCTCGGGCTTCCGATAGTCACAGTGATTCGAGATGCGATCGGAGGCGGTGGAGCGGGTGCGAGTGGCGGTCTCCGAGTTCCGGCAGAGGATCGGGCTGTCGCCGACGCCATGTTGTTGTCGCTCGCGAGTCCCCTCGCGCCGTCCTCGATCGACTGGGAGGCACGCGATACTGCCGCTCTCACCGCGTTCTACCGGGCGGTGGGTGTCCTCACGGACGGGTGAGCTTCAGCACCACACTCGAGTGCTCGGGAAACTCGGCCATCACCACGAATCCGAGCGACTTCAGGATCGAACGGTCATAGGTTCCGGTCTTCGTGCCGGGTAGTCGATACTCCACCAGCCAGAGGGTCTTGATTGAGCCGATTCGCGCGGCGATAGCGGAGGACGGGTACACCGAATCGCGCCAGTTGGTCGTGTCGTACCACGGAGTCTTGAGGGCGATATCAGTGAGGCCTTCGAAGGAACGCGGGTAGGTGCGCAGGGCGAGTCGAGGCGCACGCGACGGCCGAGTGCCCTCATCGAAAAGAATCCCCTGCCCGGGCGAGGCGTTGGCCTTGATGGTGTCGGCGATCTGTGACCAGTCGCTATTGTTCTTCGCAAACGGCGTGCGTTCGCTGAGATAGCTGATGGAGGACGCCGCAAGGACGAGCACGAGAAGAGGGACCGCCAGAATCCGCGGGCGCAGCTGAGCGAGGAGCCATCCGATCAGAAGTGCCGCTCCCGGGACGGCAAACGACAGGTATCGGGACGAGTAGACCGCATGGACGGAGTTGACCGCGAGAAGGATCGCCGGGGGGCCGAGCAGCCACGCTGCGGCCAGCGGTACCACCGACGGCATTCGGACACCGGTATCCCGCGGTGAGGTGAGCGAGCCAGAGTGGCGCCGCGCGCGAAACACGCCGATACCCCACGCGGTGATAGCCGTGATGATGAGTGTCCACCCGATCAGGGCCATCAGGTCGTTACCGAACCACTGGGTCACGACGAGAGTACGGATGTTGGTGGAGTCGCGGTTCGCCAGGAACGCGATCTGCCCCGCTTCGCCGATTCCGAATCCGATGACTGCCCCGGCAAGCACCACGCTCGCGAGTATTGCTTTCCCCCAGGGCGTAATAATGGCTCGCTGCCTGGTACCGATCACGATCACCGCGTGGGCGACCACGATGAGCATGCTGAACAGGAAGATATAACCGCAGGCTGCGAGTCCGACGGCATAGAAGATCCACAGCCGTCTTTTCGGCCGCTCGAGACCGACGATATGCACCAACAGGATCGTGAGCCAGACCACCGCCGCCGCGCTCATCGCGTATCCGCGTGCCTCTTCCCCCATATAGGTGATGCGAGGAAGCAAGACGGCCACGATGCCGGCGAAGGCTCCAACCCGTAGCCCGGCCAGACGGGAGCCGAGTACGACGATCCCCGCCACCGCGATTCCGACGGCGATCGCGCTGGGGAATCTCACCGAGAACGGGGATGCCCCGAACACCTGCACCCAGAAGTGGAGGAAAAGGTAGTACGTGCCGTGCACGGCGTCCACATTGCCGAGCATCCGAAACAGAGACGGGAGAGATCGTTGTGCCGAGAGCACGCTCGCGGCTTCGTCACCCCAGAGGGAGGGGATCCAGGATCCGGCAGCGGAAACTGCCGTTCCCAAGATACCGAGCAAGAGTGCCGAGACACTCGAGATCGAAGGTCGTCGATGCGCACGCGAGCGTGCGGTGGAGGAATTGCGATTGCGCAATTCAGTCTCGGTAGACACGGCCATGCTCTCTCTTTTGGTCGTTGGCGCTTTCAAATTCAGCAGGGGCGGAGGGGGAGACCTGCTCTTCTCCCACCTCGTCAAGGAGCGCGACGACGAGCCATACGCAGGCAGAGGCGACAACGATGAGAGCGCCGACTCCTCCGACTATGAGCCACACCATACTGGGCCTCCCGGCTTCTGATCAGTCGAATTCGCTTACTATTGCAGGCGAGTTCACAGACGTCTCTAAGACGAAATCTGGTTTTTACCGTGAGCCCCGCCGTGAGTTCCTTCAAGTTCCTCGGGGCGAAATGCAGCCAGAGTGACTGATCCGTTCGGCTGGTTTGCGTGAGGAGACGCCATGAAACGAGTGTTTCGCAAGTTTTGGCAACGGTTCAGGAAAGTGGGCACAGCGGGGCGTGCTGAACTCCAGGCGCTCGCTCGACGCGGTCGGCTGCGCGCGGGAGTGGTGCTCTATGAGTCCTTCGCTGGCAATGGCGTGTTGTGCAACCCGGAGGCGATCTTCCGCGAGGTGTTGCGATCGGCGGACCTCTCCGAAATCCGGCACATCTGGGTACTCAATAGCCTGCGTGAACACCGCGAGGTGCAGGCGGAGTTCGCGGCCGATCCTCGGGTGCGATTTGTGCGGCGACGGTCCCTCGCATATTTTCGTGCTCTCGCCACCAGCCAATACCTGGTGAACAACGCCACGTTCCCGGCAGAATTCAGTAAACGTTCCCAACAGATCTACCTCAATACCTGGCATGGCACTCCGTTGAAACGGATGGGATACGACATGCCGAACGGTGCCCTCGACTCCGCGAACACGCTGCGGAACTTCGTCGCCGCGGACTTCCTGCTCTCCCAGAACTCCTTCATGACGGAGCAGATGTACGAGACGGCATACAAGTTGCGGGGCGCCTTTCGCGGGCTGGTGATCGAGGAGGGGTACCCAAGGGTCGACCGACAGTTCATGAGTGAGGGGCAGGCGGCAGAAGGTCGGTCGCGCCTCGCGGCTGGAGGGATCGAACTCGGACATCGCCGCGTCATCCTGTTCGCACCGACCTGGAAGGGCACGGATTTCCGTTCGCCGGCAGACGACGCCGGCGAACTCTTCTCTCAGGTGCAGGCGCTGCAGCAGGAGGTCGGTAAGGCTTACCGCGTGCTGTTGAAGACCCATCAGATCGTGCACCGATTCGCGGCGGGCCGGCCGGAGTTGCGCAAGATCCTGGTCTCCAACGATGTGCCGACCAATGTGATCCTTGGC
>JBKJLH010000152.1:0-9307 GCA_046597035.1 Lacisediminihabitans sp.
GACGGAACACCCTTGAAGTACCAGATGTGGGTTACTGGAGCGGCGAGCTCTATGTGGCCCATGCGCTCGCGTCGCACCGAGGACTTGGTGACCTCAACGCCACAGCGCTCGCACACGATGCCCTTAAAGCGCACTCGCTTGTACTTTCCGCACGAGCACTCCCAGTCACGGCTCGGGCCGAAGATCTGCTCTCCGAAGAGGCCATCCTTCTCGGGCTTGAGGGTTCGGTAGTTGATCGTTTCGGGCTTCTTGACTTCACCGTGGGACCAGCGACGGATATCGTCAGCGGTCGCGAGGCCGATACGAAGCTCATCGAACGTTGTTACGTCGAGCAATTTTTCTCCTACTTTAGAAAAACTTTTAGAAAAGGTGTCGTGGTCGATGTTCGTGACCACAGAGCTTTAGGAAGCTCAGATGTCGTCGATCGACGAGTTCTCGAACCGCGTGGAGATGTTGATGCCGAGTTCCTCCGCGGCACGGAAGACCTCGTCATCCGTGTCGCGCAGGCTCACTGCCGTGCCGTCCGCCGAAAGAACTTCGACGTTGAGGCACAGCGACTGCATCTCCTTGATGAGCACCTTGAAGGATTCAGGAATACCCGGCTCCTGGATGTTCTCACCCTTGACGATGGCTTCGTACACCTTGACTCGGCCGAGGATGTCATCCGACTTGATCGTCAGAAGCTCCTGCAGTGCGTAAGCGGCGCCGTAGGCCTCCAGGGCCCAGACCTCCATCTCGCCGAATCGCTGTCCACCGAACTGCGCCTTACCACCCAGCGGCTGCTGCGTGATCATCGAGTACGGTCCCGTCGAGCGTGCGTGGATCTTGTCATCGACGAGGTGGTGGAGCTTCAGGATGTACATGTAACCGACTGACACCGGCTGTGGGAACGGCTCGCCGGAGCGGCCGTCGAACAGCTGGGCTTTACCGGACGACCCGATGAGGCGGTCGCCATCGCGGGTCGGGGTCGTGGAGTCGAGAAGACCCTCGATCTCGGCCTCGAGGGCCCCGTCGAACACCGGGGTCGCGACCTTGGTGCCTGGCGCGCCCGACTTGGCCTCGTCGGAGATCTTGGCGGCCCACTTCGGGTTGCCCTTGATCTCCCAGCCCTGCTTGGCGACCCATCCGAGATGCGTCTCGAGCACCTGGCCGAAGTTCATGCGCCCGGGGATACCGAGGGGATTCAGCACGATGTCGACCGGGGTTCCGTCGGCGAGGAACGGCATATCTTCGACCGGAAGGATCTTGGAGATGACGCCCTTGTTGCCGTGACGGCCGGCGAGCTTGTCGCCCTCGGTGATCTTGCGCTTCTGGGCGATGAACACGACGACGCGCTGATTCACACCGGAACCGAGTTCGTCATCACCGTCCTGCGAGTCGAACACCTTGACACCGATGATCGTGCCAGCCTCACCGTGGGGAACCTTGAGCGAGGTGTCGCGCACCTCACGGCTCTTCTCGTTGAAGATCGCGCGGAGCAGGCGCTCCTCGGCAGAAAGCTCGGTCTCGCCCTTCGGCGTGACCTTTCCCACCAGGATGTCGCCGGGGCGGACCTCGGCACCGATTCGGATGATTCCCCGCTCGTCCAGGTCTGCAAGCAGCTCCGGGCTCACGTTCGGCAGGTCGCGAGTGATCTCTTCCTTGCCGAGCTTGGTGTCGCGGGCGTCGACCTCGTACTCCTCGATGTGAATCGAGGAGAGGGTGTCATCCTTCACCAGGTTCTGGCTCAGGATCATCGCGTCCTCGAAGTTGTAGCCCTCCCACGGCATGAATGCCACGCGCAGGTTCTTTCCGAGGGCGAGTTCGCCGTTCTCCGTCGCGGGACCGTCAGCGAGAACCTGGCCGATTTCGACGCGGTCACCAGCGGAGACGATCACGCGGTTGTTATAGGAAGTGCCCTGATTCGAGCGGTTGAACTTGCGGAGGTAATAATCCTTTGTTCCACCATCGTCGAGTTGCACGGTCACGACATCAGCCGAAATCTCCGAGACGACGCCGGCACCGGTTGCGGTGACCACGTCGCCGGCATCGATCGCCGCGTAGCCCTCCATGCCAGTGCCGACGAGCGGTGACTCGCTGCGCAGCAGCGGGACAGCCTGGCGCTGCATGTTCGCACCCATGAGGGCCCGGTTGGCATCGTCGTGCTCGAGGAACGGGATGAGCGAGGTCGCGACCGACACCATCTGGCGCGGGGAGACATCCATGTAGCCGATGTCTTCGATGGGGAAGAGGTCGACCTCTCCACCCTTCTTGCGAGCGAGCACGCGGGGCTCGGCGAAGCGGGCGTCGGGGGTGAGGGGCGCGTTGGCCTGGGCCACCACGTACTCGTCCTCTTCGCTTGCCGTGAGGTAGTCGATGGTCTCGGAGACGACACCGTTGATAACGCGACGATAGGGAGTCTCGATGAAACCGAAGGAGTTGATCCGCGCGAACGACGCGAGCGATCCGATCAGGCCGATGTTCGGGCCTTCTGGGGTCTCGATCGGGCACATTCGGCCGTAGTGCGAGGGGTGAACGTCTCGCACCTCGACGCCGGCACGCTCGCGGCTCAGTCCGCCAGGCCCAAGAGCACTGAGGCGACGCTTGTGGGTGAGACCCGCGAGCGGGTTGTTCTGGTCCATGAACTGCGACAGCTGGGAGGTTCCGAAGAACTCCTTGATGGCAGCGACGACGGGTCGCACGTTGATCAGTGTCTGCGGGGTGATCGCTTCGATGTCCTGGGTGGTCATGCGCTCGCGGACGACGCGCTCCATCCGGGAGAGACCGGTACGAACCTGATTCTGGATGAGCTCGCCGACCGCGCGGATGCGACGATTTCCGAAGTGGTCGATGTCGTCCACGTCGAGTCGAAGGTCCACCGGCTTGCCATCGCGGATACCCGACAGCGTCTTCTGCTCGTCGTGTAGAGCGACCAAGTACTTGATCGTCGCGAGGATGTCCTGCTGGCTGAGCACTGAGTTCGAGAGTTGCGCGTCGATACCGAGCTTGCGGTTGATCTTGTAGCGACCCACCTTCGCAAGGTCGTAGCGCTTCGAGTTGAAGTAGAAATTGTCGAGGAGTGCGCGCGCTGCCTCGGCGGCGACCTGCTCTCCCGGACGGAGCTTGCGGTAGATGTCCTTGAGCGCCTCATCCTTCGTGAGGATGTTGTCTTTCTCGAGCGTCAGCTCGATGGACGCGAAGCCCTTGAACTCCTCGAGGATCTCTTCGCTCGTGAGGCCGAGGGCCTTGAGGAACACGGTGACCGACTGCTTGCGCTTGCGGTCGATCCGCACGCCGACCTGGTCGCGCTTGTCGATCTCGAACTCGAGCCACGCGCCGCGGCTCGGGATGATGCGGGCCGAGTAGATGTCCTTGTCTGAGGTCTTCTCCTGCTGGCGCTCGAAGTACACGCCGGGCGAACGCACGAGCTGGGAGACGACGACGCGCTCCGTGCCGTTGATGACGAAGGTGCCCTTGGGGGTCATGAGCGGGAAGTCGCCCATGAAGACGGTCTGCGTCTTGATCTCACCCGTGAGGTGGTTCATGAACTCGGCCTCGACGTACAGAGGCGCGGAGAAAGTCTTTCCCTTCTCTTTGCACTCGTCGATCGAGTATTTCTTCTCTTCGAGGAAGGGGTTCGTGAATGAAAGCTGCATGGTCTCGCCGAGGTCCTCGATGGGCGAGATCTCTTCGAAGATCTCCTCGAGGCCGGTGAGCGCGGGAAGGTCCTGGCGGCCGGAGGCTTTGGCCTCCGCTGCGCGGTCCTTCCAGAGGTCGTTGCCGACGAGCCAGTCGAAGCTCTCCGTCTGGAGCGCGAGAAGATCGGGAACTGTCAGTGTGTCGGTGATCTTCGCGAACGAGAGCCGCTCGGCTGAGCGTCCGTTCTGGGGAGATCCCTTTTTCGACGAGTTCGTGGTGGATGCGTTGCGAGCGGCAGCCAAGGAAATAACCTCCGGTGGGCGGTAGTTACGCGCCCCATTGCATGAGTAAAGGAGTTCAGTTGGTGATGAGTTTCGCTCCAGGGGTGTGCTCGACGTGAACGAGCGCAGCCGACCGCAATATGAAGGCAGAGATTTCCTGGGAGCGCAAAGAACCAATCTAGTACGGAATTGGCTCCAGATGCAAGTCGATTCTTGACCATTTTCGAAAAAGCGAGTATAAACACCTCAAATTTATCGAATGGCATCGGTTGTGCCGTGGATCCGACGGTTCGTCAGGCTGTGCTCGACGGCAACCGGGCCGGTGCGGTCCGTTCGGGCTGGCACGCCGGCCCGGACGGACCGCACCGGCCCGGTTTCGGGTGAGGCAGGGGTCCAGGCGCGTGGTCAGCTGTCGACTTCGACGATCACCGGGCGTAACTGGGTGAGTCGAGCATCCACCCGCAGGATGCTATCCGGGCTGGCCCCGACGGCCGCGAGGGACTCCCCCAGTCTCACCACGAACAGATCGAACGCCTCCCGGGTGATCCTGAGGCCCGCATGGGCATTGCGCATGCTGCGGCCCTCGTACACTTCGGGCCCGTCCAATGCGACGGTGAGATAGTCGCGCAGATGGAGCTTGAGCTGGGTGCCGTCGATCGTTGAAAACCACGGTGACAACAGGTCGTCGGTGGTTACCCGATGCCAGTATTCGGTGACAACGGCAGAGATCGCGATGCTTCCGCCGATGTCGTCGTACAAACTCATGGGGTCCTCAACTATTCCGAACTTTTTACCAGAGTCATTCTCATACACAAGCCTCGATCCCGACAATTCCCCACAACTGGTGCTCCCTGAACGGGGCACACACCCGGCGGCGAGTGTGACAGGGTCGAATGGTGACCGAATATCCCTCCACGATCCTGAAGCTCAGCGGCTACCGTGCGGTGATTGAGCCCGACCGCTGGGTACCGGGCAGTTTCACGCTGATAGTGGACGGCACGCCGCAGTCCCACGTGAACCTCGAGGATCCCAGCCAACTCTTCTTCGAATACATCCAGCGCATCGGGCACGTGATCGACCAGCTCGGGATACCCGGTGAGCCCCTCACTGTCGTGCACCTGGGCGCAGGCGCCTTCACCCTGCCTCGCTATATAGAAGCGACCCGCCCAGGATCCCGCCAGCAGGTCGTCGAGATCGAGACCGACCTCGTCGACCTCGTGCGCGCCCACCTGCCCCTCCCTCGGAATGCGTCAATCCGCGTGCGCCATGGGGATGCCCGCGAGGTGCTCGGCAAACTGCCGGGCGGACTGCGCGGCGCGGTCGACCTCCTGGTCGTAGATGTCTTCAGCGGCGCCCGCACGCCCGCCCATGTGACCAGCCTCGAGTTCTACCGAGAGGCGGTGGCGCTGCTGAAGCCGGACGGCATCATCGTGGCGAACGTCGCGGATGGCCCCGGACTCGCTTTCGCGCGCGGGCAGGCGGCGACCATGCTGTCGGCCACCGGTCATGTCGCTGCCCTCGCGGAGACCCAGATCCTCAAGGGTCGCCGCTTCGGCAATGTGGTCATAGTCGGATCTCGTGCGCCGCTGCCGATGGACTGGATGCCGCGGCTGCTGGCTGGCGGGCCGCATCCATCGAAGGTGGTTGAAGGGGTCGAGCTTCGCAACTGGATCGCCGGAGCGTCGATCGTCACCGACGACACCGCGGTGCGGTCCCCTCCTCCGGCGAAGAATATCTTCCAGGTGGGCAATCGCGATTAATATGCGTTTGCGAGCGGATCGATTCAGACTCGAAAGATGATGCGCCGCTCACTGCCGATCGCCGTAGCGTCCATGATGGTGCTCTCGGGGTGCACTTCATCGCCAGAGCCGAACTCGACCGGGTCACCATCCCCATCGACTCCCCCGGCGGCTGCCGTCCGGGCGGCTGCGCGACGTCGGCGCCGTTCCGCGTGTGGTGCACGCTGGCAAGGGTGGACCGCTCGGCATGGCGGTGCATCGGGAGTCTCCGGGATCTGCTCGCTGGCTTTACGCCTGTCTCACTACCGTCACGGATAACCGCATCGTGCGGAGGCGGCATCGCCTTCGGACCCGACGGCATGCTCTATGCCGCCGTCGGTGATGCCGGACAGCCCAGCCGCGCCAAGGATCCCACCTCGCTCAGTGGCAAAATCCTGCGGATGACGCCCACCGGGGCTGTGCCTCGCGACAACCCGACACACGGATCCCTCGTCTATTCCCTCGGCCACCGAAACCCGCAGGAGATCGCCTGGGATGCGGACAGGCAGCTCCGGGCCGCCGAGTTCGGCCAAATACCTGGGACGAGTTCAACCGGATCGAGCCGGGTGGCAACTACGGCTGGCCCATCGTGGAGGGAATTGGAACGAAGAGCGGACTCGCCTTCGTGCGCGGCACGTTCTTTGTTGCGGCACTGCGGGGAGAGCGGCTCTGGGCGTTCACGACGGGAGGCACCACAACGGCCCTGCCCTTTTTTGCCGGTTCTCTCGGCCGATTGCGGGATGTGATTCCGGGCCCGGAAGGCTTGCTCTAGATGCCTAGCATCAACACCGACGGGCGAGGAACGCCCACAGACGGGGACGACAAACTCATCGAAGTGCGACTGGATGTCTCCCGCGCGGGTTAATCTCAAAGGGTGATTACCGGCTACGACCCCGAGACCCTGCGAGAGCGCGTCGATCGTGCTGCCGTCGAATCGCGTCTCGCCGAGATCGGAACCGGCCGAAGCACCGCAGCCCTCGGGGAGAAGGCCGAGCTGCTGCGGCTGCTCGGCCGCTATGGTGAAGCACTTGCGGCCGCGGAACAGGCCTTTCGACTCGCGCATTTCAGCGGAGATCGCGAACAGCTGACCGCGGCCCGCTTGCGACGAGCGCGTATCTTCCAACACCAGGGTGAGCTCGATCGGGCACTCGCAGAGATGACTGCGGTGCGGGCGACGGCCGCCGTCGAAGAATGGGCAGCCCTCGAGGGTTCTGCTGCCTACTCATCGGGGTGCGCCCTCTTCGACCTCGGCCGGTATACAGAATCTCGAGAGGCGTTCGCCGCAGCTCTCGACATCCGTACCGGCTCGGAAGCCCCGGCTACCGAGATCGAAGCGGCCCGCTTCGCCCTCGAGGTCGCCACCCGCGAGGCAGCGGCGCATGGCTGAGCTGCCGCAGGTGCGCCGCTGGGCAGATGCCCTGATCACCCTGCACCTCGACGCAGCCTGGACCTTCGCATTCGACTCCGCGAAGACCCGTGCGGGGCTCTGCAACTACACCGCGAAGACCATCAGCGTCTCGCGCTACCTCGCCTCGAAATACCGGGACGACGAGATCCATCAGGTGCTGCTGCACGAGGTAGCGCATGCGATCGCCGGCACTCGAGCCGGTCACGGGCCGCGCTGGAAGGCAATCGCAACTGATCTCGGGTACGAGGGGAACCGGTTGCACGACGGAGCGATCGCCAGCGAATTGGCACCCTGGGTGGGAGCGTGCCCTGCAGGACATCCGCATTACCGCTATCGCCGACCGACCCGCACTCTCGCGTGCGGTCGGTGTTCACGCCACTTCGAAGCGGCGCACACGATCGCCTGGACGCAACGCACGGTGGTACGGCAGCGCTGAGATTCTGGCTGCGCTTGAACCTGAGCGGCTAGTTTCGGAGCGGTTACGGTCTCAGCCCCTCAGCGGTTGGTTCCTCAGCGGTTGGGATCGAAGGCTGCCGCCAGATGGGACGCGACGTTCTTCCAGTGGCCGAGCATCATCCGTCGTTCCTCGCGGTCGGCAAGATGCTCGTGCTGGATGACGATAGTCGTGCCGCTGGCCGCCTCCTTCACCGAGATCTGGAGGGTGGTGTCGTGCGGCCAGTCCCCCGGTCGCCAGGTGAGACGCACCTTCGTGTTCTCGGTGAACGATCGCACCTCGCCGACCACGCCGTCCGCCGTGCGATACACCTCGCCCTTCGCATGGGGCAAGGTGGTCTCGCCCAGCCACGAGGTAAGCCCATCGCCGAGCAGGAACTGCCAGACGACATCAACTCGCGCGGGAACGGTCTGCCGCACCCCGACGTCCCAACCGGCATCCTTGGTCTTTCCCACGGTCTCGTTCATTGCGCTCTCTTTCGGCTGGAGGGAGGATCTGGGTTATGGTCGCGCCGTAGTCGAAGCATTCGGGGGACTTCGGTTCTCGTGGTGTTGGTTCGCGCTGATCTCAACGTCAGCTGGCACGGCGAAAACGGCAGTGTCGCCCGGCCGATCGGCCCGCACACGTCGTGATGATGCCATCGACTCTGCCACGAGTCGTGCGTCGAGCGCGATTTATAGAGCCACGCGTGCGGAACCGGCGCCCGAAGCCCTGAGCCCTGAGCCCGGATGAGGTAACCAGTTAGATTGGTTACATGCACGCGACCGAGGGACGCCCGACTGGCCAGGAGATCTCCCTGGGCGACGGCCGAAGCTGGTGGTTCGACTCCGGCTCGCTGGCAATCGATTTCGCCTACACGGGCGCCCTGGGCGCGGCCAGCGGAGAGCCCTTGCACGCGACATCCGATCTCACGACGTGGCTCACGGGACGGTTTCCCGAAGTAGTCGATGGGGCCACCGATCGCGACCTGATCGATGCTCGAACGCTGAGCAGGTCACTCGCGCGCGCGGCTCTGGCACGCAGCAGGGGAGACGAGATTCCTTCCGATGACGTCGATCTGATCAACCTCTTCGCCGCGACCCCCGACATCGCGCCGTCGCTGTTCGGAGGAACCCGGCAGGCTGGCCGCTCTCGTGCCAAGGCGAGCCAGGCGCTGTCCGTGCTCGCGAGGGAAGCCGTCGAGCTTTTCGCCTGCCATCCGAGCGATCGCATCCGGGAGTGCGCAGCGGATGATTGCGGCCTCATCTTCTACGACGAATCCCGCTCGAACAACCGCCGTTGGTGCTCGATGCAACGGTGTGGAAATCGGGCAAAGGTGCGAGCCCACCGGGCCCGCACCTCGCCGCCTCGCTGAAGCGGTGATTGTTCCCTCGCGTCAGGTGTGTGCTCACTCGAACCGGCACGAAGCTGACGCAGGGGAACAAACGCGCGGTGGGACGAGAAGCAGGCTTTAGCCGACCTTCACTTCTTTCCAGAAGGCGACGTAACTCTGGGACGAATTTTTGAACCCGTAAAAAAACCCGGAATTTCAGGGATCTGACGCGCTGTGAAAGCATGTGACGCCGTGGTTCTGGGTACACCTGTGGGTACACTTGGCTTATGGCAAGCAGGCGTGGAGCAGGCGAGGGGGGTCTCGCGAAGAACGCCTCGACCGGCCTGTGGGAGGTCCGAATCGAACTTCCGCCCGACTCGTTGACCGGTGCGCGCCGACGAAAAGTGGTTCGGCGAAAGGCCAAAGGCGAAGCCATCGCAGAGATGCGCCGGCTCA
>JBKJLH010000067.1:0-9164 GCA_046597035.1 Lacisediminihabitans sp.
TCGTCGTGCTGCTCGATCAACACCGAGCCGGCCAGGCGCAGTAAGGGCGTCGGGTTGGGGAACACGCCGACGACGTCGGTGCGGCGTTTGATTTCCTTGTCAACCCGTTCCAACGGATTTGTCGACCAGATCTGTCGCCAGTGTCGGCGGGGAAACGCAGTGAACGCGAGCAGATCGGATTGCGCGTCGGTGAGCATCGCGGCGACCTTCGGATGGGACCGACCAAGCATTGTGGTCACCTCGCGGAATTGTTTCTCGATGCGCTCGCGGTCAGGCTGGGCGAAGATCGTTCGAATGATCGACGCCACCATGTCCTGGGATCCTTTCGGCACCACCGCGAGGACGTTGCGGATGACATGGACCCGGCAGCGTTGCCAGCCAGCGCCCTGGAACACGGTCCCGATGGCCTCCTTCAACCCGGTGTGAGCGTCGGACATGACCAGCTTCACCCTGTCGAGGCTGCGAGTTTTCGACGACCGCAGGAAGCTCGCCCAGAAGCCCTCGTTCTCGCTGTCACCAACGTCGAAGCCGAGTACTTCACGGCGCCCGTCAGCAGCCACCCCGACCGCAACAACGACAGCCCGGGAGACGATCCGGTGACCGACCCGGGCCTTGCAGTCGGTCGCGTCGAGACCCGGTGGACGTAAGCCTCCATAACAACTGCGAACACGGCCTGGTCAACCCGGCGACGTCGCCCCAGCAGGGCAGGGAAGAACGATCCCTGCCGCAGCTTCGGGATCCTCAGATCGAGATCCCCAGCGGTGGTCGTCAACGTTCTCGGCCTCGTGCCGTTGCGCTGGGAGGTTCGGTCATCCGAACATTCGAATGGAGCGGCGTCGATGAACGCGGTCGCTTACTTCTCGATCAGCTCCTGGTGGAGCATCTCGGTCGCCGACCGGATCTGTCCGGTGACATCGGTGAGCTTCATTTGAGCAAGAAGTTCGAGCAGGGCAGGGCAGGGCAGGTCGGTCGCGAGCCATCGTGGTTTGTATTCTTCGTGAGTAGCTTTAATCGGTTCTCACTGACCACCCCACGGTGTCTCCTCACGTCGGTGAAGCGACGCTCACAGCCGGAGGGCTCACTACTCCCGGAATCGTCACGTATTGTCAAAGCTATGACCACTTCAGTTACATCAGCGGCGGCGCTGCCCGCCAGCGTAGAAACACCCGCCGGCCTGGTGGATACCCTTATCGATGGCGGCGAAATGGACTGCGGGAGTGGCTTGTTGCTGCTTATCACCCGCTCCATGCGCCGCCTTCAACCCGGCCAGTCGCTCGGAGTGCGCAGTACCCAGCACAGCGTCGTGGATGACCTTCCCGTGTGGGCCGAGCTGGTGGGCCACCTCATCGTCGCAGACCAGCGCGAGGGCGACGAAGGCCCGTGGTGGTTCGTGGTGCAGAAGGCTAATGCCTCCGTCTCCACGGTTTTCACCCAGGGCGATCGCACCCCGGTCGGTGAGCGACTGTGGGTCTACACGAACTTCGACTGCAATCTCGCCTGCACCTACTGCTGTGCTGAATCTTCTCCCCGGGCCCCATCCCGCAGGGTCGAGCCCGCGATGGCACGGGCGATCTTCGACGAGTTCCGAACGCTCGGCGGCAGAGAAGTCATGCTCACCGGCGGCGAACCATTCATGCATCCCGAGCTCGGCGATCTAGTGTCAGCCGCACACGGATTGGACGTGACGATTCTCACCAACGCCATGATCTTCGGGAAGGGTCGGCGACGCGAAACGCTCGAGTCGCTGGACCGCAGGGTGACCCTGCAGGTGAGCCTGGACTCGGCCACCGCCGAGGTTCACGATGCGCAGCGCGGTCGCGGCTCATGGGCCCGCGCACTTGACGGAATCGGGCTTGCTCACTCCCTCGGCTTCCGCGTGCGAGTGGCTGCAACCCTTTATGACGAGGATCCGACCGGCGTCGAGCAACTGCATCGGCGTCTCGATACCGAGGGTATCGCCGCCGAAGATCGACTGATCCGTCCTGTAGCCCTCGAAGGCTTCTCCGAGACCGGGATGCATGTCTCGGTGAGCACGCTCGAACCCGAACCGACGATCACCGCCGACGGAGCCTGGTGGCACCCGGTCGCGGTCACAAACCCGAACATGAAGATCGCTGACGCGCCTCTGCCGCTGAGCGAGGTCTTCGGTGTGGTGAACGACACGATGAGGCTGCAGGATGCCGCCGCCCGTACCGGTCGGGAGGTATTCCGTTGTGCCTGAGTCGCTGACGAAAAATCCGTTATCCGGCGCAGCTGACTGGCTGTTCGCATCGCCGTCCGATCGCCTGACTGTGGCCTCGCCGACGGCAACGGGCGCTACCAATTCGCCCGCTCCGCGGTCCACTATCCGGCATTCCCGCCTTTCAGCTGGACCGTCGAGGACATGATCTTGCCGTTTTTCGTGCCATTCGGCTGGGTTGCATTGCTCGCAGGGCCAGTTCTGACCGTTCTGCTCCTGACTGGAATAAAGGTGCGATTCGCGGCAACTCTCGGGCTCGCTTTGATGACCGCGACCCGCGAAGGCCTGGCGAAGGCTGGCTTCCTCGCAGCTGGGTTCGGAATTCTCGGTGCACTTTCCTTGAAATCGCAGCCAGGCTTCTCGACGCCTTTCTTGGGCGGCTCGCCCAGCTCGGCGGCTTGGCTTCTGAGCACCGCTGTGATCGGGCTCGCGCTCAGCCGGTTCTACCCCACCGTCACCGGTCGGGCTCATCGTTCACGACGACCACATCGCCCGCACCCAACAGGAGTTTGACTATGACTAACTTTTCCCGACGCGGACTGCTTCTCGGAAGTGCAGGGCTGTTATTCCTGAGCGGATGCGCTCCCGTCTCCGGGGCTTCCACCGAGCCGTCCAAGCTAACCACCCCGGTCGGCCCCATGGGCATTTCAGCAATTCCGGATCAGGATCCCGAGAAGCTCGCGCGACTCTACTCCTCAGTCGCGAATCGATTCGCGTCTGCCACCGGTCTCGACGTCAAATATCATCCGGTCACCGACTACACCGCAGTCGTGCGCGCATTCGAGGTGGGGGATATCGCCATTGCCTGGATGGGTGGACTCACCGGAGTGCAGGCCCGATCACGGGTCGCGGGCGCGACGGCAATCGCGCAACGCAATATCGACGCCGATTTCCACAGCCTGTTCATCGCGACCCTTGCGTCGGGAATCCAACCATTTACCAAGGTCGATGGTCTTCGCGCGTTGGCTGGGCACACTTTCACCTTCGGCAGTGAGACATCCACCTCCGGTCGACTGATGCCCGAGTACTTCATGCAGCAATCGAAACTCGAACTCAAGGATCTTCGCGGCCAACCAGGTTTCTCTGGATCACACGATGCGACTATCGCGGCGATCGCCAGCGGTAGCTTCGAGGTCGGAGCGGTCAATGAGCAGGTATGGAACGCTACTGTCAAGTCCGGCAAAGTGGATCTGAGCAAGGTGCAAGTGCTGTGGCGGACGCCCGGCTATTCCGACTACCACTGGCTCGCTCGCCCTGATGTCGACAAGACATTTGGGGCCGGTACTCTTAAGTCCGTCACGAAAATGCTGCTGGGCCTTAACAAATCTAACGCCGCTGATGCAGCCATTCTCGACCTGTTTGGCGCCACGTCATTCATCGAGACCAAAAACTCGAACTACGACCAGATCGAGTCGGTTGCAAAGGGCCTCGGCCTGCTGGCATGAGCATCGCAGCGCCCGCGGTCCTGCTCCGAGACGCGGGCAGGCGATTTGGCACCTTCGAGGCGATCGCCGGGCTCGACCTGCGCATCTACGCTGGCGAGCAGGTGGCGGTGCTCGGCCCGAGTGGTGCGGGAAAAAGTACCCTACTGGCGCTCCTCAACGGTTCCCTGCGCGCGACCTCGGGTGAAGTGGAGGTGTTCGGCGCCAATGTAGCCCGAATGTCGCCGTCGGTGCTGGCCTCGGCCCAGCGCCGCATTGGCATGGTCTCACAACGACTCGACCTCGTGGAGCAGGTTCGGGTGCTGCACAACGTCAATGCGGGACGACTGGGGCACTGGAGCACAGCCAGATCACTGGGGGCGCTGGTCTGGCCGCGGGCCGATCGCGTCGCAATCGGTGCACTGGAGCGAGTGGGCCTCGCCTGGGCCGTGCACGAGCAGACCGCGCGTTTATCAGGGGGCGAGCGCCAACGGGTGGCGATCGCGAGAGTGCTGGTGCAGAAGCCCGAAATCGTGCTCGCCGACGAGCCCGTCTCAAGCCTCGACCCGAGCAACGCTGCCGACATCCTGGGCCTGCTCGGCGCGCTCGGCCGGGATGCGACCACCGTTGTCAGCCTGCATCAGCCGGAACTCGCACGGCGTCACTTCGACCGCGTGCTTGGACTGAGACAGGGTCGGCTACTGTTCGACCTGCCTGCCGCGGAAATACCGGATAGCCTGCTCGACGACCTCTACGCGCTGCGCTGAACCAGGCTTTCACGAGGCAGCGGGATGAGAATGAGATGACACAAGAGCGGGTACATCGTGCACGCACCACCAGCGCGCGCCGGGGCGTGTCGTCGCGCACCGTGGCACTCCGACGGGTCTTCGGTGTTCTCCTCGTTGTCGTCCCCGTCGTGTGGGCGTTGACCGTGGCGGTGCCACCGGGCACCGAGACCATCAACCCTGGAGGGCCGCCGCTACTCGGCCAGCTGCTCTCATCGGCACTAAAGCCTGCGCTATCCCCCGGGTTTCTGGCCATCGTGGCGAACGCAACGTTGGTGACACTGGTGTACGCGGCTCTCGGCACCGCGGGGGCACTGGTGATCGGCATTCTCGGTGGATTGGTGCTCAGCGATATCGCCTGGCAGCGGCGAGCGCCTCTCGTGGTGCGCGTGCTCCGAATGGTGCTTCGTGGGGTTCTGGTAGCGGTGCGCTCCATCCACGAACTCATCTGGGCGCTGCTATTCGTCAGTGTGCTCGGTCTCGACCCGCTCGTGGCTGTGCTGGCGATCGCCGTTCCGTTCGGTGCCCAGACCGCCAAAGTATTCGCCGACTCGCTGGATGGAGTTCCACCCGAGCCGCTGAACGCTTTGCGCTCGGCGGGTGCTCGGCCCCTTCCGGCGCTCAGCTATGCCCTATTCCCCGCCGCCGCGCCCCTGCTGCTGTCCTATTCTTTCTACCGCTTCGAGTGTGCGGTGCGATCGGCCGTCGTTCTGGGCGTCGTCGGGGTGGGCGGCCTCGGCCAGGAACTGACGGTCAGCCTGCAGTCGCGCAACTGGGACGAGGTCTGGACGCTCATTGGTGCCGTCGTGCTGATCTCTGCGGCAGTTGACATCTGGAGCACCCAGCTACGTCGTGACATGGCCGTGGTGAGCTGCTCTGACTGGTCCGTCGGGCAACAGCGCGGGCGGGGGCTTGCCGCAGCCAGCTCGCCGTGGGCGCGTCGCTCGGTACTGGTCGCCATCCCAGCGGTGATCGTCGCAGCGATCGTGTCTGGCGTTTCGCTCAACGGCCTCACCTCGGCGCGCACACGACAACTGACCGGCCGACTGCTGGATGAACTCTGGCCGCCCGAGCTCCCGCGGGGCGGGTGGGAAGCGCTGGGCTCGGCGGTCACCGACACAATAGCAATGGCAGTGCTTGCGATGGCCATCGCGGTCGTGATCACCCTGATGATCGGACCGTGGGCCAGCCGCGCCCGCCCTGGGCCGATGGATGAGGGCTCAGAGTGGCCGGCTCGCGTCGCTCGATCATCGGCATTCTGGGCGGCACGCATCATCCTGCTGGTGCTGCGTTCTATCCCGCCGACCGTGTGGGCTGTCATCGCCCTGTTGTTGTTGTTCCCCGGCGTGCTTCCCGGTGCGCTCGCGCTCGGCCTGTACGCCGGTGGCATCCTGGGGCGGCTGGTCGCCGAGGCGTGGGAGAGTGTCGACACCCGACCTCGGGACGCCCTTCGCGCGATCGGCGTGCGACGCCCCCTCGCGGCCCTCGCGGCCACCGCACCACCGTCGATGCAGCACCTGGTGACCTACACGCTGTATCGCTTCGAAATCTGCGTGCGCGACACCGCGATTGTCGGCGTGGTCGGGGCCGCGGGTCTCGGCCGGCTGTTCGCCGAGAACCTCTCGGAGTTTCGATTCCCGGTGGTCACCACGCTGCTCTTCGCGTCGTTCGCGGTAAGCATCGCTGCAGAACTGGTGGGCCGACGCCTGCGCGCCGCACTCCGGTCGTGATAGGTGCCATGCTGTGGGATTCCTCGAGGTCACAGCCCAACCTGCAGCATGAAAATTTCCGTGTAGATCGCGAAGAGAATCGTCACCGGCGGGATGAGGAAGACCAGCGGTGTCCGTGACTAGTTGTAACGTCTTGACTTGCGGGCAGCTATATCCGCCCGAATCGGTAAAGACACTGAGGGCACCGAGCTAGGCGTCACACGTCGGCAGGAGGACCTGTTAACGCCCATCGAAAATAGGGCCAGCAACGCCGGGCGAATTCACTCTTGGCTCTGTTTTGGGTCGCCGTCAATGCGTGCGCAAAGACGGCTCTTGACCGGCTGCCCGAGGAAGGTGCGCCGATCCACGTCGGCCACCACTCCGAGACCCGCCACCGCAACGCGATCATCAAGGCGGATACCGCGATGCGCAGATCCGTTGACGCCAGTGCTGGGGCCGCGCCTGCGAAGGCACGTGCGGACGCTGCCATACACACCAATGATGTTCGGTACCAGCCCGTGAGAGTTTCGAACCGGGCCGGTACGTTGGGGCGGAGCGGCGGAAGTTGGGACGGCGCATCGACGCGGACGATTACGACCGCGAAGGCGGGCACCAAATCGCGACTCCGGAGCAGAAGTATGCCCGCGCTGTCACTCTCACCCCGCACATTGTGGAAAAACGCCAAAACAGTAGGCGGCACCAGTGATCACAGCTGGAGCAACACGGTCCACTATGCGGAGATCCATCAGCACCAACGACCCGAGCAAAACTGAGACAGACACTGCCGCTATTGCCGCGCGGTCGGCCCATTCCCAGGGTCGGTCGTGAGGGGCGGGCCCCTCACACTCCCCAATTCACGAGCCCGAGCAAAGCCGGCATGGAAGCCGACCCCTGCGGATCCGACCACAATGAAGCCCTGTGCGGCACGGCACTGCACTGCACTGCAGATCGTTTTTTGTCTGTCTGCCCGGTCACCGTAGTTCGCTTCGCACCTGCCGTTGTGGGCTTTCGCGGCATTCAGTCAGGCCGCTGTTGCCGCTTTGGGGTTCGAAGTCAGCGGCATTTAGTTGTGAATCTAGACTGACCGGGGTCGGAACCCCAGTACCTCAATCCTCCGGGAAGCTAGGGAAAAGTTCACTTGCAGGCAGCCCTCTGATCGATAAACGCCATCATGTCTGAATCCGGAAGCACGGTGAATAATCGTCCGGTGATCGTTTCGAACCGGGCGTCGCGCCAGGGGCGATGGATCGCCTCGGAGTCCATAATGGCGGTCGATCTCGAGTGGCGCTGGATGAGCTCGATGACCTGGTTGGTCAGGGCTACCTGGCACCGTCCGATCATCGGGACAGCTGGTTGACGGACGTCTTGTTCAGCCAGGTGGGGGGCTCTCAGCGCAGCCGATATCGGCCTGCATTTCAACCCGGCATTTGAGCCTCAAGTCTGCCGGGAATTTCGGGGTTGCTCAGGGCGCTCGGCCAGACACTACTCAAAACTAAATGATGCATGATGAGGGAGATGTTCACTCCCAGCCGAGCCGCCGGCCTTGAAGCCCTCACCCTGTTCGTCCCCAATGCAGGGATGGAGTACACGCGAGATCGCAACCACGACACTGGACCTTTCCGTGACAACGTTTCCGGTCTCTCCCCGTACCTCCGCCACAGACTCCTGACCGAGCGCGAAGTAGTTTCGGCTGTGCTTGAGCGGCATCGGTTCGGGGCATGCGAGAAATTTGTGCAGGAAGTGTTCTGGCGGACGTACTGGAAAGGGTGGCTCGAGCAGAATCCCGAGGTGTGGCGGCGGTATCGCCGCGACGTAGTCGAGCTCGGGCTCGCGGGCGAAACACGCTCCGGTGACTATCGTGATGCCGTCGCTGGGCGCACCGGCGTTGATGCAATGGATGCGTGGGTGCATGAGCTTTTGGAGACCGGATACCTGCACAACCACACGCGCATGTGGTTTGCAAGTATCTGGATCTTCACGCTCGGCCTGCCGTGGCAACTCGGCGCAGACTTCTTCTACCGTCACCTTCTTGATGGCGATGCCGCCTCCAACACACTCTCCTGGCGGTGGGTTGCCGGGCTCCAGACCGCCGGAAAGACCTACCTCGCGACGGCCTCGAATATTTCTCGCTACACCGAGGGCCGGTTCTCGCCATCGGGACTAGCCACGTCGGCACGGGCGATTGCTGAGGAGCCACTCCCGTCGCGGGCACCGATTGCTCCCGCTGAGTCCACCCCACTGGGCACCCGAGTGGGGCTGTTGCTGCACGAAGAGGATCTGGACGCGGCAAGCCTCGGCACCGAGTATCCCTGGTTCAATTCGAACAGCCGACTCGTCGCTATCGCCGGATCCGCCGATCCAGACGAGCGCTCGCCCTCTGGCGCCTCGGATGAAGTCCGTCGATTTACTGCATCAGCCCTCGATGACGGTACTAGGCGGGCGTCGGACACCCTCGGGCGACCGGCGAGAGTGCTGCCCGACGCGCTCCCCTCTACAGTTCTGCGGTGGGCGGAATCTGAACGTCTGGATGCGGTGGTTGTGCCGTGCGCTCCGGTAGGCCCGGTACAGGAACGGATGCTGACGCTCGGCGCCGTTCTTGCTTCCGAGGCAGTGACGCTCACGACCGTCAGGCGGCGCTGGGACACGCTCGCTTGGCCCTACGCCGCGCGCGGGTTCTTCCCCTTCCGCGAGCGTATTCCTGAACTGCTCCGTCAGCAGGGCTTGTAAACCCGGAATATTGATACAGGGCGTCAGGATCAGCAGAGTTGAGCATCCGCCACCATGGAATGCTCAAAATACGCCGATTACCGTTGGGGACTCAGGGGTCTCTGGCCTGCTCTCGTGAGGGCAGGAAACACCCCCAAGGTTCTCCTGCGGGCACCCCTCAAAGTGGAGGAGCACCCTCAGTTCGGTCTTTGAAAGAGTCCCCGAATTTGGCCCGGTGGTCGTCCCGCTTACGGGCCCTCTTCTTCGTTGCGGTATGGGTTATCTGGCTCTGTGCTTCTTGACT
>JBKJLH010000120.1:0-21030 GCA_046597035.1 Lacisediminihabitans sp.
CCGACATGATCACCGGCCTGTATGCGGCCTGGGCCGACTCCATACCGATTCTCTGCATCACCGGGCAGGCCGCCACCGACAAACTTCATAAGGAGGACTTTCAGGCTGTCGATATTCAGACGATCGCCGCTCCCGTCACCAAGATGGCGATGACAGTACTCGAGCCCGGCCAAATTCCTGGGGCGTTCAACAAAGCCTTCCAGCTCATGCGATCCGGTCGCCCCGGCCCGGTGCTGCTCGACCTTCCAATCAACGTGCAGCTCGCAGAAATAGAGTTCGATATCGATCTCTACGAGCCGATGCCGATTGAGAAGCCACGAGCCTCGCGCAAGCAGGCCGAAAAGGCGCTCGAGCTGCTGACCGCATCCGATCGCCCCCTGATCGTTGCCGGCGGTGGAATCATCAACGCCGGTGCCTCGGCTCGGCTCGTCGAACTCGCCGAGCTTCTGAACGTGCCGGTGATCGCCACGCTGATGGGCTGGGGCACGATTCCCGATGATCATCCGCTGATGGCTGGCATGGCCGGTATCCAGACCTCGCAGCGCTACGCCAATGCCACATTTCTCGCGTCAGATTTCGTGCTCGGCATCGGTAACCGCTGGGCCAACCGTCACACTGGCGCTCTCGCCACCTACACCGAGGGTCGTACTTTCGTCCATGTCGACATCGAGCCGACCCAGATCGGCCGTGTATTCGATCCGGACCTCGGGATCGTTTCTGATGCCGGTGTAGCCCTCGACGAACTCCTCATCGTGGCACGTGATCGCATCGCGGCCGCAGCGTTACCTGACTATTCCGAATGGGCGAACCAGTGCCGCGCTCGCAAAGCAACACTGCATCGGAAGACGCATTTCGAGAACATCCCCATCAAGCCCCAGCGGGTCTATGAAGAGATGAATCGTGCCTTCGGGCCTGAGACCACCTACGTCTCGACCATAGGGCTATCGCAGATTGCCGGCGCTCAGATGCTGCATGTCTTCGGGCCCCGAAAGTGGATCAACGCCGGCCAGGCCGGCCCGCTGGGCTGGACTATTTCTGCCGCCCTCGGCGTCGTGCGAGGAAAACCGGGGGAAACCGTCGTCGCGGTTTCCGGTGACTACGACTTTCAGTTCATGATCGAAGAACTGGCTGTCGGCGCACAATTTCAGCTCCCCTATATCCATGTTGTCGTCAACAACAGCTACCTCGGCCTTATCCGTCAGGCCCAGCGCGGATTCGACATGGATCATCAGGTCTCGCTCGCGTTTGAGAACATCAACTCCCCCGAGACCAACGGCTATGGCGTTGACCACGTGAAGGTTGCCGAGGGCCTCGGCTGTAAGGCGATCCGCGTCGAGGACCCAGCACTGCTCAGTGACGCCTTCGCCGAGGCGAAGAGGATGATGATCGAATTCTCAGTCCCGGTCGTTGTCGAGGTGATCCTGGAGCGGGTGACCAATATTGCGATGGGTTCGTCCCTGGACAATGTGACAGAGTTTGAAGACTTGGCCTTCGCCCCGGAAGATGCGCCAACCGCACTCCTCGCACTTCAGGAACACTGATCCATTCAGGAACACTGATCCATTCAGGAACGATATCCATGCGCTACATAATTGCCCCCGATAAGTTCAAGGGCTCGCTGAGCGGCGAACAGGTCGCGATGCATCTGGCCGCGGGGATCCGTGCCGTCGATCTGCTCGCTCAGACGGTCATTCTTCCGGTGGCAGACGGCGGGGAGGGTTCGCTCGACGCGGCGATCAGCGCTGGATTCATTCGCCATACGGCGCGGGTCACCGGCCCGACCGGGCTCCCCATCGAGGCCGCGTTCGGCGTTCGTGGTGGGGATGCGATTATCGAATTGGCTCAGGCATCCGGAATTGCCGTTCTGCCCGACGGAAAGAAGAATGCTCTCCTCGCCGGCACACGCGGAACGGGCGAACTGATCCTCAGGGCCCTCGACCTCGACTGTGAGCGCATCATTCTCTGCATCGGCGGAAGTGCAAGCACCGACGGCGGTGCCGGTTTACTTCAAGCTCTCGGGGTTCGGCTACTCGACAGTCGCGACGGTGAACTGCTCGGCGGTGGGGCCGCACTCGCCCGACTCGTCCGGGTAGATCTCAGCAGCCTCGACCCACGAATAAGCACAACGGAGATCGTGCTTGCAAGTGATGTCGATAATCCGCTGCTCGGGCCGAATGGTGCTGCGGCCGTATTCGGTCCGCAAAAGGGAGCGTCCGGACCGGACATCGATGTGCTCGACGCCGCTCTGACGAATTTCGTGTCCGTTCTCGGGAAAGCACTCGGGCCGATCGTGGAAGCCGTTGCTGCCGAGCCAGGGGCCGGAGCGGCCGGCGGTGCCGGGTTCGCGGCAATCGCGGTTCTGGCTGCGGTACGTGAGCCGGGAATTGCGCTGGTGCTCGAACTGAGCGGGATCGCAAGTCGGCTGGCGGAGACCGACCTCGTGATCACCGGTGAGGGCAGCCTCGACGAACAGAGTCTGTTCGGCAAGACGCCGATCGGCGTCGCCATGCTGGCGACAGCTCACGGCGTTCCGGTTTACGCGGTCTGCGGCCAAACCACCCTTACGACAGATCAGCTCACGGCCGCCGGGTTCGAGCAGACCTTCGCCCTCACCGACCTCGAAGCGGATGTCGAGACCTGCATCCGCGACGCGGGCACACTACTCGAACGCACCGGAGCGCGTCTTGCGCTCGCATTCCGCGCTCGGGAACAGTACGACCTCGTCCTTCGCGCACGACGGATACTGACGGTCGATGGAATCGTCGGCGGAGAACTCGGTGTGCGTAATGGCACAGTCACAACCATCGCGCCAGCCGGCAGCACACTGAGGGGAAGGTCGACGGTTCTTCTTTCGGATGACGAGGTGTTGATCCCCGGTCTTGTCGACACCCACGTGCATGTCAACGAACCCGGTCGCACCGAATGGGAAGGTTTTGCGTCGGCCACGCGGGCTGCCGCTGGCGGCGGGGTCACCACAATCATCGATATGCCGCTGAACAGCATTCCCCCGACAACCTCGGTATCGGCACTCGAGATCAAACGCGCCGTTGCTCGAGGCCAGATCTTCGTCGATGTCGGATTTTGGGGTGGCGCGATTCCCGGCAACCGCGAACACCTTCGACCGCTCTGCGATGCCGGCGTCTTTGGTGTCAAAGCGTTCCTCATCGACTCGGGGGTGGACGAATTCCCGGCCCTCAGTGCCGATGAACTGGAGGAGGATCTGGCCGAGCTGGCGAAGATCGACGCGCTCATGCTCGTCCACGCGGAGGATCCGCAGGTAATCGATCAGGCAAGCCAGCGCTCCGGTGCTCGCTATTCCGACTTTCTGGCGTCACGACCGCCGGAGGCCGAGAATGTGGCAATCGCCGAAGCAATTGCCCGTGCCCACCTAACCGGAGCTCGAATTCACATCCTGCACCTGAGCTCCGCCGGCGCTCTCGATTCAATCGAAGTCGCCCGACGGGATGGCCTCCGGATCAGCGTTGAGACCTGCCCGCACTACCTCACACTCGTGGCCGAAGATATTCCCGATGGCGCGACCGTCTACAAGTGCTGCCCGCCAATTCGTGAGGCGGCAAACCGTGATCGGCTTTGGGACGGATTGCGGGACGGAACAATCGACTGCATAGTCTCAGATCATTCTCCGAGCACTCGCGAGCAGAAGCAGCCACCCGGTGGCGACTTCGTCGTAGCGTGGGGCGGAATCTCGTCGCTGCAGTTAGGACTGTCCCTGATCTGGACCGAAGCGCGAGAGCGGGCCATCCCACTCGACCAGGTGGTGCATTGGATGTCGGGCGCGCCTGCCGCCCTTGCAGGCCTCACCGCAAAAGGCCGCATTGCAGTCGGAGCGGATGCCGATTTTGCGATCTTCGCTCCTGACGAGACGTTTACCGTCGACGCGCGCACCCTCAAACACAAGAACCACGTCACGGCATACGACGGCAAGCGGCTTCGGGGACGAGTGCGCGCCACCTACCTGCGCGGAGTCGCTGTCGACGGCAAAATTGCGACCGGTAATTTGCTGGACCATATGATCGGCTGATGATACGGTCATTACGCATGCTGATATAACAGTTCCACGATACGAAACCGGCGAGTAATTCGCCCCGTATTCTCTACGCCGTGGATGCCAGCATGGGTAGGAAAGTTGGGCAAGCGATGAAGCTTGATCAGTTCAACACGGCGCTGCGGTCCCAGGCAATCGACGCTCTGAGACCCTGTGTCGACGTGCTCAGATGGTGCGAACAGATTGTCGATTCCCGGCCGTTCACAACCCGGGATTCGCTTCTCGCGTCAGCGTTCTCTGCGGCGCTCCCCTTCACCTCCGACGAGGTGACAGGCGCTCTTTCGCACCATCCTCGGATCGGACAGCAGCCTGTTTGCGATGATCGAGAGGCGGTACTGGCGCGCTCGGAACAGGCCGGTGTCGATCACAGCGATGGCACCATAGCGACCGGACTGGCGCTCGGCAACCGGGCGTACGAAGAGAAGTTCGGTCGCGTCTTCCTCATCCGCGCCGCCGGTCGGACAGGAGAGCAAATGCTCGCGTCGCTTCACGAACGCCTCCGCAACACCGTGTCAACAGAGGATCGAACTGTCGCAGAACAATTACGCGAGATCGCGATCCTCCGATTAGAAGGAGTTGTCACCGAATGAACACATCCCTGATCACGACTCACGTTCTCGATACGGCTCTGGGTAGACCAGCTTCGGCGGTGCCGGTGAGCTTGTCGCAGTTGAGTGACGATGCCGGCGGGTCTCCCCACGTCTGGTCAGTACTCGCGACAGCGGTCACCGATCACAATGGCCGCGTTGAGAATTTTGACAGCGCCCGCGATATCGGTCCCGCCGCACTCCCGGCTGGACGGTATCGCCTTGTTTTCGACACCGAGGCCTACTTCTCACTCACTTCCACCGAGTCGTTCTTTTCAGAAATCACCATCGTTTTCACGGTCACCGAGGACGGAAAGCACTATCACGTGCCGCTACTGCTCAGCCCGTTCGCTTATTCGACGTATCGAGGTAACTGACATGATCAACACCACCGCCACAGACACCCTCGGCAACAGTGCCTCCGCCCGAAGCACGACGCAGCCGAGCGGCGTGATCCTCGGCAGCAATCAGTATGGCAAGGCGGAGGTCCGGGTCGTAAAGATCACCCGCGACAGTCATCGTCACGAGATCGAAGATCTCAGTGTCACCTCCCAATTACGCGGCGACTTCAGCATGGCCCATCTCGCGGGTGACAACGCTCATGTCGTCGCAACAGACACCCAGAAGAACACCATTTACGCGTTCGCGCGCGCAGGAATCGGATCGCCAGAACAGTTCCTGATCCGTTTGAGCGAGCACTTCCTTTCGGCCTTCGATTGGGTTTCGGGAGGGCAGTGGCTCGCCGAGCAATACAGCTGGGATCGTATCGAGGCCCATGGCGCCGCGCATGACCATTCATTCGTGCGTAACGGCCAGGAGATCCGAACTGCCGCGGTCGTCGTTGACGGGGACCGCACGCACGTACTCGGCGGCCTGAAGGACCTGACCGTGCTGAAAAGCACCAGATCCGGTTTCGTGGGATATCCGAAAGACCGATACACCACCCTGGCGGAGACGACGGATCGGGTCCTGGCAACCGACGTGTCCGCTCGGTGGAGGTACACCGACTCCGACATCGACTTCAACGAGAGCTACGCCCAGGTAAAGGCGCTGCTGCTCGAATCCTTCACCGAGGACTATTCCGAGGCTTTGCAGAACACGCTGTACACCATGGGAAAACGAGTCTTGGAGACTCGGAACGATATCGACGAGATCCGTTTCTCGATGCCGAACAAGCACCACTTCGTCGTCGACCTGTCCGCGTTCGGACTCGACAACCCGAACGAGGTCTTCTTCGCTGCCGACCGCCCCTATGGCCTGATCGAGGCGACTGTCACGCGGGAACACGCATCGTCCGCCGGGAACGCCTGGGATACCATCGCTGGATTCTGCTGAGTGCCTGGCCTGCCGACGCGCTGACCTGGCGACCGACCCAAGGACGTCTGAAATGAAAAAGAAATCAGCCCCTCAGACCACCGATCCAGTGATCCGTCCAGAAGACGAACGGTTACCGCTCGGTCGATCACTCGCATTCGGCCTGCAACACGTTCTCACGATGTATGGCGGCATCATCGCTCCGCCGATCATCATCGGTGTTGCGGCCCGCGTTTCGCCGACCGCACGGTGATTACCGCCGCGCTGGACATCGGTCAGAGCTACACCTGCCCGGCTGGGGCCGAGCACACCGTGGCAAACCACTGCACAGACACGATTGTGATCGTCGAAGTCGAAAGACTTTCGTAACGGCCGCACGGAGGTCTATCGCTCAATGCGGGGCCGCTTTTGGTTCGACTCTCGGCGACAAAGCCCGCGCAGCGCCCCGGAATTCACTGCAAGTAGAGACCAGGGTCGTCGGATTGTGAGCGCCGACGATGAGATGGACTGGTTTTGACCGAAGGGGTCCCGCGAGACTTGCTGATACAAAAGCAAGCCCCGCCGATGCGGGGATTTATCGCGAAACATTCGGGTTGCCCTACCACCACATCCCGGCTTATCCCACACTGTCTAGCGTCGTTCGCCAGTTGGCGTTGCCCGCCTCCGTTCGGGTGGTTTCACGCCACTCAGGTACGAACCCCGGACTTGACCGTACTCTGGGGTGACCCGGTACCGGCAGCCCTGAGGAGACATCATTTCTAAGCCATCTCGATCACGCCACGCGGCCATGCCGTCGGATCTCGCTATTTCCCGTGCCGCGGTCCGTCGTCCGCTCGAAGAGGTTGCCGCCGACATGGGCATCGGTGCACATCTCATGGAACCATATGGAAGTGCGGCGGCGAAGATCTCTCTCGACGCGATCGATGAGCTGCGTGACCGCCCGCGGGCCAAGTATGTCGTCGTCAGCGCAATCACGCCGACTCCGCTCGGATCAGGCAAGACGACCACCTCGATCGGGCTCGGTCAGGGCTTCCGGCACATCGACAAGCTCGGGATCGTGGCCATCCGGCAGCCGTCGATGGGGCCGACATTCGGTATTAAGGGAGGAGCTGCGGGTGGCGGCTACGCGCAAGTGGTACCGATGGAGGCGCTCAACCTGCACCTGACCGGTGACATGCACGCCGTTACCGCGGCCCATAATCTCCTGTCGGCGGTGATCGGCAACCACATCCACAAGGGAAACCGTCTCGGCCTCGACCCCCATGAGATCACTTGGCGGCGTGTCCTCGACGTCAATGACCGCGAGCTGCGCAACATCATCACCGGGCTCGGTGGTCCCGACGATGGCAATCCGCTTCAGACGGGTTTCGATATCTCCGCCGCCAGCGAAGTGATGGCACTATTGTCGCTGTGCACGTCGTTGCGGGATCTCCGTGAGCGGATGGGACGAATCGTCGTCGGCTACACCCGCGGCGGCGAACCGGTGACAGCCGAAATGCTCAAGGTGGCCGGTGCAATGACGGTGATACTCACGGACGCTATCAAACCGAACCTGATGCAGACCGTCGAGCAGACACCGGTACTGGTCCACGCCGGACCGTTCGGAAACATCGCGACCGGCAACTCCTCGGTCGTCGCTGATCTGATCGGCATCCATGCTGGCGATTACCTCATCACCGAGGCGGGGTTCGGTGCGGATATCGGCGCGGAAAAGTTCTTCAACATCAAGTGTCGTGCCTCCGGGCTGACCCCGGATGCTGCGGTGATCGTCGCGACGGTCCGTGATCTAAAAACTCACTCGAGCAAGTACCGGGTCGTCGCCGGCCGACCGTTACCACCGGAGATGCTTGCCGAAAATCCCGACGACGTGCTCGCCGGGGCAGCGAACCTGCGCCGTCAGATCGCCAACATCCGACGGCATGGGGTAACGCCGGTCATTGCGGTGAACGCTTTTCCCTCTGACCATGACAGTGAGCATCGGGCGATCATGGATGTCGCGGCAGAAGAGGGTGTGCGCGTAGCAATCAGTCACCACTTCACCGAGGGCGGCAGAGGTGCGATCGAGCTCGCAGAGGCGGTTGCGGAAGCCTGTACTGAACGCTCCAGCTACCAGCTGCTCTATCCCGACGAACTTCCCCTCGTCGACAAGATCGAGCTGATCGCGCGCGAGATGTACGGCGCCGACGGCGTGGACATCTCGCCGCTGGCCGCTCGGCAACTCGACAGATACGAACGAGCTGGCTTCGGGGCCCTACCCGTGTGCATCGCTAAGACACACCTGTCCCTGTCGGCCGATCCCAGTATCAAAGGAGCACCCACCGGATGGCGACTGCCGGTGCGTGAAGTCCGTGCGTCCATCGGCGCCGGGTTCATCTACCCCATCTGCGGCGACATGCGCACCATGCCCGGTCTCTCATCCGCGCCGGCGGCGGAACGCATCGACATCGACGAGAACGGCGAGATCGTCGGATTGTCCTGAGAGGCGGATCCGAGGTATGGGGGCCGAGCTCTCCGATCCGGTGAAGACCGTCGCACGACCACGCCGCGACATCCATTCCCGAGGGGTGGATGTCGCGGCGTCGGGATGCGGGTTACTTCGTGAAGCCGACGTTCTCCATATGCAGGCTCAGCGTCGGCGTGATCGTTGATCCGACGACGTTTTTGTTCATCAGATAGTTGAGCGTCTCGTAGTGCGTGAACACGAGTGGGGCATCCGAGGTCATCTTCGTGCGGATCTGGCTATACAGGGCCGCGCGCGCCTTTTTATCGCCGCTTGCGGCTGCCTTGTCGATTAGGGCATCGACGTCCGGGTTGGAATATCCGGTCGTGTTGATCGGACCACCTGACTTGATAACCAGGGAGTAGAAGTTATCGGGATCGATGGTGCGCTCCTGGTACGCGCTGGTGATCTGGTAGTTTCCAGCGACGAACGCGTCGTACCAGACCGAGACATCCACGGCCTTGATGGTCATGTCTACTCCGATCTTCTTCAACTCATCGCGTACGACCTGTCCGGTCTTGAGCAACTCTGGATACTGAGAGAGTCCGAGGTACTCGATGCTCAGGCCGTTCGAGAAACCCGCCTCCGCCAGCAACTGCTTAGCTTTGGCCGTGTCGCTGGTGGCTCCGAATACCCCGGTCTTGTCATACCAGGCAGATCCGGTCGGAACCTCTTCGAGGCCGAGCTCACCGGTGCCAAGATACGCAACATCGCGGATGTCACTGCGGTTGATGGCGAGAGCAATTGCCTGGCGAACCTTCGGGTTGTCGAACGGAGCCTTCTTGGTGTTCATCGCCAGGAAGTCCGGGATACCGGCGACCGCACTGGTCAGGTAAGTGAAGCGCGGATCCTTCTTCAGTGTCGGCACCTGTTGGAGCGGCACGGCATCGGCCCAATCGAGCTCACCGGCGGAGAGTGCATCAATACGGCTCTGATCGACGGGGAGGAACTTGTAGGTGATCGAATCGAGGTGCGGTAGACCCTTCTTGAAATAGCTCGGGTTCTTCTTGACCAAGATGTGGTCTCCCTGTACCCACTCGACGAACTCGAATGGTCCGGTGCCCACCGGCTTACGAGCCGGGTCGCTGCTCTCGATCGCCTTCTGGTTGACAATCTCACCGTTGGTGGCGATGTTTGTCAGGAATGGACCGAATTGCGCCTTCAGGTGGAACACGACCGTCGCGGGGTCGGGCGCCTCGATCGAGTCGATCTGCGCATAGAGGCCCGCGTAGGCGCTGGCCGTCTTCGGGTTCAGGATGCGCTCGAAGCTGTACTTGACGTCCGCCGAGGTGAACTTCTCCCCATTGTGAAACGTGGCATTGGTCACGAGCGTGAACGTCCAGGTCGTGGGGTTGGTCTGGGTCCACTTCGTCGCAAGATCGGGAATGAACTTGCCGGAGGCATCCATGTCAATCAATTTGCTGAAGATGCCCTCGTATACCTGGGCGCCCGTATAAATGGATGAGGTAGCCGGGTCGAGCACGTCAGGCTCGCCGGTGAGTGCGGCCCGCAGAGCGCCGCCGTCCTTGATCGCGGCGGCGCTGGTCGAGGTTGCTGGCTTCGCCGACGCACCGCAGGCGGCGAGCAGGAGTGCAACCGAGATCGCGGCGATTGCGAGCGTGACCCGCCTAGCCCCGATGCGTGATCGGCGGGGCTGTTGGGTGGAGTGCTGTGTGGAATGCATAGAACTCTTCTTCCTGGGTGGGGGTGGTGGGTCTAGCGCGGGATGGTGTTGAGGAAATTGATGAAGGCCGAATTGAAAGCATCGGGGCTTTCCCACAGGCATGCGTGTCCGCCGGGGACGGTGGCCCACTCTGCGCCGGGGATCGCGTCGCGCAGCCGCTCGGAGAGCCGGACGGGAATGAGGATGTCCTCGTCGCCCGCCAGGACGAGTGTCGGTGCGGAGATTTGGGAGGCACGCGCGATCGCATCATGCTGCTGAATCACGTTGAGCTGCGAAAGGTAGGCGTCGAGCGGCATCTCAAGCGACGCCATCGCATCGCCGAACTCCGCTGCTTCTTCTGGCCGCTCTTCGAAGAACGATCCCGTGAATGCCCACAGCGCGACATCACGCATGACGAAGGGCACACCGAGGCCCCGTGCCAGATCGCCCCACATGGCGAACATCTGCTGGCAGAAGGGGTCAGCGGTACCGTAAGTGCAGGCAAGAGTGAGGCTCGTGATGTCGTCGGGGTAGGCGATCGCGTATTCCTCGGCGATCATCCCGCCCATGGAGACACCCATAAGGTGAAAATTGGTGAACCCGAGGTGGTCGACGAGGGCTTTGGCGTCGTCGGCGAGCAGCGTGGACGTGTACGGGCCCTCGGGCGAGTCGGTGGCGCCTATTCCGCGGTTGTCGAAGCGGAGAACGCGGTAGCCGGCACCCACCAACGCGGGAACTTGAAAGTCCCAGGAGGAGAGGTCGTCGGCAAGTCCGTTGATCAGCACGACGGTACCCGCGGTGCCGACTTCGTTGTCCACGAGGTAGTTGATGGTGATTCCGTTGACGAGAGCTTGTGGCACGGGGTTCTCCTTTGACGAGGGTGGTTAGCGAGGACGGGGAATAGCTGCGAGCAGGGTGCGGGTGTAATCGTGAGCGGGTCGGTTCATCACCTGGTCGGTTTCGCCGGTCTCCACAATCGACCCATGAAACAGCACTGCGATCTCGTCGCTGACGTGCTCGACGACACCGAGGTCATGGGTGATGAAAATGGATGCGACGCCGAGGTCGTGCTGGAGGTCGGCGAGAAGGTTGAGGATCTGCGCCTGTACGCTCATGTCGAGAGCGCTGACCGGTTCGTCGGCAATAATCAGCTCGGGCTCGCTGGCGAGCGCCGCGGCGATGCCGACGCGCTGTCGTTGGCCGCCCGAGAGGTTGGTCGGAAGGCGATCGACGAGAGTAGTGCTGAGACCGACGCGATCAAACAGGTCGAGTACCCGCTGGCTTCGACTGGCCGGGGTACCGATCCGGAAACTGTCGAGCGATTCGCGCACGCTGCGTCCGACCGGCCAGCGTGGATCGAGGCTGCCGTAGGGATCCTGGAACACGGGCTGCACACGTCGTCGAAAGCTCTGCAGAGAGCTCCTCGAGAGGGAGAGTACGTCGACTCCGTCGAACACGACTTCACCGCCATCCGGCTTCGTCAGCCCGAGGATGCAACGACCGAGGGTACTTTTGCCGCTACCGGATTCGCCGACGAGACCCAGCGTTCGCCCGTGCCCCACTGTCAGCGAGACGTCGTTGACGGCGACGAGATGGCGGCGCTTCCATGGTGGGCCACCCGTACTGAAACTCTTGCGAAGACCTTTTACCCTCAGGAGCTCACTCATCCGGGCCATCCGTCTCAGTTCTGGTTGCGCTGTCTCGCAGCAGTTCTGCCGCGACCAGGCTCTCAACGCTCCACTGCACGGGGATCACGGGCAGTGGACGCCCGCGCGGCGCTCCCGCCGGATTCGCGGCGAGCAGCGCGCGCGTGTAGGGGTGCTGCGGATGCGCGAACAGTTCGGCAGCGGTGGCGACTTCGAGAAGCGAGCCGCCGTACATCACTCCTACCCGATCGCAGATCTGAGCGACCACGCCGAGGTCATGGGTGATGAGGAGAACCGTTGTGCCGTTCTGCTGGCGGAGAGTGTCGATGAGTTGGAGGACCTGCGCCTGGATGGTGACGTCAAGCGCAGTAGTGGGCTCATCGGCGATGAGGAGCTGGGGGCGATTCGCGAGAGCCGCGGCGATCACGATGCGCTGACGCATTCCTCCCGAGAAACGGTGCGGTACATCGCTGTAGCGGGACGCCGCATCCGGGATGCCGACCTCCATCATCAGAGCGATCGCGCGTCTCTTTGCCTCACGCCCGCTGACTCCCGAATGCGCGCGGATGGTTTCCGCCACCTGGTCGCCGACCGACCAGACCGGGTCGAGGCTGGCCGAGGCGTCCTGGAAAATCATTGACACTTCATTGCCACGAATGGCCCGCAGTTCGTTTTCGCTGAGCCCGATCAGCTCACGTCCCGCTACTTGGATGCTGCCGCGCACTGAAGCAGATCCGGGCAACAGGCCCATAACGGCATTTGCGAGGGTGCTCTTGCCGCTGCCGCTCTCGCCCACGATGCCGAAGATTTCACCCGGCTGTACATCGAGTGAGACGCCATCAACGGCGGGTGCGGGTTGCACGGTGTCATCAGTCGCGAAATGCACTTCGAGGTCGGTGAATGACAGCATTGGTCTCATTCCGCCACACCCTTGGGGTCGAACGCGCGGCGAAGTCCCTCACCGAGGAACGTGAACCCGAGCACGGCGATGACAATCGCCAGGCCGGGGAAGATCTCAACCCAGGGGGCCTGAATGAGAACGTCGCGACCGTCGGCCAGCATCCCTCCGAGCGAGGGTGTCGGAGGTTGGGTGCCGAGTCCGAGAAAGCTCAGTCCCGCCTCGAGCTGCAGGGCGAATGCGCTGAGTACGGATGCCTGCACAATCACCGGTCCGAAAGCATTGGGCGCAACGTGGGTAACGATCACCCGGAAGTTACTTCCGCCTCGCGCCCGGGCGCCGGCCACGTACTCGTTGCGCGTGACGACCAGAGTGCTGGTGCGCATGACCCGTGCCAGGATTGGCAGGTAGATCACCGCGATCGCGATCGCGGCCACCACGCTTCCCGGCCCGAGGATTGCGATGAACGTGATGGCGAGCAGCATCGCCGGCAGCACGAGAATCATGTCAAGGGTGCGTGAGATCGTGGTGTCGACCCATCGACCGAAGTAGCCAGCGAGCAGACCGAGCGGTACGGCAAGCGCCGTTGACGCGAGCACTGCCGACACGGAGACCAGCAGACTCACGCGAAGCCCGAAAAGAACGCGGCTGAACACATCCCGGCCGAGCACGTCGGAACCGAATGGATGCTGCAGGGTGGGCGCGCCGAGCACACGCTTCACCTCGACCGCTTCGGGATCGTGCGGCGCGATCACCGGTGCCGCGATGGCAACTATTGCGAGCACGACCAGGATCGCCAGTCCGACGGCAATGAACCGGGTGGATGATCGCCGCGGGTGTGCGCGAGCGACCGGCACGCCGAGTGTTGCTGCGGGAGCATGGAGTGTCATGTCGCTGCCCCGTCCGTCACCCGCGGGTCGAGCCATCCGACCACAAGGTCCGTGAACAGCGAGACGACGATGAAGATTGTGGCGATCGCAAGTACACCGACCTGAACTGTCGGGTAGTTGCGCTGGTTGATGGCTGTTACGACGAGCCTTCCCACTCCGGGGAGCGCGAACAGCGTCTCGATGATGATCGCTCCGCCGAGCAGCACGCCGACCTGGATTCCGATCACGGTCACAATCGATGGGCCCGCGTTACGCAACGCGTGACCGAAGATGATGCGCTGGGAACTGATGCCCTTGGCACGCAGGAATGTGATGAACGGTCGTCCCATGACTGAGGTCACAGCGCTGCGGGTAGTTCGAAGGATGTACGCCGCCTCCCCGACAGCGAGCGTCAGCACCGGCAGAATCATGTATCGCAGGTTCTGGATCGGATCCACGTCGAAAGGGATGTAGCCCGACGGCGGAAGGATCACAAGCGTGCCAGCGAAGACGAGTACGAGCATGATGCCGAGCCAGAAATCCGGGATACTGATGCCGAACACGACGAAACCTTCGCTGAGTCGCTTGACCCACCGCCCGCCGGTCGCCGCGCGAACGCCGAGTGGTACGCCGATGAGAACCGCGATCAGCATGGCGAGCCCGGTGAGTTCGAATGTCACCGGCAGACGTTGCGCCAATAGGTCAGCGAGCGACGCGTGACTGACAATGTCCGTTCCAAGGTCACCGTGCGACAGCGCGACGATCCAGTTCACGTACTGAGCAAACAGACTCTGGTCGAGGCCGAGTTGGTGCCGTACCTCGATCACGTTCGCGGCGGTGGCACGAAATCCGAGCATTGTGCGTACCGGGTCGCCGGGCACCAGGCGGATGATGAGGAACACGACGATACTCATCACGAACAGCACCGGAATCGTCAGAAGTACGCGGCGGAGCACGAACACCAATTGGTGCGTCATGGCACCACCAGCGTCTCGTGCTCTGCTCTCTCGACGAGTTGCCGGATCAGGTTCTCCGAGAGGGTGAAGTGACGGGCGGCGATATCGGCCGCCGCGTCGGCATTACCCATAGTCACGGCCTCGACCAGTTCTTTGTGTTGCAGGATGGCGGCGCGGCGCACGGCATCCGAGTATGGCTCGGCGCCGAGATTGAGGCTGATACGCGTACGGAATTCAAGGGAGATCGTCACGAGAAGAGGGTTATGCGTCGCCTCGGCGATCGCCTGGTGCAGGCTCGAGTCAGCAGTGCGAGACGCATTGTGGTCGGGCGCGTCCAGGTAGGCCTGCAGCGCTGCGGTGATGACCTTCGTGTCGCTGGCGGTACATCGCTCCGCAGCGGTTCGTGCGATCAGCGGCTCGACGAGGGTGCGTGCATCGAAGAGGTGCTCAAATTCCGCCCAATTGGGAACCAGGTGACGTCGCACGTGCTCGGCCGAGCTCGGCCCCCAGTTGGCGAGAACAAAATAGCCACCGTTGCGCCCACGTCGTACCTCGAGATAGCCCGTGTCCGTGAGCTGCTTCAACGCCTCCCGCACCGACGTGCGGGAGACTCCGAGCATTGAGGCCAGCTCCCGCTCAGTCGGTAGTTGCTGCGCGGGGACATAAACGCCAAGCGCGATCGCGGTGACCAGGCGATCGACGACGTCGTCCGCGATGTGCCGGCTGACAATCGGCACTCCCCACACCTGATCAGCAGCCGTCATGCGCGTGCTCCGTCGGGGAGGAAGCGCATCAGAAGGAATCGCGCGAGCGTACGGGCAGCATCCACGATGCTCTGCAACTCGACGGACTCGTCAATGCCGTGCATGTCGTGGGCGACAGCTCCGAAGCACACCGCGGGGATTCCGAAGTCGTTGAGGTACGTGCGCGCGTCGGTCGTACTTCCCAGAGTGAAAGCGAGCGGTGATGCGCCGTGAGCATCCAAATGGGCGGCGGCGAGGTCGGCGCTCAGTACCGAATCCCTGTCAAGCAGATAGCCCTGGGCGCGGAATCCCGTGAGTGTGACGACCGGCCGCTCGGCAAAGTCCACATCGACGCTGGCGATCGCCTCGATCGCTGATCGGATCTCCGCCTCTGCTTCATTGGGGGTCCAGGCCCGTGGATACCCGACGCGCACGCTGAATACAGCGCTCGAGGGTGCAGTCGACGTCCAGTCTCCGGAGTGGACCTTGCCGAGATTGATGTTGTAGGGATTCTCCTCCGGTGCCATGCTCGGCTCCGGCGCGGAACGGCGAGCACCGGCTGCCCATAAACGCAGGCCCTCCACAATGCGGATACCCAGGTCGACGGCATTCGCGCTGGTGTCGGCCTGCTGAGCGTGACCCGAAGAGGCAACGACTCGGATGTCCACCCACATGACCCCGATGCCCCCGACCATGAGCCCCAGATCCGTCGGCTCGAGCAGCACAACCTCTGGCGCCGTGACGCCCTGTTCCGCGATCGAGCGGAGGGTGCCATTGCCGGAACACTCCTCCTCGATGACGGCGAGGACTCCGAGTCGTTGATTTTTGAACAGGTCCGGTGCGACGTCGCGCAGCGCGCGCAGGGCAAGAGCGCCGATGGCGAATCCGCCCTTCATATCGGCTGCTCCGCGGCCGTACATCCGTCCGTCACGCCGCGTGGGTTCGAATGGCGGAGTGGTCCACAGTTCGGGTGAGTCGGCGGGCACCACATCCATGTGTCCGTTGATGAGCAGCAATAGCTCGCCGTGGCCGGGAGTGCTCGCCAGTACTTGGAATCGGTCATCGGTGAGCAAATCAGCCGGCGGGGTGATCCCTGCCCGATTGTCGACGAGCGGGGAATTGGAGAAAGGCAAACGCTCTGTGGCGAGGCCGAGCGATTCGAACTCGGTGACGAAGATCTCCATCGCCGCCTGTTCCGCGCCGACCGTACTCGGGGCACGCACGAGCTCTTCCAAGAAGCGGAACGCTTCCTCGGTGTGGGTGGCAATCGCGCGGTCGAGCTCGTTCAGCATGGGGTCCAATTGGTCTAGAGTCCAGACCCTATACCAAAATCACGCGATATTCCAAGCTCTTCCACCGATCCTGCAACTTGTAATCACGCGGGTACCAGGCGGTCACATAACAGAAACATTCGGGCACGTGCAGGGGACCTCACGAGGTCGTGAGTTTGCCGGGGACGTGAGTGGCGGCCTGCTGCCAGGCGCCTCTCCCCGGAGGCACTCGCGCGCAGAACCAGCAAGGCGGTGAAGGCGGCGCAGAGTTCATCGGGGGCGGTGAGTAGTGCCCGGTACGCCGCCCACTCTGAAGACTGCATCGAAAGAGAAACACGCGGGGATAATCGACGTGACGACTCACCCCGCGCGAATCGATGAACGCCGAGCATCCCAACTCCATGCCAAGAAACACCCCGACACTGCCGGGAAACAAACACTGCGCTGTCTACCACCCGGCGACAGTCTTCCCGAAACCTTCCCGCTGCGCGAACTCGCCAAGAAAGCAGCCAACCAAGAACGTCCCGGTATCGAGTTGGATGACGTCCCCGAATTTCTTGACCGGATTTGCCAACAGCACTCCGTGTCACTCACCGAGGAAGGCACCTTATGGCAGCAGCAAGGGTTCGGCTTCGTGAGCGAGGAGCGAGATGAGTTCCACGACCGTGATCGACAGTCGATGGAGTCCCTGCACGGCGAATTCATGGACGACGGCAAGGAGCTAGTCGTCTCTTCCGGTCGTCGACGCGCGTGAAAGAACAAGCACCCACCCTCACTCAACTCCACGGGATATCGCCGACAAAGGAATCAGCCGCAGCGCAGGCGAGCGCGTGACGGACGGCAGTCACGGTCACGGTGGTCAACCCACGGTGGGCGTGTGAGAGATTCGCTCCGTGGCTGGTCGGTATCGCGCTATCGACCTCGAAGAGCACGCGCCCAGCGTCGCCCGCGCGGGACGGCCGGTGTTGCTCGCGACACGAGAAGACCACCATCGCGACGACGTACTGCCTGCGGCGCTCCCACGGTCACAGCGACGCTAACGGCACGTTTTCGTCAACGAGCCGACCGGGATCGACGAGATCGACGCGGCGGATGATGCCCTGCACAGCATCGTTCACTTCCCGGACGTTCACGTTCATTCCGGCGACCACACGACCACCGGACAGCCAGAACGCGATGAACTCGCGACCCGCGCGGTTTCCACGGTCGACAATCCCCGCTCCCTCGGTGAGCGGGCCGAACCCCGAATACTTCATGCCGAGATCAAATTGATCCGCAGAGAAATAGGGGATGTTGTCGTACGACACCTTCTCGCCAAGCATTGAGCGGGCGGCGGCCATGCCGCCGTTCAGGGCGTTTGCCAAGCGCTCGCTGCGCAGGTGCATCCCGGCCACCGGGTGACACGCGTTCGCGACATCGCCCGCAGCGTAGATATCGGGCCCACTCGTCTTCAGGGAGGCATCCACCAACACACCGTTCTCGACTGCCAAGCCAGCCGAATCCGCAAGCCCGATGTTCGGAATCACCCCGGCTGCGACCAGCACGAGGTCGGCTGGAATTACCTCGCCGCCCTCGAGAATAACGCCGGTTGCCCGACCGTCCTTGCCGGTCATGCTCTCGACGACTACAGAGGGTCGAAGGTAGACGCCGTTTTCCGTGTGCGGATCGGCGAACATCGCTCCGAGTTTGCCGCCGAGCACGTTGACGAGAGGAATCGGGTTGCGTTCGAGAATCGTGACCTCATTGCCAAGGGTTCGCGCGGTAGCCGCTACCTCCGTGCCGATCCAGCCAGATCCGATCAGAACGAGATGCCGGCCGCCCTCTGACAGCAGGATCTTCAGGGTCTCAGAGTCGTCAAGAGTACGGAGGTAGTGAACGCCGCCCAATTCGGCATTCGGAATCGTCAGCCGCCGCGGGGCAGCCCCCGTCGCAAGCAGTAACTTGTCCTATCCGATCGGGGCGGTGTTGTCGACGTGAAGGAGGTGCTCTACTGGATGAACGGCAGTAACCGTCGTGCTCTGAAGCAGTTCGTACCTGTTTTCGACCTACCAAGCCTCTGGGTCGACAAAGACCGACTCTCGGTCAGCCGACCCGCTGAGGTAGTCCTTCGATAGCGGTGGACGGATGTACGGTCGATGTGCTTCAGCGCCGATGAGCCGGATGCGGCCGATGAGCCGGATGCGGCCGATGAAGCCGCTCTCACGGAGCTCACGTACCGCGGAGGCACCCGGCGAGCCCGCCTGGACGATATCTCTGCGGTTGCATCGGTTAGCGACGCTCACAGGACAATTCGGCCTCAACGCCACGCCGCCCGCACTATCGTTGCCGTTTACGTAAATATCGGAGCGAAACTCCCCGACCTCTCAACCGCGATCTGCCACGTTTGACCGATCCGAGCATCTAGAAAATGGCCCCTCATCGTCTAACATCCTCCAGGATCACATGTCTACTGCTGAGGTTTTTCGGTCCGTGTGAACTTTCCGGCCCGCTCCGACGTATCCCGGTCCTGTTCGTGGCCCTCCACGTTCGTGAAATGGCCCTGTTTAAGGGCATCCGGTCCGTCGTACGACTCCGACTCGGTGTATTGGCCATGTACCGTCCGCGGATTCGCCGTCTCCGGGCCCGACTCCGTAAACCGGCCCTCGAGATGATCCCGGTCCGCAGTCGAAGGCTCCTTGTTTGCCATGATTATTCCTTTCGTTGAAGAGTTTTCGGCTCCGGTGTGTTGGGGCCGGGAAGAGGTGTGTGCGCGGTGCCGCCGTGAATCACCTGCGAGCTTCTGGCGTGAAGAATATCGCCGATGAACAGGTCGTAGACCAGCACGCCGATGACACCGCCGATTAGAGGCCCGATGATCGGCACCCACATGTACGCGGTGAACGACCCTGCAAGATTCCCTGGCATGGCGAGATCCCCCCATCCGCCAACCCAGGCCAAAAGCCTCGGGCCGAGATCACGGGCCGGATTGATCGCATATCCCGCATTGGCACCGAAGGAGATACCGATCGCCGCCACGGCGAGGCCGATAACCAGCGGCCCCATATTCGCTAACGGCGCGCTGTTCCGCAGGTCGATGATCGCCACCACGATCAGGACCAGGAACATCGTGCCGACGATCTGGTCGATCAGCGGGCCCCACATATTGCCCTGGAAGTACGGTGAAGGAAAAGTCGCGAAGATCGAGAAAGTGGCCAGCGTGTGACCGTTGACCTTCGGGCCTTTGCTCGCGGCATCGAACGCGGAGATCGCGTCATGATAAACGAGCAGCACGAGCGCGGCGCCGACGAAGGCGCCCAGCACCTGCGACAGCATGTACGGCAGAACCTTGAACCAGGCGAACCCGCGCCGCACAGCGAAGGCGAGGGTGATGGCCGGGTTCAGGTGCGCCCCGCTCACCCCTCCAGCGATGTAGACCGCGAACGCGACGGCGAACGCCCAGCCCCAGGCGATCAGCAGCCAGTCTCCCACGCCCTGGAAGAAGATGGTCGGGCCGGCCGTCCGGCCTGAGCCGGGCAGTGCAGCAACAGCCATGGCGACGACCCCGTCCCCGAAGGAAATCAGTACGAACGTGCCGAGGAATTCCGCGAGGCACTCGCCCCACAGCCCGCCTCTCGACTTCAGTCCGGATCCTCGTATGAGCAATGGAATGGTTTCGCTACTCATCCCGCACACCTCCCTGTATTACCGCCCATGAATCGGGTCGATCACGGGAACACGGGGAGGTCGTCGGTGAGGCAATCAGCAGGCATTCGCCACAATCAATGAGCGCACAATACTCTAATTATTGTGGGAGCACAACCACCTGCGGCGACTGAGGGACGACGGATTAGGTAGCCGGCCCATCGGTGAAAAAATCCCCTGCGTCTTCGGAGACTCTGAACCTTGGGAAAGACGGATTCCCATCGTCGAATAGGTCGCGGAAGGCGAGTTAGAATCACATCTTGGAGTGGGAAACAATGGTCTCGGACGTGTCGAAGCTCGGCGTCGGATCGGCGAAGACGATCCCGGATCGGGCGCGGGCCGCGGAATCGGCGGGGAATCCGAAGGCGGTTGCCGCGGCTCAAGGAAAATACGGAGGTGCGAAAGATTCGTGCTGAGGGTCATGCGTTGAGGCGGGCGCCAATCCTCAAAGCTGCCGCAGATTTTTCCGTAGTCGAGCTTGATCGGCCACAACAGAACTGGTGACGCTCATCGCGGAACACGCCGACCTGGTCGCAGTCGACGGGTTGCGGTGGGGAGTCGAGCCGTTCCACAGAGTGCACACCGAGCACCGATCGCGAATCCCGATCCCTGCCCCGCAAGCGGCCTGCGCCACGGGCCTGGTGGAGCGACACTTCGACTCGGTGAACTCGGGGGTAGTCCCGACTGACGTGGTTGCGTGCAGACCTGACCTCGTGACCCACTACTCGGACTGACGCCACCACAGGGCACCGGCCGGCAGACGATATTTGGTCCACCGGCCGGTGCGCTTGCATAGCGCTAGCCGTCAGCCAAGAGAGATTTTCACCACCTGGCCG
>JBKJLH010000013.1:0-15989 GCA_046597035.1 Lacisediminihabitans sp.
GGCCCAAACCCGACGCGGGGGAACATTAGCGTGGCGGGAGGCGGCGGGAGGCGGCGGGAGGCGGCGGGAAGGGGCTGAGCCCGGCCTACTCGGCAGGCGTTTCGCGCAGCCCGATAACGCCCCACCGGGTCACTCGCCACAATGCTTCGACCACGATGGCCGGATGCATCTTCGAGCGACCGGCCGCGCGCTCGATGAAGGCGATCGGATGCTCGACTACGCGAGTTCCCGCCCGTTCCAGACGCCACGCCAGTTCCACCTGGAAGCAGTAACCCTGTGACGAGACCGCGTTCAGGTCGAGAGTTCGTAGCGCATCCGTGCGATACACCCGGAAACCCGCGGTGATGTCTCGGATGCTCGACCGGAGCATCGCCCGGGAATAGGTATTGCCGGCGCGGGAGATCGCTTGTCGGATCCAGGGCCAGTTGCGCACCGACCCCCCGCGAATCCAGCGGGAACCGATCACCAGGTCTGCTCCCCCGGCGGCCAGGTCGAGCATCGCCGGAAGCTCGGAGGGATCGTGCGACCCGTCGGCGTCGATCTCCACGACGAAGCGATAGCCGTTTTCGAGAGCGTGCGCGAAGCCGGCGAGGTACGCGCGACCCAGGCCGTCTTTCGCCGCGCGATGCAGCACCGTGACGCCGGGGTCGGACGCCGCAAGCCGGTCCGCAAGCGATCCGGTACCGTCCGGACTCGAGTCGTCCACAACCAGTACATCGGCCTGCGGCACGCTCTGGCGGATGCGACCGAGCACTGTCTCGAGGCTCTCGATCTCGTTGTAGGTGGGAAGCACGATCAGGGTTTCAGCCACGTCGATTCCCACGTCGACGCCGACTGTGACGACTCTGGCGCGGCGCCAGGAGGAGGCCGACCACCAGGCTGGCGAGTCCGAATCCGGTGACGACCCATTCGATCTGGCGACCCGCGAACATCGCGGGAGTAATCGTCGTGCTCAGCGGAATCGTCTCGACCAGTGCGCCGCGGGTGAAAGTCGGCAGTTTCGCGATCACCCGACCGTCGGGGGCGAACATGGCGCTCACTCCGACGGTGGAGTCATTGACGACGCTTCGACCGGTTTCGATGGCACGCAGCCGGGCGATCGCCACCTGCTGCACGCTCTCGTCGGAGTGCCCGAAGTCGGCATTGTTGGTCGGGGCGATGATGAACTGCGCTCCCCCGTCGACCATCTGGTGGATGAGGCCGTCATCGACGATGTCGAAGCAGATGGCGAGTCCCGCCATCGCCCCGTTGATATCGAAGACATTCGAGCGCGTTCCAAAGGTGTAGTCGCGCGGCACCAGGTCGAACAGGCTCGGGGCCAGCGGGTACCAGAATGCACGATTGGGAAGGTACTCCGCGAACGGCACTGGATGGATCTTGTCGTACTGGGCGATCGACCCTTTTCCGTTCTCCCAGAGCAGCAGGCTGTTGAAAGTCTGGCCCTCCGCGTTTTCGGTGATCGTGCCGGTCACCAGCGGCGCCCCCATCTCTTTGGAGACGAAGTCGAGGGTCTGTGCCGCCCGTTCATTTCTCAGCGGGTCGATATCGGAGGCGTTCTCCGGCCAGACGATGACATCCACCTTCTTCCCGAGGATCGGTACGGTCGCCTGCAGGTGGTCGTCGAGACTGTCCCCCGGCTGGATCTGGGCGAAGAGCCCGGAATTTGAATTCCCCTGCACGGCCGCGACGCGGATGCTGCCGGATGACAGCACCGGCCAGGCGGGGAACAGAGCGGCGATCAGAAACGCGGTCGCTGCGATCATGCCCCGGGTGGTCCAGCGCACGCGGACGGTACGAACGGCCTGCAGCAGCACAGCGCTGAGGAAGGCGATGACGAAGCTGAGCCCGGAAATACCGAGCCAGGCGACCAGCGGGGCGAAGCTGCTGTCGGACTGGGAGAAGGCCAGTCGCCCCCAGGAGAAGCCGCCGTAGGGCCACACGCTGGTTATCGCCTCACGCAGCACCCAGAGTCCAGCAAGTACGGCCGGAAGGCCGAGCAGCTGAGCGCCCGAACCGGACCACACCCGCGGCACATGCCGCCAGGCCAGCGCCATGAGCATGCATCCGAGGGCGAAGAAGACGGATTCGAGCCCGGCGAGAGCGAGCCACGGTACTGGCCCGAGATAGACAGTAAGCCAGAGGATGTGGTTGCCGAAGAACGCGAATCCGCCCACGAATCCCACCAGGAGAGCCGACCGCGATCGGCGGCCGTACAGTGACCAGAACATCAGCGCGGTGCCGACGAAGATCAGCGGCCACCAACCGAGGCCGGGGAACGCTGCGGCGTTCGCGAAGCCGGACAGGGCGGCGACGAGCAGCGCGGCGGTGAGTGGGAGCGGACGCGAGAGCCATCCAGGGGCGGCCCCCGGGCGGGGCGGGAGGCTCGAACGCACCCGCCAAGCCTACGGGGACGTTGCTGTGATCGTGGTCACGCCACCGAGGAGTAGGCGACGATGCCGCGGCGGATCGCTTCGAGGGCCTGGCGCGCGGTTCGACCCACGGTCCCGTCGGCCACCACCGAGAGCTGGTCGAGCAGGTCGATCGTCTGTTTCGTCATTCGCACGAAGTCCCCCGCCGCGAGCTCGGATTCGAGAAGCACGGAATCGAGCGAAACGCCCTGCGCCCACCGGTTCATTGCGAGAGACAGCCCGGTGGAGAGCGGATTGCTTCCGGGCAGCTTATGCTCACGCTCGATATCGTCGAGCTTCGACCAGAGATCGGTGGTCTTCTCGAAGGCCGGACGAAAAGCGCCCTTCGGCAGGTAGCGGTCCGCGGTCTGGCCCTCATCGCGACGTGGTTGGTAGACGAGGGCCGCGGCCATGGCCGCAAGACCCGCGGGATCGAGGTCTTTCCACACCCCGCGCCGCAGGCATTCGGCGACGAGCAGATCGCGCTCTCCGTAGATCCGGCGCAGGGTGCGTCCGTGGACGGAAGCCGTCACTTCCCCGTTGTCGGCGCGCAGCAGGTACCCGAGCTCGAGCAGCACGTCTGTCACACGATCGAAGATTCTCGCGACGGCGCCCGTTCGGGTGCGGATCTGGCGGCTCAGCTCATCCGTCTGTTTCTTCAGCTTCCACCAGCGCTCCGACCAGCGGGCATGCTCCTCGCGGTCGTTGCAGGTGTGGCAGGGGTGCTGCTTGAGCCGTTTCCGCAGGGCGGCAAGCTGGTTCTGGCGCGTGTCGCGCTCACCGCGGCTCTGCAGGTCGGCGCGGATCGATCCCTTGCGTTCGAGATCGGTGAGTTCGCGCCGGATGCCCGAATACTCACGAAAGTTCCCGAGGTGGCATTCCATCGCCTCTTCGTAGCCGCGAAGCGACTCCTCCTGCGATCGCACCTTGCGCGCGATATCAACGACCGCACGGTCGGCCTGGAACTGCGCGAACGACGACTCGAGGATGTCGCGGGCGCGTTCGCGACTGAACTGCTCGATGAGGTTCACGGCCATGTTGTACGTGGGTGAGAAGCTGGAATTGAGCGGATAGGTGCGACGCGAGGCGAGCGAGGCGACCGCCTGCGGATCGAGCCCCTCCTGCCACTGAATCACCGAATGACCTTCGATGTCGATGCCACGGCGCCCGGCACGCCCGGTGAGCTGGGTGTATTCCCCCGGCGTGATCGGCACGCGGGCTTCGCCGTTGAACTTCTCGAGTTTCTCGAGTACGACGGTGCGCGCCGGCATGTTGATGCCGAGGGCGAGGGTCTCGGTGGCGAAGACCGCCTTCACGAGCTTCTTCTGAAAGAGCTCCTCGACGACCTCCTTGAAGGCGGGGAGCATTCCGGCATGGTGGGCCGCGACGCCGCGCTGCAGGCCGTCCAGCCACTCGTAGTAGCCGAGAACGCCAAGGTCTTCATCGAGAATGGTGCGGCAGCGTTCCTCGACGATATCCGCGATCTCTTCACGCTCGAGCTGGGTGGTGAGTCGCACGCCGGCCCGGAGCACCTGCTTGACGGCCTGGTCGCACCCCACCCGACTGAAGATGAAGAAGATGGCGGGGAGCAGGTTGCGCTCTCCGAGCATCTTCACGACGCCGGCGCGATCCATTTTGAGATCATCGGGGCGACCTCCTCGGGAGTGCCGACGGCCGACATCCTGCATCTGGCGGGAGCTGATGGTGCGCCCGCCGTAGCGGGCCATCTGCACGAGTTCCGGATTCACCCGGTGCGTGGGAGTGCCGGGTGGATCCCCGGGGCCCATTTTGGTCGTGGCGAACAGGTCGATGAGTTTGGTACGCATGATCACGTGCTGGTCGAGCGGTACCGGACGCTCCTCCGAGACGATCACCGCCGTCTCGCCGCGCACCGCCTGCAGCCAGTCGCCGAATTCCTCGGCGTTCGACACCGTGGCGCTGAGCGACACCAAGCGCACGTTCTGCGGGAGGTGGATGATGACCTCCTCCCACACCGCTCCCCGGAACCGGTCGGCAAGGTAATGCACCTCGTCCATCACGACGAAGGCGAGATCCCTCAACAGGTCGGAGTCGGCGTAGAGCATGTTGCGCAGCACCTCGGTGGTCATCACCACGATGCGGGCACCGGAGTTGATATTGGTGTCGCCGGTGAGCAGCCCCACCTGGCTGGCACCGTACTCGGCAACGAATTCCTGGAACTTCTGGTTCGAGAGGGCCTTCATCGGTGCCGTGTAGAACACCTTCGCGCGCGGTTGCTGCATGGCGAGGAAGACGGCGAATTCGGCCACAATGGTCTTGCCGGCGCCGGTCGGGGCTGCGACGAGCACGCTGTCACCACGTTCCAGTGCGACGCAGGATGCGAGTTGAAACGGGTCGAGGTCGAAGGACTGGTTACCGCGGAACAGCTCAACTCTGGGGGTGCCGCGACGCTCCCGTGATGCGGCAAATCGGTCTGCGGGACTCAGCCCGGTCATAGGGCGGCCGAGCCGCCGAGATCGTCGGACATAGCCACCGCACGCTTGGCGAGGACGCGGTCATGCCACCACGCGATTGTCGCCGCGAGCAGATACAGCACGATCATCGGCGCCGAAAGCAGGAACATGGACGCGATATCCGCCGATGGTGTCGCGAGCGCACAAAAAATGAAGATGGCGAGGATCGCCCAACGCCAGCTGCGGAAGATGCTGATGCCGGAAATGATTCCGAGAAAGTTGAGGAGCACGAGAAACACCGGAAGCACGAAGGCGATTCCCACCGCGAGGATGAGCTTGGTCACAAACCCGAGGTAGTCCTTCGCTTCGGTGATGGCCGCATCCTGGCTCGGCACGAAGGAATTGAGCACGTCGACGATATGCGGGAAGACCCACCAGCCGGCGGCGCAGCCCGCAAAGAAGAGCGGAACGGCCGAGAAGAAAAATCCGAAGGTATACCGTTTCTCTTTTTTCGTGAGGCCTGGCACGATGAACGCGAAGATCTGGTAGAGCCAGACCGGGCTTGACGCGATCACTCCGACCGTGATCGCGATCTGCATGTGCACGTCGAAGCCCGCGCCGATCGTCGAGTAGTTGAGAATGGTGTTGCCGTGAGTCTTCGCAATCAATTCGATGGGAGATCGGATCGCCTTGAGCACGGAGTCGGCGACGATGAACCCGCCGATCGAGAATACGACGATCGCGATCGCCGAGAGAAACAGCCGTTTGCGCAGCTCGATGAGGTGCTGGCCCAAAGACATGCGACCTTGGCTGCCTGCGCCCCTCTTGTTGCGGGAAGGCTTGGTGGCGGTAATGAGTTCTCGCTACGGCTTAGCGGAGGGGTTCGTCGAATCGCTCTGCGTACGAACATCGTCCGAGGTGCGGTTGAACTGCGCACCGTCGGCGGGCGGCGCTGGCTTCTCGTCTGCCTTGACCTCGTTCTTGAAGATCTTCATGGACTGTCCGACGCTCTTGGCGAGCCCGGGAAGCTTGGTCGCCCCGAACAGGAGTACGACGATGACCAGGAGTACCAGGGCGTGCCAGCCGGTGAATCCACTTAACATGGGCTAAATCCTTTGGGGTCGAAAAACTCGAGTGGAAGAAGTTTACCGCTTATCCGAACGTGCGGGCTGTTATTCGGCTTGGAACCACTGACGGGAATTCGCATCGACGCGGATGATGGCACGACCGCGAATCACCCGGGCGGCATGCCTGGCATCACGACGGGCCGTCGCAGCGTCGCGCGCCCGGCCTCGACGTGCCCGCACTTCCGTGAATTTCTGCAGGATGGCGAGATCGGTCTGTTGTTCATCGAGTTCTGTCAGCGAGGCATCCAGCAGCTCGGTCTTCTCGGCGAGAGTGCCCAGTTCATCGAAGACTGAGATGGCCTTGCGGAACAGGCGCCAGGCCGACACGACGAGCACGACGATCAGGGCTAGCACCAGGCAGGTCCAGATGACGAGCCACGACCACCAGGGCATCACTCGGCACTCCCGATGCCAGCGTCGTAGCGTGCTGCCCCGGCCGCAGCCCAGTCCGCGACGGCACGCCGTGCCTCGACGGGTTCGACGACGGTGACCATGCCGGACAGGCCACCGACGAGGCGCTTAAGCCCGTGATAGTGCGAGACCCGCAGTGCGGTGCGACTGCGTTCGCCCACTGCTGTGAGCCCCGTGCCGTCGGTGAGATAGTCGGCGAGCAGAGAGGCTGCCGAGGGCGCGACATCGATTGTGACCGTCAGGTCATCCGGGGATCCCTCGAAAAGCGCGTCGGGCAGGTGAACGTCGGCGGCATGGGTCGTGATCGGCTCGGTGGTGACCGTGGGATTGCCGATGCGGTCGATGCGGAAGGTGCGCACCGCTTCGCGAAGATGGCACCAGCCGCGCAGGTACCAGTCGGCATCCATCGATTCGATGCGCAGCGGATCGACCCTGCGGCGCTCACGCTTACCGCGGGAGTTGATGTAGTCGAATTGCACTTGAACGCCGGACGCGACGGAATCCCGGATGAGGGCGAGAGTCTCATCGGACTCCGAACCCCCGACCGCGAACTGGCTCGGAAGCCCGGATGCTCCGCGGGCGAGTTTTGCCATGAGGGTGGCGATCGCAGTGCGGTCGGCATTCTCGGGCAGGGCGGAGAGGTACTGCAGACCGGCGATGAGTGCCGCTGCTTCGCGCCCGGAAAACCGCGGTGAGTCATCGATGGCCACCAGGTGAGTGAGCACGATCTGGTCCTTCTCTTCGAAGTCATCCCAGGCGAGGTCGAACAGGTCGCCGTGTTGATACTGTCCGGTCTCCCCTGGGATACCGGACACGGCGATGAGTTGGACCGCTTCGCGCACCTGCTCTGGCTTTACCCCGAAGTGATCGGCCGCATCCTGCACGCTGATTCGCTCGTGTTCCATGAGGAACGGCACGAGGGAAAGCAGGAACGCGAGCTTGTCCTGCGCCTGAAGGGGCGATTGCCGCTCAGCCACGGGGTGTCCCTTCCGTCGCGTCGTTCTGGGGTGTGTGCTCCGCGACGGTGCGAAGAAGCCGGGTGTGCACCGCCTCGCGGAGATCCGGCGGGGAGAGCACGAGTGCCTCCGGGCCATAACTGGCGAGCTCATCGGCGAAGATGTTGGCATCCGAGTAGTGCAGGCGCAGAGCGCCCGAGGGCAGCAGCACGGTGCCACGACGTTTCAGCAGCCGGGTCGCGGCATCCGAGTCGGTGATGACGTCGACATCCGCGGTGTGCGATTCCCAGACTTCGTCGAGCTCATCGAGAGCCCGCGCAGTCTGGTCACCGACGGGGGCGGGGAAAGTTTTGCCGGTCGTGGTCACCTGGCTCACGATCCGGCGAAGCAGGAAGGTCTTCGTGAGCTCTGTGCTGGGTTCGAGGGCATGAAGGTGCCAGCGGCCCTGGTGCTGCACGAGCGCACGCGGCGCGACTTCGCGCACCCGCGCCTCTGCCTCACCGGGCTTGAGGTAGGCGAAGCGAACGACTGCATTGCGCTCGAGCGCGGCACGCAGGGGCTCGAACGCGGCATCCCGAACCCGGATGTGCGGCGCATAGCCCAGCACCGGCTCGTCGGAGACGAGCCCGAGACCTTTCAGCTTGATCACCGCTCGGCGTGATTCGCCCGACAGCGATCCCTCCCGCCACACCATGGCGGCGAGATTCAGCAGTGTCGTCTCCTCGGCGGAGAAGGTGATGTCGCTCGGCAGCTCGTAGCTGCCCCGCGGGATGCGGTAGCGCAGGTTTTGATTGTTGCCCGCCTGGCCGGGTGAGTCCACGGTTTCGAGAGGAACCCCGAGGTCACGGATGTCGTCTTTGTCGCGTTCGAACTGGCGCTCGAGGTTGGCGTTGTCACCGCCGATACGATAGCGCTGGCGGTAGCCCTGCACCGTGGAAAGTACCTCGTTTTTGGTGAGGCCGGTCTCCGTCGCGAGCAGAGCGAGCACGAGGCTGAACAGCCGCTCCTCGACGGGAATTTTGGAGACACTATCTGCTGGCACGGGCAATCCTGGTCTGGAATGAACTCGAAAGACACTCGGCCTGTGTCCGGATGGGACCGGTGCACCGGTCGGGTGGTAACTTACCCGGCGATGCCGAGGATGTCTACGACGTAGACGGCCGCGTCATCCGCGGGAGCCTTGCCGGAGCCATCCGCGACGGCCGCAGCCTTCGGGGGAAGCACCGCGAGAATCTGTGAACCGACCCGCTTGCCGATCAGTGCCGTACTCAGTCCGGTCGAGACCGTGGCGGAACCGACCTGGATGACCGAAGCCTGGTGATCAGTCCAGGTGGAGTCGAAAACGGTCTTGGAATTCCAACCGATGGCGGTGTACTTGACCACGACGAACTGGTTACTTTTCACTGTCGCGCCCTCGCCCGACTTCAGCACGTTGACCACGGAGGACTTCGGTGCGGTGTGGGCGGGAACGCTGATGCCGGGAGTGCCGTCGGCGGTCAGGACGACCGCGGGCATGCCATTGACGGGGATCTGGTCTGCGCCGTTCGCCTTGGCGAGGAATGTGTCTTTCACGTCGACGACGTAGACGAAGGAGTCGTCCTTGCCGATTCCGTTGGCGGCATCAGCTGCGCCGCCGTGACTGTCTTTGGCGGAGCCGACGATCGCGATTCGAGATCCGACCTGCGCGCACTCCAGGCCCTCACTGACCGCCGGGAAGCTGGACTTTCCAGCGGTGATGAGGCTTCCCCCGGTAGCGGCGTAGCTGGTCTTCTGCAGCGGCGTGGCATTGGCACCGTTGAGGATCGAGACATCGAGGAGGACGGGCTGGCCGGAGGTGATCGGCGCGCCTGTGCCCGCGATGATCGTCGAGGCTTGGGTGGTCTTGGTGTAGAGCGGGGTCGGGAAGTTGACCTTCGGTGCGGAACCCAGCGTGCCTGGCGCCGTGACGACGGCAGAAGCCGACCCCGGCTTTGCGGCCGGATCGCAGCCCGCGATGCCGGATGCCGTCCCGGAGCAGGCGGTCAGCCCGCCGAGTAGGGCGATGGCAGCAATCAGCGCTGTGGTCTTGCGCACGAATCCTCATTTCGGTCGAGCTCGTGGAACGGTGACAATTCTAGAGCGAGTCGACAGGCGGCTCATCCACGGAGGACTCCTGCGCCGGATCAGCCGCGGCCCGCGCGTGACCGGCGGTCGCCTGGGCGGCTCGGGCGGTCTTCCGCAGACGCTTGTCGGTGACCGAGCGCTCGCCGAGGGCTCCCGGTGTCCAGGCCTCGACATCCTCGTCGGTGTAGTCCGACTTGGAGAGCCGGCGCTTGAGCTGCGGAAGCACGGTGTCGGGCGCCAAGCGGCGGGCGGTGAGGAGGAATCCGGTGTGGGCGACCATCCGGTGGTCGGGGCGCACCGCGAGTCCCTCAACGTGCCAGCCGCGCACCATGGTCTCGGAGGAGTCCGGATCGGTGAAGAGTCCCGTTCCGCGCACCGCTTCAGCGACACGGGAGAGCTGGGTGACCGTGGCGATGTAACAGAGCAGCAGGCCTCCCGGGGCGAGAGCGTCCGCGACGACACCGAGGCACTCCCACGGAGCCAGCATGTCGAGCACGACGCGATCGACGGAACCGTCCGGCACGGCGGAGGGGAGGGACTCGACGAGGTCGCCGACGGTCACCGTCCAGTTCTCGGGTTCGGCGCCGAGGAAGGAGACGACGTTGCCGCGGGCCACGTCGGAGAACTCTTCGCGGCGTTCGAAAGAGGTGAGAATACCGGTGGGTCCGATGGCTCGCAGCAGCCAGAGACTGAGTGCACCCGATCCGACCCCCGCCTCGACGACGGTCGCGCCGGGGAAGATGTCACCGAGGCTGAGGATCTGGGCGGCATCCTTCGGGTAGATGATGGCTGCGCCGCGGGGCATGGACATCACGAAATCGCCAAGCAGCGGCCGTAGTGCGAGGTACTCGTCGCCGTTGGTCGCGGTGACGACCGAGGCATCCGGAAGTCCGATCAGCGCGTCATGGTCGACCATGCCGCGATGGGTATGGAAGAGCTTTCCGGCTTCGAGGGTGATCGTGTTGAGACGGCCCTTCGGTCCGGTGAGCTGCACGCGGTCGCCCGCGCGAAAGGGGCCGCTCTGGCGGCGGACGGCGGTCATACGGCATCCGCCCGGTGGGAGTGCAGGAGTTCGGAGATATCGGTGATGCCCCGTCCGGCGAGGGTGGGCCAGATCGTGTACCCGCTGCCGTGTTCAAGCGGCGAATGGAGCGGCACCCCGATCGCGACAGCGCCGGCCGCGAGGGCCGAGGCGAGCCCGGTGGTGGAATCCTCGATGGCGACGCAGTCGACGGCATCGACACCGAGTAACTCCGCGCCGAGCAGGTAGGGCTCGGGGTGCGGCTTGCTGTGTGTCACGGAATCGCCGGCGACGATCTGGTCGAACGCCCTGAAGGGCAGGAAAGAGGACACATGTTCGGCCATCCGCCGGATCGACATCGTCACAAGGGCGGTCGGGATGCCGGCGTTCCGCAGCTCGGAGAGCAGCTCGAGCGCACCGGGACGCCACGGCACCCCGCTCTCGATCTGCTCCATGACCCGGTCAGTGAGGCGATAGACGATCTCGTCCTCGGTGAGGTCGACACCGCGGTGCTGCAGCACGCTCGCGGTGCGCCAGAGTCCGGAGCCGACGAGGGTGAGGCCGTCCTCCTGCGTCCAGTTACCGCCGAAGGAGGCGACGAGTTCGGCCTCCGCGGCGAACCAGTACGGCTCGGTGTCGACGAGGGTGCCATCCATGTCCCAGAGGACGGCGGCGGGAAGGAGATCGGTCACGGGACTCAAGTTTAGAGGGGCGAGGGTTCTATCCTTGACGGAGGGAAGTCGTGGGGCCGCAGTCGGCCGTCCACCGAAACGCGGCTTCAGAGGGTAACGAGTGCCAAACGCGGGAATGTTGAACGGTCGGCTGCTTGTCGTCGCGTTCGAGGGCTGGAACGATGCCGGGGAAGCAGCGAGCGGAGCCGTCTCGATGCTGAAGGACCTGCTCGACCTCTACCCGATCGCCGAAATCGATGCGGAGCGGTACTTCGATTACCAGTTCAATCGCCCCACCGTTACGCAGGATGACGACGGCACCCGCATGCTCGTCTGGCCGACGGTGGCCACCTACGGCCCGACTGGCGTGCTGGCCCAGCGCTCGCCGAAGACGACAAAGGCCGGCACCACCGATACTGGCACCGGCGGCTCTGGTGCGATCGGCTCTGGTGCGATCGGCTCTGGTGCGATCGGCGAGAATGCCTCCAACATCTACCTGTTGCTCGGCACCGAACCCTCGCGCAACTGGAAGAGTTTTACCGCCGAGATCATGGCGACCATCACCGAGAACCAGATCACCGGGGTAGTCTTCCTCGGCGCGATGCTCGCCGATGTGCCGCATACTCGGCCGATCTCGGTGTTTGTGAGCAGCGAGAACGAGAAACTTCGCACGGAGCTCGCGGTGGAGAAGAGTTCGTACGAGGGCCCGGTCGGCATCCTCTCGGTGTTGGGTGAGGCCGCGGAGAAGGCGGGGATCCCCACGGTGTCGATCTGGGCATCCGTTCCGCACTATGTGCACAACGCTCCGTCGCCGAAAGCGACGCTCGCGATCATCGACAAGCTCGAAGAGCTGATCGACGTCGTGATTCCGCGCGGAGAGCTCGTGGACGAGTCCGCCGCCTGGGAGAGCGGGATCGACGTGCTTGCGAGCGAGGACGACGAGATGGGCACGTACATCGCCCAGCTCGAGCAGGCCAGGGACACCGTCGACTCCCCGGAAGCAAGCGGCGAAGCCATTGCGCAGGAGTTCGAGAAGTACCTTCGGCGCCGGGACGGTAAGGCGGATGGGCGTGGCTCGTCCGGGCCGGGTGGGCCACCCTCGATTCCGCCGGACGATCGCGGTCCGCGCGAGTAGACCGGTGCCGGGCGCACTCCCGAGCGTCAGTTCCTGAGCCGGATGCCGAGCAGCGCATCGATCGCGTCGATCGCTGTCAGGGTGGCGGCGGCCCCGCCGAAGATGCGGGCATTGATCACGGCGATCGCTCCGGCGGTATCGAGATCGTCGGCCAGGTGTTCACGGAGTTCGGCCAGGAACTCATCGTCGGAATCGTCGGTCGGCGTTGCTGCCCACGCTACCCAGGAGGTGAGCCGGTCGTCAGCGATGCGCAGGTGGGCATCCGTCCATTCCCAGTCGCTGCGGTAGCGCTCGGAGAGCAGGGCGAGCCGGATCGATCGCGGATCGGCGCCATCGGTGACGAGGCGCGAAACGAGCACGAGGTTGCCGAGGGACTTGCTCATCTTCTCGCCCTCATAGGCGACCATCCCGGCATGGGCGTAGATGCCCGCGAGAGGGTGGCCGGTGAGGGCGGCGGCATGCCCGGCGCTGAACTCGTGATGAGGGAAGACCAGATCGCGCCCTCCCCCGTTGACGGTGAGCGGCGTCGGAAGGTGCTCGAGCGCGATCACCGAGCACTCGATGTGCCACCCGGGCCGCCCACGGCCTATCGATGAGTCCCAGGCCGGTTCGCCGATCCGCTCCGAGCGCCAGAGCAGAGGATCGAGCGGATCGCGCTTGCCGGGTCGCTGCGGGTCCCCTCCGCGTTCCGCGCTCAGCTCGAGCATGCTCGGCCGATCGAGCGTGCTCTCCTGGCCGAGGTACCACGCCGGCACGGCGAAGCTGCTGTCGAAGTAGATGTCGTCCTCGGCGTCGGGGCTCGGTACGCGGTAGGCGGAGCCGTTCTGCATGAGGATCTTCACGGCATCCGCGACATCCGCAATCACCTCGGTGACGCCGACATATTCGTCGGGTGGGATGATGCCGAGCTTCTCCATGTCGCCGCGGAACAGCTCGATCTGCGAGGCCGCGAGATCTTTCCAGTCGATGCCGTCCCGCGCCGCGCGCTCGAGCAACGGGTCGTCGATGTCGGTGGTGTTCTGCACATAACGAACCTCAAAGCCCACATCGATCCAGACCCGGATGAGGGTGTCGAATGCCAGGTAGGTGGCGGCATGACCGAGGTGCGTGGCGTCGTATGGGGTGATGCCGCACACGTAGATGCTTGCGAGGGTGGGCGTTGAGGCGTGCGGACCTGCCTCGATAGGACCCTGGGTCGTTGCATCGAAGATGCGGGGAACGACTCCCGCTCCGGGCAGGAGGGGCACGGACGGGCGGTTCCAGGATTGCACCGCTCCAGCCTAAGCGAGCCGCCGTGCGGCAGGTGCTCCGACGCAAGCCGAACTCCCCGGGTGTGGAGCCGGTGCAGGAGGGTGTTGCCGGGTCCGAGTCCCGACTCAGACGGGCTTGATCACTCCGCTGGTGAGAAGCACCACGAGGGTGCCTCCCAGAGCGAGGCGGTAGATGACGAACGGAAGGAACGATCGCTTCGAGATGTAATTCATGAAGAACGCGATCACGACGAGTCCGACCACGAATGAGACGCCCGTCGCTGCGGCGGTCTCCCCCGCCGTGAAGACCTCGGATCCCGGTGACTTGATCGACTTGTAGAGCTCGAACAGCCCACTGCCGAACACGGCCGGGATGGCGAGGAGAAATGAGTAGCGCGCCGCAGCGGCGCGCTCGTACCCGAGGAAGAGCCCGGCGGTGATCGTGCCGCCCGAGCGGGAGACTCCCGGGATGAGGGCGAGTGCTTGCGCTCCGCCATAGATCGCAGCGTCCGGCACAGTGAGGTTGCGCAAGCGGCGCTTCTTCGCTCCCACATAGTCGGCGATACCGAGCAGGATTCCGAAGACGATGAAGGTGATGGCGATGACCCATAGCGAGCGGAGGGTGGTCTCGATGGCCTTCTGGAAGATCAGGCCGAGGACGACTATCGGCACGGACCCGAGGATGATGAACCAGCCCATTTTCGCGTCGGGGTCATTGCGCGGGATACGTGCGAACAGCGCGAGGAACCAGCGCGAGATGATGCGCCAGAGGTCTGCCGCAAAGTAGACGACGACCGCGAGCTCGGTGCCGAGCTGGATGATCGCGGTGAAGGCCGCTCCCGGGTCCGTGCCGGTGCCCAGCAGCAGGCCGACGAGTCGCAGGTGGGCGTTCGACGAGATCGGCAGGAACTCGGTGAGGCCCTGGACGATGCCGAGGATGATGGCGTTCAGCAAGCCCACGGACGGGTCCAATCAGTAGTCGAGAAGCAGCTCGCCGAGCACGAGCCTGCCAAACACTAGCGCGTCGAGTGGCACCCGCTCGTCCACGCCATGGAACATGGCGGGAAAGTCCAGTTCAGGTGGCAGTTTGAGTGGGGCGAAACCGTAGCCCTTGATGCCGAGCAGCGAGAGTGCTTTGTTGTCGGTGCCGCCCGAGAGCATGTACGGAAGCACGGGAGCGCCCGGGTCGTGCGTGCCGAGTGCTGCGGTCATCGCCTCGACAAGCGGGCCGGAGAATGCGGTTTCGAGGCCGATGTCGCGGTGGAGCACCACGATCTCGATGTCGGGCCCGACCAGGTCCGCCAGCTCGGCGAGCACGGCATCCTCCTCGCCCGGAAGGGTGCGGATGTCGATAAGCGCCTCGGCGGTGTCCGGGATCACGTTGTGCTTGTAGCCGGCGGTGAGGGCGGTGGGGTTGGTGGTGGTGCGAAGCGAGGCCTGGATGAACCGGCTGGTGGTGCCGGTGGCAAGGGCGATCTCATCCGGACCCACCCTCTGCGGATCGACCTCGAGGATCCGGGCGAGTTCTGCGAGCAATTCGGTCGTGGTCTCCGTGAGACGCACGGGCCACTCGCGGCGACCGACCGACGCGACGGCTTCGGCGAGCTTCGTGACGGCGTTGTTGCGCATCACGTGCGAGCCGTGGGCTGCCGTGCCGCGCGCGATTAGCTTGACCCAGACCAGGGCCTTCTCGCCAGTCTGGAGAAGATAAGCGCGGGTGCCGTTGAGCGTCACCGAGTATCCGCCGACCTCGCTGATCGCCTCGGTCGCGCCGGCGAACAGCTCCGGATGATTCCTCACTAAGTAGCCCGAACCGAGCACTCCCCCAGCCTCCTCATCGGCGAAGAAGGCGATCACGAGATCGCGGGACGGCTGCTTCCCGGCGCCGAGGATATCCTCGAGCGCGGTGAGCATCATCGCGTCCATATTCTTCATGTCGACCGCGCCGCGGCCCCAGAGCATGCCGTCCTTGATGACACCGCCGAAGGGATCCACCGACCAGTTGTCCGGTTGGGCGGGCACGACATCCGTGTGGCCGTGCACCACGAGGGCCGGTTTCGAGCGGTCGGATCCTTCGACCCGGGCCACCACGCTGACGCGTCCGGGCTCGGACTCGAACATCTCGGGGTTCAGGCCGAGGCCGGTGAGGTAGGCGGAAACGTACTCCGCGGCATCCGTCTCGCCGTTGGATTTGCCGCCGCCATAGTTGGTCGTATCAAATCGGATCAGGTCCCGGGCGATACGCGCGGTCGCGTCGAGCTCTTCGTCGGAGGTCTCAGTCAGCATGCCTCAACGGTATCGTCTCGGGCCTCCGCGCTGGTGTTCGGGGCGCGCGCCGCTCGCATGCTAGTGTCAGACCTCGGTGCTTCTGGAAAGAAGAATCGAAAGCGCGCGGATGGCGGAAATGGTAGACGCGCCAGCTTGAGGTGCTGGTGCCTGTTATGGGCGTGGGGGTTCAAGTCCCCCTTCGCGCAC
>JBKJLH010000102.1:0-24823 GCA_046597035.1 Lacisediminihabitans sp.
CACGATGGCGTTACCCGCCGCCAGGGCCGGGGCCAGCTTCCAGACGGCCATGAGGATGGGGAAGTTCCACGGGATGATCTGACCGACCACGCCGAGCGGCTCGTGGTAGTGATAGGCGGTCATGCCGCTGTCCATCTCGGCAAAGCTACCCTCCTGTGCACGAATTGCCGAGGCGAAGTAGCGGAAGTGATCGGCAGCGAGGGGGATATCGGCGTTCAGAGTTTCTCGAATCGCCTTGCCGTTGTCCCAGGTCTCCGCGAGAGCCAGCACTTCGATGTTGGCGTCGATGACGTCGGCGATCCGGTTGAGCACGGCAGCCCGCTCGGTGGCGCTGGTCTTGCCCCAGGCCGGTGCGGCCTTGTGCGCGGCATCGAGGGCCGCGTCGATGTCCTCGGCGGTGCCCCTTGCGATTTCGCAGAACGGCTTTCCATTGACCGGCGAGATGTCTTCGAAGTACTGGCCCTTGGCTGGCTTGACCCACTCGCCACCGATCCAGTGCTCATAGCGGGGCTTATAGCTGAATTTCGCATCCGGTGTACCCGGGGCCGCGTATACGGTCATTGCAACTCCTGTCGACGACTCTGTCTGAAGAACCCTATGGGCTCAGTGAAAGGATAAAAGAGCCGAGGTTGCGGTCAGGTTGCGACTTGTTGCACGCCGAGTTCGGCTTCGATACGTTCGAGGCGAGCGACGACGGCCGAGCGCTTCGGGGACTTCGGCGGAAGTATCCGGAGGCAGGCGCGCCAGACCTCGGCGTCGTAGGCCGCCTCGTCGGTGCGGGCATAGGCGAGCAGTGTCTCGCTGGACGCATCGGTGAGAAGCGCATCACGCAACCGTTGGCTCAGCTCCCGGCGGATCTCGGAGATGCCCGGTGCCGACGAGGTCGGAAGCAGCGCGCCCGAGTACGCCCCCAGCGCCACCCGGTGTGCACCGCGGTCGAGGAAGGCGAGCACCCGGTGGGCATCCAGCTCCAGTCGAATCGGCAGCCGATAGGGTCGGGAGAGCGGCACGAGCGAGTCGTCGATGCGCGCGAGTACTTTGCGCAGTCTCACCATCTCGGCGCGGAGTGTGACGAGGGAGCCCTCCCTCTCGTAGACGAGCCCGGCGAGGCGATCGACGGAGAGACCCTCCGGATGCCAGGCCAACAGTGCGAGGATCTCCGAGTGCCGAGAACTCAACTCGACGGTACGACCCGCGACCGTGAGGCGACCCACGTCGCTGCCGAGCACGCACAGCGCGGGACGTGCAATGGTCTGAGGGGCCGCTCGGGTGTTTACTGGGCGGCGGGGACGGGAACTCTGCTCATCCAGTCGCCGGATGCGCATCTCGGACTCCACGGCCGCAACAGCAGCCTCCAGTAGCGGAAGGGTCGCCGGAGCCACGGCATCCGCTCCTCCGGTGATGTCGATGACACCAAGGATGCGGCCGGACACCGGATCGTGCACCGGTACCGCAGTGCAGCTCCAGGGATGCACGATGCGATTGAAGTGTTCGGGGCCCTGGATCTGGATGCCGTGGTCGAGCGCGAGGGCCGTTCCCGGCGCAGTCGTTCCCACCGCTCGCTCCGACCAGTCGGCTCCCTCGACGAAGAGCATTCCTTCCGCTTTGCGGCGGAGCTTCCGATCCCCGTCAATCCAGAGTAGGCGACCGGCTTCGTCCCCGATGGCGACGATCAGCCCGGCATCGAAGGTGTGACGGATAAGCAGGCTGTGGATGGTCGGCAGCGCGAGCGCCATCGGATGAGCACTCCGATACTCGTGCAGGTGATCCTCATCGAAATCGATTGCGGTGCCGGGGCGGTCCGGGTCGAGGTCGAGCAGAAGTGACCGCTGCCAGGACTCCTGCACGAGTCGGCGGACACCGCTTACCGCGGTGCGAGTACCGATGACCGAGTCATGCGCCGAGGCGAGCCGCTGCCGTTCGGAACCGTCGGTCGGGCGCGAGACTATCCACGGACTCGTCACGGCACCTCCGATCAGCGTTGGTCGAGTGGCGCAATCTTAGTCGGCGTTGCTGGCGGAGTCTTCCGGGTGGCACGGGCCCCGATCCGGCCGAGTGCGGACTGTCCCGGCTGGCGTGCCGGCCCGAACAGTCCGCACTCGGCCGGATCAGGTGGCACGGGCCCCGCATTACTCGTGCAGGAGCGAGCCGTCCTTCTTCAACACCTGCTTCTCGCCGGCCTCCACGGGCACGGAGAAGCGGTTCTGCTTGGGCGGCATCGGACAGTTGAAGGCGTAGCTGAATGCGCAGGGCGGCAGAATGGCGCGGTTGAAGTCGAGCGTGATGGAGCCATCAGCGTTGGGGGCGATGAAGAGGAACCGGCCGACGCTGTAGGTGCTGTCCCCGCTGGTGGCATCCGAGAAGACGAGTTGAAGTGCGCGGCCGGCTCGGAACGCGGCAAGGTTGTAATCGATTCCATCCTTCGAGAAAGTGATCTCCCCCGGGATCGGCATCTCGCGAGTTTTGCCGTCGTCCTTGAGGTGCTCGAAACCCACCGTCGTGCCATCCGGCAGCTCTGTGAAGGTACCGGTGACGACCCAATCCGGGTCATAGTCGAAAGTGGAGATGGATCCGAACTGCTGGATACCGTCCGAGTTCGCATCCCAGACTCGTAGGGCATAGGTGCCCTGCTCGCTCGCGATCACGAAGCCGGTGACCGAGTCGCTGAAGACGATCTGACTCGGCAGCTCGGCGTCCTTGCCGCGCACGACAGCGGCACCGTCGACGAGCTCCCCATCCACGGTGATCTGGTCGGATGCCGCAGCTGTGAGCTTCAGCCCCGATTCGCCCGTCTCGAGTGGCGCCCAGGTGCCCGGGACTCCCCAGATCGTCTGCGATGAGTCGATCCACTGCGTGTTCACCAGCGCAAGGCTGCCCATTGGTTGCACGACCGACAACTCTCGCCTGCCGTGGTAGTCAGCGTAGGCCTGCGCCGGCAGTGGGGCGGTGGTCGACGAAGTGGTGTTGTCAGTCATAGTTCCATCCTTGCTGAAGTCACTCGAGTCAACGAACAGCGCCTCCGGCGCATTCCTGCCCCTGCTCGCGCATCCAGGTATGAAAAAACCGGCCCCGCACGAGTGCGGGGCCGGTAGTTTCGGAGTGTCAGCTGCGATGGGCGATGCCCACAGCATGTGAGAGACCTTATCCCTGAGGAAGGAATCTCATAGCGCCTATTCGACGCACGAAGCTGCATCCAGTTCGGCCACTACGGCCAATGTTTTACAGGGGGCGAATGTTCTCGGCCTGGGGTCCCTTGGGGCCCTGGGCGAGATCGAATTCGACCTTCTGGTTCTCGTCAAGCGACTTATAGCCGCTCGAGGCGATTGCCGAGTAGTGTGCGAACACGTCTGGGCTTCCGTCGTCCGGGGCGATGAATCCAAAGCCCTTTTCAGCGTTGAACCACTTCACTGTTCCTAGTGCCATAATTTTTCTCCTTCAGGAGTCTTCGCGTGGACCCGAGTTTCGGATTCACTCGTCGCGGTGTTCATCGTCCGCTCCCGAAAGAAACATGGCACTCTTCGCGCTGACTATTTCTAGCCGGTGCGGCGAGCTCCAAGCATTCAAGATGTGCGAGGTACTGCAACTGCATGGCCAACTGTAGTGCACTGACCCCGTTTTGGGCACCCGTATGACAAGAACAGAGCAGATTACCTTCGATCTATCCTCATGAGACTCCACTTCCGACCGCCGTGATACCCGCGTTTCTCGGCAAAACAGGCCGGACAACGCCGGATCATCCCTTCGATCGACTTCCCCCGCGCTTGATATAACCGACGATCACGGTAACGACGAAGAGCACAATACCGATGATGGCCAACCAGAAGAGCCCCTTGATGACGACTCCGAGGAGGGCCAGCACCAGCCAAATCACGAGCAGGAGAATGACGAATCCGATCATGACGTGGACGGTACTCCCAATGAGCCACAATTGGGCTCGTTCACCACTATCCGGCCGTGGGATGAAATCGGTGGTCGCCGCCCCCAAGGTCACCCCGATGCCGGGCCGGGCCGGGTCGCAGATGTCTCCGCAACCCTGAGGCAATTGTTCGCCACCCAGGCGCAGAATTTTAACCAGTCCCCTGGGGCATCGGCCTGCGCGTACCGGGCCCGCATCAGATTGATCTACACCGGGTCATGGCCGAGGCATCCGATGTCCGAGCCTCATCGCGTCGCGGATGGTCGTCGCTTCTGACGACTTGCGGAGCATCCTGACCCTGACTGCGGAGTGCATCATCGCATCCACTGGCACGAGGCAGGGTCAACTCGTACTCGAAGAGAAGACGAGGACCCACACTCGCAGCGTGATCGAAGAAGCGATTTGCGGACAGAACGCCCTCAGGTGCCGGACTGTGATGCGCACGCTGGAGCAGGCCGACACCCGGCCCGGCGCTCGAACACAACGAATTGCTCGCCCGGTTCGCGATGCAAAACTACGCCGCGAACGGTGCAGCGACCGTCGCCGACCTCGCCTGGTGGGGGCGGCTGACGCTGTCAGACCCACAGCCCGGTATCGCTGCCGACTGCGAGGCCCTCTGCGAGGCCGGCGTCCAGAACACGAGTCAGTGTGCGAGCGCCGACTCCTCGGGTAGAAAGGGCCCACCGAGGCGGGCGTTCGCGCTGCCGGGATTCGACGAGCACCTGCCGGGGTATTCCGGCCGGTTCGCGCCCCGTGCCCCGGGCCATTCGCGAAACTCACACCGCCACAGCTGGCACACCACCACTTGCCGTCTCGGCGATCGAGTCCCCAGCGCACGGTGGGCATTCCAGGACTTTCGGCCTGGGCCTCGTCGTCTTCAGTACAGTTCGAGATCACCGGTGGCGGGATCCGTCGAATCGAGGTCCGTCTTGGCGATAGCCGAACCCTGGGCGTGGATGTTGCCGGCACTGAGTTGGCACGCCCGCGCTCGAAGCACGGCTGCGGCGTTCCGGGTATCCGGTTCTGCCTGCGAGCTTTCGATCGGTATGGTCATGAGCTCAGTCGAAGGCCCGATCACCAGATTCGCCGACACCACGCGTCCATCCGCGAGCACGACCGGCAGCGTGACGACCTCGCCGACTCCACTCATTGCGGCTGACGCCGCGAAATCGAGCAGCGCAGCTGCCCCGTCATCGCTGGTGATGAACGACTCTCCCCCGTATGAAACACGTTGCATTGCTCTACCGTGCCCCCGATTTGCGAGGAATGTCAGGACGTTGCACAAATGCGAAGAAAGGGGTAAGAAATCCCGCTCCCTTCTCACCGCATAAACAGCTTTCAGTGGCGCGTCATGATCCAGGCGAGTAGGTAGCTGCGGGAGTTGCCATCGTCGATGAACTTCTCCGGAAGGGCCTGCGCGGTCGCGAGCGCCGCCTTCGCCTGTTCCGCCCCTCCGAGCGCGGCGTACATGAGCAGGTAATCGCCGAATTGCTTGTTGTAGTCCCCCGAGGTCGCTTCACTGACGCTCTTCGCAATGCGATTGGGATCGCCGCCGAGATAGCCGCTCGCCGGATTCATCGGGATGAGCTGAATGCCGAGTTTGGCGTTCGCATCCGCGCTGAACCAGGTGGAGTAGTCGCGCTTGCCGCCCCAGTTGAGGGAGACCACGGAATGCGTGTAGCCCGAGTAGACCGGTTCGGAAATGTCGAAGTCCGTCCAGTACGCCCGGGCGGATGCCGCCTCGCTCGCCAGCATCCACGAGGCTTCCTTCTTCAGCCCGCTGTTGTGGCTCACTGAGGCCCACAGGGCGAGGCCGTTCCAAGCGTTCACCGCCTCAGAACTGGACTCGAGATTGTTTCCGTCGGCGAAGGGCGAGTAACCCGAGGCCCAGGAATGACCGGCGTATGCATCGAAGCCGCGTCGATTCGGGAAGTACTTCGAGCCGCCGCTTGAGGCCAGGTCCGCTGCGAGGAGGTTCATTACCGGGGTGATCTCGGTGCGCAGAGTCGCATCGTGGGACGCTGCGACGCTCGCGGCGTACAGGAAGTAGCCGTAGTGGAAGTTGTGGTCGTTGAACTGGTCCGAGCCGAACGACGCGGCGAGTCCAACGATCCCCTTTATTTTCGGGTCGTAGACGAAGCACCGTTCCGTATTGGATTTACAGCGCGTGGGATCCGTCCATTGGCGAAGAGCGCCGCTGAGCTTCGCACCGACGGTCTTCGCGGCAGCGGTATCGCCCAGCTGATCGGAGAGCATCAGCAGATTAGCCAGACGATAGAGCGCCTTACCACCGAAGTAGGTGTCGGCCGGAAGTGCGGCGGTCCGCGCGACATCCTGGGCGAGGGTGGTGGTGAGTTGCTTCTTCTCGGGCGCAGCGAGGGAACCGAGGGGGAGAGTGTCGGATGCCGGGACCTTCGGGCTCGTCCAGGAGAGCGACTTCTCAGCACAGAGTTTCATGGTTCCGTAGACGGAAGGGTAGCTCCCCAGAGTGCACCCGGGCGTGGTCATCGACTTCTGCTGGTGAGGAAGAGTGGCGATGAGGGTGTCGGCGGCGTGGGCAGTCTGATAGGCGAGAGTGGTCGACGCGGCGGAACCGCCGCTGGCGTAGTCGAGCGTCACCGCGGTGACCGGCTCAGCGTGTGCGGCGACCGCCGACAGCGTGCCGTCGGACGGGACCGGGAACCACACGGCCGTCGCACCACTCGCGAGGCTGAGACCGGTGCCGTCCTTCGTCAGCGATCCCGTGGTGCGGAGTCCGTAGGTCGTCTTGCCCACCACGGCCGAATAAACACTCTTGCCAGCCGAGCTGAATTTCTGACCGAGTTTCAGGGTGAGCTTCTTTGCGGCGGTGAAGCTCACGAGGGGGGAACCCTCGGCGATGACCGTCGATCCGACAGTGCTGCCCGACTCTGTCATGTGGGCGATTGTGACGGAGGCGTCATCGTAGGCGGTGATTTCGTTCGCGCGAGTCCCGGCGTCGACCGTGATGCTCGGAGTGTTGCCGCCCGTGATGGTGTTGGCAGTGGTCGCGACCTCCGGCAATCCGAAAGTGAATCCGGTGTCAGTGAGGCCGAAGGATAGGGGCAGTGGGAAGACGGGCAGGGGATGCGCACCGAAGACCAGCCCCGAGAACCAGCGGTTCGTCGGTGGGGCGAGTCCGTGGGCAAGGCGCATAGTCGGAATCTCGCCGACGCTCTTCTGTGGGAGCTTTGCGATCGTCGCTCCGATTGCGCCGTCGGATAGCACCCCGCTACTTTTCGAACCGGTCGTCGTTCCTCCGCCCGTTACCGGGCCGCTGCACGCAGCCGCGACCACCGAGACGATAACGCCGACGGCGAGGATGCCCAAGGAGCGTTGGACTTTAGTGGTATTCATCAAATTCCGATCTGTTCGAGCAGCGAGAAGAAGGAATCCTTCACGCCGGCGAGCGGTCCGTTGTCGCGGAGGTGCATGATCGCGGTCACCGGAGTGCCCGGTTCGACGAGGCCGTTATTACTCCCAGCGACCAGGTCCTTGCTCGTGACCTTGATCGCGGCATCCGCCTGTCCGCCCACCGTCTGCACGGTGACGTCGGAGACGGCGCCCGTGATGCGTGTGTGATTGGGCAGCACGATCTCGACGCGGGCATTCTTCTGAATGCGCGCGAAGTCGTAGGAGTCGACGCGAAACTTCGCAAGTACGAAGAGCGGGCCGGTGCGGTCGATGGTGGCAAGCGGCTGACCGGCACCGACGAGACCGCCGACTTGGGCCTTGACACTCGAGACGATACCGGGTTCGGTTGCCGTGAGGGTGAGGGTACCGTCGGTCGACGTCGTGTAGGCAGCACTGACCGGCGAGGTCTTCGGTGAAGAAAGATCGCGAAGCAGCGCGGCACTCTGGATGGTCATGAGTGGGTCGCCCTTCTTCACCGTGTCGCCGGCCTTGACCGATGCGGCGACGACAGAGCCGGCATAGTCGGATCCCACGGAGTAGGAGATGGCATCGAGGGCGGCCGAGCCGCTCGCCACCTGATTTTGCCTCTGATTGAGCACGAGAGTTGCGCCGGCGACGATAGCCAGCACGAGCATTAGTCCGCCGAGGAGGCGGAATCGATTTCCCCAGGTCATCGGGTCACCGTTCCTTTCGAGTTGAAGACTTCGGATGTCGCGGCCGGGTGAGGCGTGGCGACACGAGACACCGGGACGGTGCGAGTTGTGGCACGAGCAGAAGAGCGCGGCACACGGGCGAATCCGGCGTGCAGCTCGGGCCGGGCGGGCACCGCCCCTCGAGCGAGGTGCGCCTCCTTCAGTGCGGCCCCGATGAACACGGCGAAGACGAGGGTGCTGGTGAGATTCCATGCCGTGGCCAGTGTGAACGTTCCGTGTCCGGCATCCTTCGTGACCGCCACAATGGAGGTGAGCAGTAGGAAAGCGAACATGAGCACCTGCGGGATCATGAAGTTGAACGGTGACACCCGTTTTCCGGCCGCTCCCGTGACGTGCCACTTCTGCTCACGGCCCGAAAAGACGTTGACGAATGCGCGGATATAGATGGGGAACGACACCGTGGCCATGACCAGGGTGGCCGGCCGGAAGGAGCCCATGGTGTTGAAGGCGAGCAGAATCTGTAGGCCGTAGAAGCCGAGGTAGAAGAGCAGCCAGGTGAGCCAGGTCACGGTGAGGTTCACCGGGCGAAGATCGAAGTAGATCTCGAGTGGCGGCACCATCAGCAGCAGCAATGGGGTGATCCCCACAAGGTAGTGCGTAGCGGTGACGGTGTACTGCAGTCGCTGGTCCATGGTGAGCCGACGACGCGGGTTCAGCGGGTTGTGGCGCATCAGGATCTCGAAACCACCGGATGCCCATCGCAGCTGCTGTTTCGTGTAGGCCTCCACAGTCTCGGGGGCATCCCCGACGGCGAGTGTCACCGGGATATAGATCGAGCGCCATCCGTTCTCGTGCAGCATGAGCGAAGTCCAGACATCCTCCGACTTGGAGTCGGTGAACATGCCACCGATGTCGTTGATGGCCTCGCGGCGGAAGATCACGTTCGTGCCGACGCAGAAGGCCGCGTTGAAGCGGTTGCGACCGGGCTGGATGAACCGGTAGAAGACCGACTGCATGAAGCCGGCACCACTCGAAATCAGGTTTGTGATGTTGCCATAGGTCTGGGGCGTCTGCACGAAGGCGACGTTGCTGTCGATGAAGAACGGCACTGTCTCGTACAGGAAGTCCTCGTTCGGCACGAAGTCGGCGTCGAAGATGGCGTAGAACTCACCCGTACTGATCGAGAGGGCGTGATTCACGTTGCCGGCCTTCGCGCCGTTGTTGGACAGGCGTCGCACATATCGGGCGCCGAGCTCGGCGGCGAGGTCTTTCACGGCATCCGATCCCCCGTCATCGAGGATCCAGGTAATATGCTCGCCACGCATCGCGATGGCCGCGCTGGCGGTGCGACGGATGATAGAGACATCCTCCCCGTAGACGGTGATGAAGACATCGATACCGATGCGGGCATCCTGGAGGAAAGTGGCCCAGCGTTCAGGGGAGACATGGGTGCCCTCCCTCTCGATCGTGACGGCATCGAAAAGGCGTTCCTGGGAGTGATGGAATGCGAAGTCACGCGGGTCGGCTCCACCGGAAAGAATGGTCCACATCGACACAAGCGCTTGGGCCACAAGGATGACCTCCGCGGTGATGACCAGGCTGTAGGGCAGCCAATCGCCGCGATTGGCCGGGTTCAGCAGAAAGAACGTGTACGCGAGCACTCCCACCGTCGCGATGAGTACGAAGAGCACGAGGGTCGGCGAGTTCGCCGCGCCATTTTCGGCAGCGCGCGGCAGCGGGGTGTGTTCGGTGCGACGCTCGCCGCGAAAGGGCTTTTCCTTCCAGAGTTGACTCACAGTGCAGTTCTCCATTCCGTAGGGCGCGCGGGTACGCGTAGCGGCAGCGTGCTGCCTGGGGAAGACGACGATGGCCTTTGCCGAGGGGCTCCATGCCCGCCGTGCAAATAGAAGTGGCACTCTCCACGAGTGCGAACCGCTGACCGTCAGGTCTTCTTGGTCTTCGCTCTCGGATTGTGCCTGTTTCTGGTAAACACACCAAGTGGCGGATGTCCCGAACTCTGAGAGCTTTACCATTAAGCCGATCGCGGTCGATCTCGGCATTAACGCAGGTCAGGTTCCAGATAGGGCCGGTCTCGCCAGTGTCTGAATCGACCCGGTCCCAGCGGAATCCCAGCTTTCGAGCATCCGGAAGCTTCGCTCGTCTGTCGCCTTACCGACCAACAGAGCCCCTCCCGACTTCGCCTTTTCAGTAAGAATCGGTCACAGTCGTCCGCTGAAACCCCGATGCTGGAGCGATGCGTGCAACTCGTTGAGCCTCGCCAGCTGAAGAATCTGTGTGGTTCGAGCCAATCGAATCTCCCGGATGCGCTCCGCGAACGTTGCCCGCACGGTCGCCGAGGGAAGCGGCATGAGCATGGCGAGGAGATTCGCCGGATTCATAGTGGCCATCTCGCTCACGGCCAACTTCGCGTGGGCGCTGGTCAGGAAGGCGGCAATGTACTCCGCGTCTTTTGCGTTCTCCGGACGCAGCCGGATGACGTTTGCCGCGTACACAGCCGTCGTCTCCTCGCGAACAATCGCGGCCTTCACCACAGATCCGTGCGCGCTCGAACGACAGAGGAGCACGTCCCCCTCCGCCACGGCGTACCGCTCAAGCTCGGCGGGCGGAAGGTCCACGGCGGCGGTCTTCGTCAACGAGAGGTCACCTTGACGAGTGATATTCGACACGCGGATCACCGGTACTGTGCCCCGTGCGCCCGCCTTGACCGAAGTCCCATACGCGGCCGAAGCGACCAGGTTCTTCATCGCACGAAGAACCGGTGGCTGGCCAACTCCGAGAGCGAAGTAGGGAGGGAGGGGGACGGCGGGCATTAGGACGGTCGACTCGTAGACAGGCAGCGAGGGGGTGCGAACCGAGCTCGGTTCGAAGCCGAACGACGCGACGGATGCGAAGAAGGGCGAGGTGGCGGCGGCGGTCGCGGAGGCGGCCGAGGAGTCGAGCGGCCGAGTCTCCGCGAGTGAAGAAAAGGGAGGATCGACGCTCGGCAGGCACTCTTCAATCATGCTCAGAAGAAGCGACTCGGCGAGTTCATCGAGTAGGGCGATTCCGTCCCGCCGGTCGTGGCGTAACTGGTCGGCCTGATCGAGCACGGACGCGATTCGCCGTTGCTCCACGAGCGATGGGATTGGGATGCTGGTTGAGCGCACTACGGCATCCGACACGGCGGGAACGATGTCACCGGTGGCGAGTCGTGTCATCTCAGCGACAAAGGCGGGCCCACACAGCCAATTAAACAGGTAGCGCTCGTCCACCAGTTCAGGCCGGGCTCTCAACACGACAAACCCGGTTGATGCGACGGCGCCCGCAAGCAGAGGCGAAACCGACGCCACCCCATTGAGGTTCGGACGCACGGTCGAGACGAGCACATCGCCACTCCGCACCCTCTGACGAGCTCGCGCCGGAGCCTCGGAGACGAGCATCCGCTTCGGAGAAACGACCCGTTTAGACACCGGGTCGACCGAAGCGAGGTCGATGAAAACGAACTCCTCGCACTCGCGGTCCGGTCCGGACGGCTCGACGACCTCGGTGACATCGGAGAGCCGGTGCTCCACGGAGCTCATCGCTCTCGCCCGCGGCCATTGAGACATGATCGGTGGCGCGTCGTGTTACCGGCGGTGCCCGCGCCAGGGTCGATCACAGCGGGTCATTCAGCGAGCGAGCAAGTTCGGCCGCCGCCCGTTGGATCTGCAATTCGAGCCGCGCGACCTCGATAAGGATCTCGTTAGGGGTGCGGTGCGACAGCCGCTCCGCGAAGACGAAGCCATACCGATTAAACGTGAGGTCATAGCCCTGCCCGGCGATTTCGGCACGCGGTACCGAGAAAGACTGCGCCGTTCGAGCGCGGGTCGCTCTGGACGCACTCGTAACATCATCGATTTCGCCGGGGCCGTCGAGCATCGATGGTGAGGCTGACAGGCTCCGCCAGCGGGCAGCGACGTCCGGCAGGTCGTCTCCCTCGGTGGGCGAGCGGTCATCATCGAGGGTGAAGCCATCTGCTCGAACATCGTAAAACCAGACGAAGTCCGTGACGCCCTGCTTTCTGAAGAGCAATATTGACGCCGAGCGTGTGGAGGCCGGCCGAAACACGCCGGGCGGGAGGCGTACGACGGCCTCGAGCGAGTGTTCCTCGACAAGTATCCGACGCACGGTGACGTGCGCCTTTGAAGTGCCGTAAAGCACGCTATCCGGCACTATTACGGCCGCACGCCCGCCCGCGCACAGCAGCGTGAGCGCGCGGACCAGAAACAGGAGTTCCGGCTTCCGGGTGCCGACGACCTGGAGCAGCTCCTTTGCCGTCACGGCCGCATCACGCAGTCCCGCCAGTGGAGGGTTCGCAAGCAGGAGCGAGAAGGACCCGGCACTCAGCCCCGCTCCATCCACCTCGAGCACGTCACGATGAGAGATTGTGGGGCGCGTGATGCCATGCAGCCGAAGGTTCATGCTCGCGACGTCACGCATCGAGGCGTCGGAGTCCAGCCCCGTCAAGGTTGGCGCCTCGAGATCGTCACGGAGCTCCGCATCGGCCCAGAGCCGAGGGTGGTGCTCGCGAAGGTATTCGCCCGCCGCCACCAGGAAGCCACCCGTTCCTGCCGAGGGATCGATGATGGTGTCGTCTGGGGTCGGCTCGACCAGGTCGATCATGAGCCGAATGATGTGCCTCGGAGTGACGACCGGGCCGGACTGCGCCGTCGTCAGTTTGCCGATCAGATACTCGTAGGTCGTCCGCTGAGCGGTCGGGTCTTGCATCTGAGGGCTGTCGAGAAGGGCGATGGCCTCATCGAGAAGCTCCGGAACTCGGATACCGAACGCGCCAAGGCCACGATCGGCGATCAGTCCCGTAATCTGCTCCATGGTCTCGAGCGGACTTGCGCCGGACTCGAGAAATGCGATCCACAGTGCATCCACCTGTCTCGCGAGAGCGACAGCGAGCATCACGGGACTCCTTGGTGTTGCGCTTGGGGTCGGGGTGCCGACTAGATGAATCTATCTGACGGGACGAAACGAAACCCAGACCCCAAACGGGGCGCGATCTCCGAAACTCAGCGGTTCTGGCCTTCTGCGATTCGTCAGGCGTTGCACCCGTTTCCCGTTGAGTCCGGATCGAGGCATGGTTGCCCGCCCGGTCCATGACACCCCCGGTTACGCGCTGAACCGTCCGGTATGCGACCACCCCGGATTCCCAGCTGATGAGGGTGGCGGTCCCGCCCGCAACCCTTGACTTTGTCGAGACAGTTCCGTGCGGGCGACGCTGTTGGTGACGGCTTCGGAGTATGCATCGAATGCCACCGTGAACGACATGTCAGTACCGCCACGGGGTTGGCAGTTGCCCCACAATTTCGACGGTAACGAGACCTGATGGGAGATGCCGGCGACGACCATCCGCTTCGATCAGGCCGAACCTGGTCGGGCTGGTGTAGTCAGTGGCGATCCGTGGGATCGATGTCAGATATCCGAGCCATACCGGCCGGTATTCACAGCGAGAAAATCGGGGTACTCAATCAACCGGGGCCTGGACAAACCAGTGGATTGGCCCACCTCCACGGGTTGGTAGACAACGTCCACTCGAACGGGGACCCCGCCTCAGAGCGGAGTCGCCCTGTTCGTACCATCTCGATGCTTGACCTGCTGAGCTTCATTTGCTCGGTCGGTCGGTCCTTGGCCGACGAAGGCCGAGCACCACAAGGATGATGCCGACGACCACGACGATCAGCCCGATCGACAGCCACATTCGGTTGCCGGTCATGAAACTTCCGGGGATCAGGTTCATCCCCTGACCGGCGAACACTCCTCCGATGATCATGGCGAGCACACCGATGATGATGACGGCGATCCGCCCCACACTTCTCTTCACGCTGCCCAACTTACCCTTGGATCACTTCGCGTCCAGCGGTCTCTGACATCAGATCAGTGCTGCAGAGACGCCACCGTCACGATAGGGACGCGTCGTCCGGTGGTGTCGGACACGTCCTGGGCGGCGGTTGCAGGCGCCTCTCTGAAACCGGATGGAGCAGCGCCGGGTGCGGATTTGCAGCGCCGGGAATGGATTTGCAGCGACGATGACCGCGAGAAACCGGATCGGAAGACTGCACACTCGCTCCCATTACCGTCATCCACGCGTGTTAATGGCTCAGGAGTTCGCGACCGGGCGCGCCTTCGTCCACTTCACCCACTCGCCCACCGACACCGGCAAAGAGCGGGTGCGCACCGCTCCCGATTCGCCGTGTGGACGAATGGCTCCAAATCGACGCTAGGGAGGACGAGCGCTGCCGACCGAGCGAAACCACGGGAGGGCATGGTGAGCGTTATCACTGACGCGAATGTGTCAGTCGAACGCTACGTCGCGAGCGATCGGCGCGACACCGGTTCGGTCGCGCCCCACAGCCGGTGGCGTTCCGCTTGCAAACGGCTCGGCAGAGTGTGGATTCATGATCCCGACAACTTGGAGTGAACTCCGCCGTCGGGATGACGGTGAGCTTCTCGGCTATATCGCTCCAACTGGTGACGGCTTCCAGGCCAATACCGTCTTCGGAAATCCGGTGGGAGGCGTATCCGATCAGGACCATGCAGAGCAGACATTGGAATCGATCGGCCTGAGCTACCTCGCGGAGCGATGGTTGCTCATCATCGACGGTCGGGATGAGCCAATCACCGTGCAGATCGTTGAAGCGACACCGGCCACGGTCACGGTGAAGAGCGTCGACTACGGGCATGAAGGCGACTACGGAACCACTTTCAGTCTTGACGTGCCGATCCTGCCCAAACATCTGTGGCCAGAACGCACTCTCGCGGGATAGCCGAGTACCGATCACTCCGTTCGGCTTGTGGCAACCTCGGGTTGCTGGGGTATCGCGGGAACCGGGTGGAACCAGCCCGTGCAATCGCGTGCTGTCGTCGGATACCTTGGGTCTCATGACCACCGCCGTCGCCAGCCCCATCACAGCGCTGGGCCGGGCCGTTCTCCTCGTCGGCGATGCGGACGCAGCCGTCGCGTTCTACCATCGAGCGCTCGGCTTCCGTGTGCTTCACGACCAAACTACCGACGGGTACCGCCGCGTGCACATCGGCGTGCCGGGCCAGGACGGCGTTGGCCTCTGGCTGATACCCGTTGTCGGCGAAGACGATCGCGCCCTGATCGGGCGGCAATCCGGCGGCTATCCTCTGCTCGTGCTTTACACAGACGATCTTCACGTCGTCCACGATCGGCTGCGCACCCTTCACGTACGCACCTGGGACGAACGGGACGACTCGGGGAGCAGCTCTCTTCACATGGCCGACCTGTACGGCAACGTCATCGTCATCGCCCAACTTCACGATCCTCAGATCTGATCTACGCGTCGGGGCGGCTCACGTTGACTGCTCCGTCCGCTGCACGAATTCAGCGCGGCGAGTTGGGGTAACTGCTGAGACAGATCCCCGTCTACGTCTTTCAGGTTCCCCCCTTGGACGAAAGGGCGAGTCGAAATTGGTCTTCGGTCACAGTCTCGCGCGGATTATGCCACCAGTCCTCTGGCCGCGGCTGACCGCTATCCCGGCGCCGTGATGCGACCCTCATGGATCGTGGCGCTGGATTGGGACAAGCGGATGAACTAGGAAAGGTTCGCCCGCGGGCGCTTCCGTCCTGCCGCAATCGTTATCAGGCAGCCCGCCATAGCGAGTACCTACAGGGTCTATTCGGGGATCTTCCCCGACGTCGTCGCCTGCACCACGGTGGGTACGGTCACGGCAGTCAGATTCTTCTCGTGTTCGCTATAGAACGGAACTGCCAGTAGCCGACGTCCCGAAAATCCAAACAAACGTTGGTGGGGCGGATGGGACTTGAACCCATGACCGACGGATTATGAGTCCGCTGCTCTAACCAGCTGAGCTACCGCCCCGCAGCGCTCCAGAGGAACGGTGCGTCACCACGATACAGGCTGGCGCGCAGACGATCGTGAGTCGGACGCAGTTAGCTGACCTGCTCGCCGAGCGAAGCATCTGTCACCGGATCGGTAACCTTCTCACCGCGATAGAGCTTCTCGAAGACGGTGAGAGTGCGCTGGATGTCATGAGCTGCGATGTAGCGCAGGCTCGCATCCTTCATGCTGCGCAACTGCGCGTCGGGCAGGCGCAGCACTCGGCTGAGCTTGTCCGCAAGATCCTTGGCGTTGCCCGGCTCGAAAAGGTAGCCGTTTTCACCCTCGTGCACGAGGTGCGGGAGTGCCATTGCGTTGGCGGCGACGATCGGGAGGCCCGATGCCATGGCCTCCATGGTGGCGATGCTCTGCAGTTCGGCGATCGAGGGCATAGCGAAGACAGTAGAGCGGGTTAGAGCGGCGCGAAGCTGCTCATCCGTCACATAGCCGGTGAAGGTGACGCGCTTGTCGATACCGAGCTCGCGGGTCAGCTGTTTGAGCTGGTTCATCTGGTCACCGCCACCGACGATCTCGAGCTGCACATCGAGCGATGGATCGATCTGCGCGATCGCCTTCATGAGCACCTCGAGGTGCTTCTCGCCAGAAACGCGCCCGACGAAAATGACGCGGTTCTCGGTGCGAGGCTCGAAGCTCGGCGTGTAGAGGGCCGCATCGATTCCGCAGGAAATGGCGTGCACGTACTCGAGGTTCGTCTCTTTCTCGAGGAAGTCGGCGGCCTTGCGGCTCGGGGAGGTTACCGACTCACAGAAGGCAAAGGTCTTCGAGGCGTCATTCCAGGCTGTGCGGATGGCCCACTCGCGCGCAAAATGCGGCAGCCGAGTGTGCTCGATGATGTTCTCCGGCATGAAGTGGTTGGTGGCGACCACGCGAATGCCCCGCTTCGCGGCCTGCCGGGCAAGTCCGCGCCCCACCACGATGTGCGACTGGATGTGCACGACATCCGGCTTGACCTCGTCGAGAATTCGCGCGGCATGAGCCTGGCTTCGCCACGGCAGCACGAACCTCAGCCAGTCGTGCGGATACCAGCGCCAGGAGTAGACGCGGTGCACAACGAATTCCGCGCCGTCGTGCTTCTCCAGGAAGGCCCCGGTCTTGCCGTTGAGGGCCGGGGCCTCGACGTGAACCGTGTGACCGCGCTCAGTGAGTCCGGCGGCAAGCCGCGAGCCGAAGTTTGCGGCGCCGTTGACATCGGGAGGAAAGGTGTCGGCGCCGATCAAGATGCGAAGAGGGGACTTCGCATCAGGTGGCGAGTGGTACGGGGTGTCGGACAAAGTCTTAAGCATCCCTTGCAGTTGAAACCATCGGTCACAGCCTAGCGGCGGCTTCGGGCTGTCGCTTCGACAACTGCACCACACCGTACACGGCCAGCACTCCGGCCACGACGAAGGCGACAATCGCGTACCACGGTGCAGTGGATGCTTCCTGCAGAACGATGATGCCGATGGAAACCGCGACGATCGGGTCGATTACGGTGAGGCCGGCGATCACCAGATCCGGCGGTCCGGAGGAGTATGCGGTCTGCACGAAATATCCGCCGAGGACCGTGGCCGCGAGGAGTGCGACGACGCAGGCGATGGTGAGCCACTCGACACCTTGCGCACCATTGATGATGATCGTGTGTACACGGTCAATGACGACCTTGGCGAGTGTGGCGACAAATCCGTAGAGCACACCGGCACCGACGATGTAGATGAGCGGGCCGAACTTCTTGCGCAGGAAGGCGAACAGAAGGGCGAACGCGATTGTGACAACACCGAGGATGATCAGCACGGTCACGAGTTCAGCCTGGGTGATCTCCTTCGAGCGAGCGAAGATCGTGGCGAAGGTCACGAAGAGTCCGACTCCTCCGACGCAGAAGATGATGGGGCGGATGGCATCCTGCTTCAGCTTCACGCCGGACACGCGTGAGTTGACGATGGCGGTGATGATCAGGGCGATCGCACCGAGCGGTTGCACCACGATGATCGGTGCCAGAAGTAGAGCGGTCAGCTGAAATACGACGGCGAGGCCGAGCATCAGCGTGCCGAGTACCCACGACGGTCTGCTCAGCAGCAGGAGCAACTGGCCGAGATTGAGGCCACCGGTCGACGGTTCCTCGGTGAGGCGGCCGACCTTGTTCACTCCTCGGTGCTGAAATTGAGCACCCAGAGCGAGAAAAACAGCGCCGACCAGCGCGATTGGGATACCAAGGGCTTGGTTGGGCGTGAGGGAGATCTGGTCCGAAATGGCACTGAGGTCAGGCGTCACGGCACGACCCTACTCGCTGGCCCTCAGATATTCTTGCCGAATGGCCGTTCTCCCGATTCAAATCACGGGCAATCCCGTGCTGCATGCCCGCGCACTCGAAGTCACGTCGTTCAATGCCGACCTGGCGCGCCTGGTCGCCGACATGTTCGAGACGATGGAGGCCGCCCCGGGCGTCGGGCTCGCGGCGCCACAGGTTGACGTGCCGCTGCGCCTCTTCGTCTTCAACTGGACGGATAGCGATGACACGCTCTGGCGCGGAGTCGCGATCAATCCCACCCTGTGGGTGAGTCCGGTCCCGGTCGGATCGGCGGATGAGGAGGAGGAGTCCGAGGGCTGCCTCTCGCTGCCCGGCGAACGCTTTGCGCTGCGACGGTCGGAGCTCGCCATCCTCACGGCGGTCGATCTCGACCGGAAGCCCTTCGAAATCCGCGCGGAGGGCTGGCTCGCTCGCATCTTCCAGCACGAGTATGATCACCTCGACGGTGTGCTCTACGTGGACCGGCTCGACCATGCGGCGGGCAAGGCGGCGGCCAAGGCCGTGAAGAAGAGCGGCTGGGGTGAGCCCGGTCTGAGTTGGATGCCTGGCGTGGAGGACCTCGAAGGGTAGGATCGGGCGCCGTCGGCTACGCCGGTCCTTCAGACCGTTGAACACGATGTGTTATCCACAGATTTGACAGATTGCTCTCTATCTGGATTCGAATCTCAGACAATTTATGGTTTTACTCAGACATACATTCGAAGTTGCTTCGGAAGCAGCCCTCGACTCGGCGCTTATCTGCGCTCGTCAAGCGATGGTCGTCTTAGCTACGCATCGAGACGCGTCGGCGGCCTTTCTGATACGACCCTGTTGTTTGTGCAGCGGGAGGGGTTCCGCACTCCGGAAGCCCTGAGACAACACGAGACCGGATCCACGGCGTCAAATGCCGCAGCTGTCGTGCTGGTGGGTACTGTGGCCGGCGACTCGGCTGCCAGCAACGCTTCTTCGAGTTCCGAACCCTGGTTTCGGGAGATCGGTGCGGCTGTCACAGCCGGAAGCCTCTCAGTGGATGCCGCTCGAGCGATCCGCATCGGGCTTGGTGGGCCATCCGATTCTGATGGCGCTGTGGCGCCAGGCCATCTCACGAGAGCGGCACACGTCCTCGTGATGGCGGCCGCGCTGGTCGACGCGAATGAGCTACTCCGCCACGCGCGCAGTCTGAGGGATGACCTGGATGAAGCTGGCATCGTGGATCGAGAGCGGACGGCGTTCCAGGAGCGGTGCGTCCGGCGCACGCGACGGCCCAACGGTCTCACGAGGTACATCGTGGGATCCGGATATCGAGTCTGCCGCCTTCTGGGACGAGGTCTACGACACGCTTACCTCCCCTCACCGCGGAAACCGGCGAAGGTCGGCGCATCATCGGGTCCCGGCAGCCATCGGTGAGGGTTTTGGCCACCAAGGCCTGCCTCGACAAGCACAAGGGCCATGGGTGGATCGAAGGATTCGACCTTCCCATTTCACTTCAGACGGTGGAGCGCATTGCCTGCGAATCCGGCACGGTGCAGCTCGAATTCGACGAATCTGGTCATCCACTCGACCTCGGGCGGGAGCAACGACTGTATTCAAAACGACAACGAATCGTGCTCGCCGCAGCCCAGGGCGGCTGCATGTTCGGAGATTGCGAGCGGCCACCCAGCTGGTGCGAAGCACATCACGCGAAACACTGGAAACGTGATCACGGCGAGACGAACATCCTGGACGGTGTGCTGCTCTGCCGCTATCACCACTTGCTCGTGCACAACAACGGCTGGGAGATCGTGCCGGACGCGGAGGGCCTGCGGCTCATACCGCCTCGCGAAATCGACCCGGAACGGCGACGGCGATTCATGCCGTCGAAAAGTGCGGCACTGCGCGACCTGCTAGCGGCGGGTGCGTTGGTCTAGAACCCTGCTGGTATCGAACAGGGTCGGTCTCGAACTGGGTTTGGCCTATAACAGTGAACGTATGAAAGCGGCCGATACTGCGGCGGCAATCACGACGATGATGAATGGGGCTCGCAGCGCCAGTAGCACAGCCGCGACGGCCAGCGCGGGGAGGCGCGCATCGAAGACGATACGTGTGCCGGATCCGAGTGTCTGTACCGCGATCAGAGCAGCCAGCAAGGCCACTGTGAGCAGGTTGGCGATTCTGGCGGGCGCGGGCTTCTCCAGGAAGGAGGCCGGCACGAGATAGCCCGCCACCTTCAGCGAAAGGCACGCGAGCGACGCGATGATCACTATGAGCCACAGGTTCATGACGGCCACCCGACGCCGCCAGCGCGGCAGGTCATGTGGGGATACCCGCTGGTTCCGGCTGTGGCCCGGGGCCACCGAACCAGTTGAAGGCTCCAACGACGATTGCGACCACACCCGCGACGAGCACCGGCAATCCGGGGATCAGCATCGGGGTAGTCGCCGCGGCGATGACGGCCGCGGCGGTCGCGACGGCAATCGTCTGAAGTTGGCGTAAGCGAGGCCACAGCAACCCGAGGAAGGCGGCGGCGGCGGCGGCATCCAGACCATACAGGCGCACGTCTCCGAGGGCATTACCGATGAGCGCACCAATGAGCGAGGTGAGGTTCCAGCCGATAAAAACCGATAACGCGGTCACCCAGAAGCCGATGCGCTGGGTGCGAAGGGTGGGCTGCGTAGTGGCGACAGCGGTGGACTCATCGATCGTCACCCACGCCGCCGCGAATCGGCGCCAGCGACCGGCGCCGATAATCGGAGCCACCCGGATGCCGTAGATCCCGTTGCGGATACCGAGGATCGCTGCGCTCGCGATCGCCGCGGGCCCGGCGGCCACTCCCCCGGTGGCGATGACTCCGACGAGGGCGAACTGGGATCCCCCGGTGAACATGAGCAGACTCATTACGCAGGTCTGCCACACATCGAGTCCAGCGGCAACGGCAAGGGCTCCGTAGGAGATGCCGTAGGCGGCCGCGGAGAGCCCGACTGCAACGCCGGTGCGGACGACGGCGCGATCCTCGTCGGCGGAGTCGGGGTCAGTCCTGGCCATCGCGCAGGTTCACTCCGTGCACGCCATTGTCATAGCGGATCGAGGGGAAGACGGCCGATACCGTGAACCCGACACCGGGCAGCATTTTCGCGGTGAGGATTCCCCGGTACAGAGCGGCGCGCTCCCGCATTTCGCTCATACCCGGGCCGACAACGACCTCGGTGAGCGCGTTCAGGTCATCCTGAAAGGTATACGTGCGGCTCTGCGCGAGCTTGTCGGGATCGAGACCTTCGCGGCGAGCAGCGGCCCGCACACCGTCGTCGTCGATCACGACCTGGAGTCCTTCATCGGTCCAGGTGGCGCTGATGCGCACTCGAGTACCGACACCGCCGTATTTCAGCGCATTAGACAGCGATTCCTGCGTAATGCGGAATACGGCCAACTGCGGGCCTTCGCTCAGGGCGAAAGGCTCTCCATTCTCCACATAGGTGATCTCAAGGCCCGCGTCCCTCATCAGGTCGAAGAGCTCACGTGTCATTTCGGCGCGGGGTTCCGGCAGGGACTCGTCGACCGTGCCCCCGACCACGGTCATCACGCGGCGGAGATCGGCGAGAGTCGAGCGGGCCGCTTCCGCGATGGTGGCCGATGCGCGCACCGCGGCTCCGGTATCCGTCGTCGCGGCGTACTGCGCGCCATCCGCCTGACTCACGATCGTAGAGACGGAGTGCACTGCCACCTCGTGCAGTTCGCGCACGATGCGAAGCTTCGCGAGTTGCTCCTGCAGGGATGCTTCGAGATCGAGGTTGTCCCGTTCGGCGTCCACCCTGGCGAAATACTGGCGGCGACGTTGACGAGCGGCCCGGATCCACAAGACGAGGAACAGCGCGGTGAGTACGAGGAAGATGGCGGAGGTGGCGGCGAGCACCAGCATCACCAGCATCGAATGCAGCTGCAGCCAGGTGTTCATTCTGCTCTCCCTCAGGCTGATAACGGGGTATGGACAACGGCGTGTAGACATCGGCATGTAGACATCGGCGTGTAGTCAACGGCGGGTAGACAACGGCGTGCTCAACTCGAGGCTAGCGCGAACCGGAGGCAGCGATGTGCCCACTCGTGGGCTGCGGACCGCGGCACGCCACCGGCAGCTTGGCTCGACAGCGCCCGACGCACTTCGAGGCGAGCGCGACGGACTGACCCGATGCCCACTCCAGCGTGTGCCGGCGAAGCCGGGTGACCCCGCCTCCGCCCTCGGCGAACCCTGCGGCGGGACGCCGATTGGCGATGGGAGATCGGCGATGAAGAAGATCATCGCGCAGAGCACGATCCAGAGCAGTGGAACGAGCAGGATCAAGACTCCGAAACCGCCGACCTCAGGACCGACGAAGTGCTCCGCGTTACTCCGGGTAACCGGCGCGCACGAGCCCGGTCTCATAGGCGACGACGACGAGTTGCACCCGGTCTCGCGCCAGCAGCTTGGACATGATGCGCGAGACATGGGTCTTTGCGGTAAGCGGGCTCAGGAACAGCCGGCGACCGATTTCGTCGTTGGTGAGGCCGTGCCCGACCAGTCCGAGCACCTCCCGCTCACGGTCGGTCAACACGGTGAGCGTGGAGGTATCCGGAGCATCCTTCAGAGTGCCGGCGACCCGTTCCAATAGCCGTTTGGTGACGCCGGGTGAGAGTAGGGCTTCACCACCCGCGACCACCCGAACTGCTCGGATCAGCTCCTCCGGCTCGGTGTCCTTCACCAGAAAACCGCTCGCGCCAGCACGGATCGCCTGCGCGACGTACTCGTCGAGCTCGAAGGTCGTCACGATCACGATGTGGGTGGCGACGAGGGCCGGGTTCGCCACGATCTGTTCGGTGGCCCACAACCCGTCGCCGTCGGGCATGCGAATGTCCATGAGTACAACATCCGGCTTCTCGCGGGTGACGAGCGCGACTGCCTCTGCTCCGGTCCCGGCTTCGCCGACGACATCGAGATCCGACTCCGCTTCGAGCAGTGAACGAAAGCCGCCGCGAATGAGCTGCTGGTCATCGGCGATGACGACGCGGATCATCGGGTGCCCTCCGAAACGGGCGGAACCGGAGCGACAGCAACCGGTGCAACCGGAACTTGTGCGGCGGATGGTCCGTCACCCTGCGGAATGCGGGCGACGACTCTGAATCCTCCGCCTTCGATCGGACCGGCGGTGAGGCTCCCCCCGAGCAATTCCGCACGTTCGTGCATGCCGAGAAGGCCGCGGCCCCCGGTCTCGGCGCGCGGGGGACTGCCGGTGCCGTTGTCGGTGATCTCGAGCCGGTAACCGTCTCCATCATCTCGGGCGATCAGTGTCACCGCGGTCGCCCGCGCATGCCGCAACACGTTTGTCAGCGATTCCTGGGCGATGCGATAGAGCGCGAGCTGAGCGGCCGCGCTCGGCACGGTCTCGATCAAGTTGCGCACGTCGACGGCCACCCCCTGGGCGGCGATCGAGGCGGCGAGACCGTCGAGGCGGGAGAGGTCCGGCTCCGGCACCAGTGGCGCACTCGGATCGGCACCTGCCTCGGCACGGAGGATCCCCAGCACTGAGCGCACCTCGTCGAGGGCGGTCTTACTCGATTCCCTGATACTCGCAAGGGCTGCCTTGGCCTTCTCCGGCTGCTTATCCATGAGATGGAGTCCGACTCCTGCCTGCACGTTGATCTGGCTGAGCGAGTGGGCGAGCACGTCGTGAAGTTCTCGGGCGATCCGAACGCGTTCGGCCTGCACTTCGGACTGCTTTCGCTCGGCAAAACGGCGCGAAATTTCCGCGAACTGCTCCCGTCGCGATCGCATCCCTTCTCCGATACCGAGCACGATCAGGATGCCGAGGGTTACCGCTGCGATCCGTGGGGGCGAAACGTCGAGCCCGATGAAGAGCGAAATGACAATGGCGAGGATCCAGGCTGCCCCGACCGAGATCCAAGCCCAGATGCGCGCTCCCCGCACCACCGCCGACACGATGGCGAAGGCCAACGCGAGGTAGGGCGGATGGTCGGAGTTGCTGAACAGCAAGAGGTCCGTTCCTCCGGCCGCAGCGGTAATCGCGACCACGGGACCGGGGAAGCGGCGTGCCGCAAGAAGCGCGAGTGGGCCGACGAGCGCGAGAGCGAGGCTTACCGCCAGCATCCTCGCGTCGGTGAAGACTCCGGTGCGCTCAAGACCAATGCCCGGTCGCACGGTGAAGAACACCGCCGGAATCTGCACGATAAGGGAGAGGACTACCGGCAGGATCAAGCGCATCCATCGCGCACCGGCAGAATTTTTTTGCCGAGCATGCCCGGCCTCCATTTCTTGCCAGGGCGGGTGCCAATACTCGATATCCCGCTCGCTATGACGGAGGCTGCGCCGCTGGGTACGCCCTGCGCTGGCGAAGGGCCATCCGGCGCTAGAGAAGAGACCGTGAGGCATGAACCGATCGTAGTTGCGGGTTGTGGCCGCGGCATCCGCTCGGAGAAGTCTTGCCACTACTCCCCCGGGAGTACTGGCGGATTCGGCGCAGCAAACCCGGGAGTCGTCGTTAATGACGAAAGCCGCAGGGGGTGGAGCCCCGTGCGGCAATCGAGCTCCCCGACTTGGACTCGAACCAAGAACCGCCGCATTAACAGTGCGATGCTCTGCCAATTGAGCTATCGAGGATTG
>JBKJLH010000056.1:0-9675 GCA_046597035.1 Lacisediminihabitans sp.
GGGTGTGTTGAAACGGATACATGACATGGTGACACGCTACCGAAAGCCCCCGTCGAACACTCGCAAACACCCCGCAGATCATCGAAGGTCCAGCACGGCCCGGCTGATGGCCCTCACCAGAGTTCGCATGCAGCGAATCCTCAGCTGGCCCGGTCGCCGATAAGCTGACGGAGTGGAACTCCAGCAGCGCTACCCGGTGAGTTCTCGCATCCTCACGATCCCCAACATCCTGAGCTTCGTCCGGCTGCTGCTCGTGCCGGTGTTCCTTGTGCTCATCGTGCGCGGGGAAGACGGTCTCGCCCTTCTCGTGCTCGTGATCTCGAGTATCACCGACTTCCTCGACGGGATTATCGCCCGCCGGCTCAACCAAGTCACCCGCCTCGGCCAGTTGCTCGATCCCGCGGCGGATCGACTCTTCATCTTCACCGCTCTCATCGGTCTCGCGGTTCGCGGCGTAATCCCATGGTGGCTCGTGATCGTGATCGTCGGTCGCGACGTGATGCTCGCGGTTCTCGGCGTGACTCTCGCCAATTACGGTTATGGCCCGCTTCCCGTTCATCACCTCGGTAAGGTGGCCACCTTTTGCCTGTTCTACGCGCTGCCGATCCTGATGATCGGGCAGGCGTTCCCCGTCGTCGCCGGGGTCACCGTGCCGTTCGGATGGGCGTTCGCCCTGTGGGGAGCCTTCCTGTATTGGTGGGCTGGCGTCATCTACCTGCGTGAGACGGTGCGCGTTGCAAGAATTCCGCGCTCCGGTGGGGTGACCGAATCAGATACGCTGAGTCGCTAGCAAAGGTCGTCACCCGATGACGACCAGACACGCGCCGCTCGTGAGAGCTCGGCGAATATTGGAGGTGCGAGATGGTCGACCCGGGCAACCAGGATGACGCAGCAGAGGATCGTCCGCGCGAGACCGATACCACGCTCCACTTGACCACCGACTTCGAGGCCCAGCTGGCGGCGCTCGAGGGGGAAGTATCGCCGGAAGAGAAGTCGGCAATCGCTGCTCTTCCCTCAGGATCGGCCCTTCTCGTCGTACGTCGCGGCCCGAATACGGGCGCACGATTCCTCCTCGACACTGATGTCACCACCGCGGGACGCCATCCGGATGCGGACATCCTTCTCGACGATGTGACCGTGTCGAGGCGCCATACCGAATTTCTTCGCCACGGCACCGCGTTCGAGATCAAGGATCTCGGCTCGCTGAACGGCACCTACTTTGACGGCGTGCGAATCGACACCGCACTGCTTCGCGATGGGGCGGAGGTGCAGGTTGGAAAGTTCCGCCTCACCTTCTACGCCTCCCGACTGGATCTCGCGCACCAGGCGAGCAAGTAGTGCCCCGCGCGTTAGCCCAGGCCCGCACGCCGAGCGCTGCACCGCTGCTGAGTATCGGGCAGGTGCTCGCCCGTCTTACGGCGGAATTTCCCGACCTCACGCCCTCGAAACTCCGCTTTCTCGAGGAGCGCCACCTCATTTCACCCGCCCGCACCGAATCCGGGTACCGCAAGTTCTCACCGAGCGACCTCGACCGGCTGCGTTTCGTGCTCACGATGCAGCGCGATCACTACCTGCCGCTCAAGGTGATCCGCGGTTACCTCGACGAATTGGACGCCGGCCGCCCACCGGTTCTTCCCGGTGGTTCGACTTTTGGTTCGCCATCCATCCTCTCGGTGGAACGGCGGATGTCGCGCGACGAGCTGGTTCGCGAGGCCGGGGCAACGCCGCAGCTGCTCAACGACGCGGTCTCATCTTCCCTCGTCGCCCCCGCAGATCACTACGGCGAGGAGTCCCTCGCCGTGCTCACGTCGCTCGTGGAGCTGCAGCGCTCCGGTATTGAGCCGCGTCACCTCCGTGGATTCCGAGCGTCGGCCGAACGGGAGCTCGGACTCATCGAGAGCGCCCTGATCCCGGTCGCGCGACGAAAAGACGCGTCGAGCCGGGCCAAGGCGGGCGAACTCGCGCGCGAGATCGCCGGGCAGCTCGAGATCGTGCGATCGAGCCTGATTCGCTCGGCGCTGTCGCGCCTCGACCCCTAAGCTGAAACTCCGATCTTCGACGTCGCGAGTGCAATCAGACCGACACGCCGACGCCTCGGATCGCGAATGCGGCCCAACCGGGTGGTCCTCTCGGTAACGTGGGTCGAGACAGAAGTATCAACCACTCCTTGAGAGTTGAGGGTGGTCGACAACAGGTGGAAGGCAGTCAAATGAGTGAGCTCAGTACCCGTAACGAGGACTCTCGTTACGACCTCGGACTGCTCTTCACCGACGGCCTTCCCGATCTCGATGACACCGCCGGATACCGCGGAGCGGTGGCAGCGCGTGCCGCTGGCATCAGCTACCGTCAACTGGACTACTGGGCCCGCACCGAGCTCGTCGAGCCGACGGTCCGTGGTGCTGCGGGATCCGGCTCACAGCGCCTCTATGGCTTTCGCGACATCCTCGTACTCAAGCTCGTCAAGCGATTGCTCGACACCGGAATCTCTTTGCAGCAGATCCGCACCGCGGTGAATCAGCTGCGCGAGTCCGGAGTGAGCGACCTCGCCCAGACGACGCTGATGAGCGATGGAGCGAGTGTCTATCTCTGCACCTCCAATGACGAGGTCATCGACCTGGTCAGCCGCGGCCAGGGAGTGTTCGGCATCGCCGTCGGCAAGGTGCTTCGCGAGGTCGAGAACAGCCTCGTGGAGCTCGACGCCGAGCGTCCGGATGTCGCGGACGAACTCGCCGCTCGCCGAGCCACCCGCGCCTCCTAGCGTCCCTTCCGTTTCCGCAGGGCCGCGCGGACGCTCCGGTATTCCGCGCAGGGTTCCCGCACGCTTTCGGCTGGTTCCCCGCCCGTTCCCCGCCCGTTCCCCGCACGAAATGCAGGAGTGGGTGTTACGCGAGGGGCAGCTGAGGCTCATGCGCAACATCCGTCACAGAAACTCCTGCATTTCGAACAGGGCGGCGGAGAATCCGCCTGAAGGTCACGGTTCCGGATGGTTCGGGGCCGGTGAAGCCCGATGGGGGTGACGGGCGCGGGAGCGAGCTACGCGGTGACCGCGTACTCGCCGATCTTCGCGGTGCGCAGCACTCGGTCGAGAAGCAGGTCGAAGTTGTGGGCCATTTCCTGCGCGCTCTCACCCGGCCAGACGTGGAGGGGTTTCGCGGCCCCCTGGGCCTGCTGCAGCGAGGTGCGCTCGGGCAACTGGGGGCTGAGTACCAACGGACCGAACATGTCGCGGAGTTCCTTGATGCGGAACTGATGCTCGAGAGACTGAACCCGGGCACGGTTCACGATGATACCGAGGGGCTGGAGCCGGGGGGAGAGTCCGCGACGGATCTCTTCGATGGCGCGCAGGGCACGGTCGGCGGCGGCGACGGAGAAGAGGCCAGGTTCTGTCACGACGGTTACGCGATCCGAGGCGGCCCAGGCGGTGCGGGTGAGCGCATTGAGCGAGGGAGCGCAGTCGATGAGCACGAGGTCGTAGTCCGTTTCGACGGTGGAGAGGGCTTCCTCGAGTTTCCAGATGTCTTTGATACTCGGATGCGGGCCGTCGAAGTTAATCGCTGCCGGGCTGCCGATCATCACATCGATCGTGCCAGCGCGGCCTTTGGTCCAGCCGCTCGGAACGATCGCGGCACGCACGATCTTCTCCTTCGGAGACGCAAGCACATCCGCCACATTGAGGTGACCGGCGACGTTGATGTCCATTCCGGTCGACACATCAGACTGGGGATCGAGATCCACGACGAGGGTTCGTAACCCCTTTGAGAAGGCCGCAGAGGCCAGCCCGAGGGTCACCGTCGTCTTTCCGACCCCACCCTTGAGAGAGCTGACGCTGAGTACATGCACAAGGGACCACGATACCTTCACTACTCTTAAAGAACCTAAATCTTGGGCGCTGCACAGCACCCTGACGGGGAATCGACCGCGTCCCTCGGCTCTAAGCTGGCCGGAGATTCGAAAGGACCAGATGTTCACCAAGATCCTCGTGGCCAATCGTGGCGAAATCGCCATCCGCGCTTTTCGTGCCGCCTATGAACTCGGTGCCCAGACGGTCGCCGTCTTCCCCTACGAAGACCGCAATTCGATGCATCGGCTCAAGGCAGATGAGGCCTATCAGATCGGCGAACCCGGGCATCCGGTGCGGGCGTACCTGGATGTCTCGGAAATTATCCGTGTCGCCCTCGAATGTGGTGCGGATGCCATCTACCCCGGCTACGGATTTCTCTCCGAGAATCCCGAACTCGCCGAAGCGGCCGCGGCCGCGGGCATCACCTTCATCGGCCCTGGCCAGAGCGTGCTGGAGATGGCAGGCAACAAGGTGACGGCGAAGGAGTACGCGATCGCCGCCGGGGTGCCGGTCCTCGCCTCGACCCCGGCCTCCAAGGACGTCGACGAGCTGGTCGCCGGTGCCGATACGATCGGCTTCCCCCTCTTCGCCAAGGCGGTCGCCGGAGGCGGCGGACGGGGGATGCGCCGGGTCCAGAAGAAGGACGACCTGCGCGCCGCTCTCCTCGAGGCCATGCGCGAGGCCGACAGTGCCTTCGGCGATCCGACAATGTTCCTCGAGCAGGCTGTAGTGCGTCCGCGCCACATCGAGGTGCAGATCTTGGCGGATGCCACGGGAGAAACCGTGCACCTGTTCGAGCGCGACTGCTCGGTGCAGCGTCGCCACCAGAAGGTGATCGAGATCGCCCCCGCCCCGAACCTCGACGAGGTGACCCGCCAGGCGATGTATCGCGACGCCATCGCCTTCGCGAAGTCGATCGGCTACGTCAATGCCGGCACCGTCGAGTTTCTGCTCGACACCGCGGGCGACCGTAAGGGCCAGCACGTGTTCATCGAGATGAATCCGCGAATCCAGGTGGAGCACACCGTGACCGAAGAGGTCACCGACGTCGACCTCGTCCAGTCCCAAATGCGCATCGCCTTCGGTCAGTCCCTGGCCGAGCTCGGGCTGCAGCAGGAAGACATCCACTTGCGCGGCGCGGCCCTCCAGTGCCGCATCACGACCGAGGACCCGGCCGCGGGATTCCGCCCCGACACGGGGAAGATCACGACCTACCGCTCGCCGGGCGGTGGCGGTATTCGTCTCGATGGCGGCACGATCAACCCGGGCACCCAGATCAGTCCGCACTTTGACTCCATGCTTGTGAAAATGACCTGCCGGGGACGGGACTTTCCGGCCGCGGTGGCGCGGGCAAAGCGCGGACTCGCGGAGTTCCGCATCCGCGGTGTCTCTACCAATATCCCCTTCCTTCAGGCTGTGCTCGACGATCCCTCGTTTCAGGCCGGGGACCTCAGCACCTCCTTTATCGAGGAGCGCCCGGAGCTTTTCGACACCTACCAGTCGAAGGACCGGGGCACCAAGATCCTCAACTGGCTTGCGGATGTCACGGTCAATCGTCCGAACGGCGATGGGGCGGGCATCCTCAGTCCGGCGCTGAAGCTGCCGGACATCGACCTCAGCCAGCCCGCACCGGCCGGATCGCGCCAGCGCCTCCTCGAACTCGGTCCGGTCGGATTCGCCTCCGCCCTGCGTTCACAGACCGCTCTCGCCGTAACCGAGACCACCTTCCGCGACGCCCACCAGTCGCTTCTGGCCACGCGCGTTCGTACCAAGGATCTCGTGGCCGTGGCACCCTATGTCGCGCGCATGACCCCGCAACTGCTGTCCGTGGAGGCCTGGGGCGGTGCGACCTACGACGTCGCCCTCCGCTTCCTCGGAGAAAACCCCTGGGACCGCCTCGCCGCCCTGCGCGAGTCGCTGCCGAACATCGCCATCCAGATGCTGCTGCGCGGCCGCAATACCGTGGGGTACACGCCGTATCCGACCGAGGTCACGGATGCATTCGTGCGGGAAGCGGCCTCCACCGGCGTCGATATCTTCCGCATCTTCGACGCCCTGAACGATGTCTCCCAGATGCGTCCGGCCATCGACTCGGTGTTGGAATCCGGCTCTGCCGTCGCCGAGGTCGCCCTCTGCTACACCGGCGACCTGCTCGATCCGGCGGAGGACCTGTACACCCTCGACTACTACCTGAGACTCGCAGAGCAGATCGTGGATGCCGGCGCACACATCATCGCCATCAAGGACATGGCGGGACTGCTTCGCGCAAGCGCCGCCGAGAAGCTCGTCACGGCGCTCAGGGACCGCTTCGACCTTCCGGTGCACGTTCACACCCATGACACTGCGGGCGGCCAACTCGCCACCCTGCTCGCTGCCAGCCGGGCTGGAGCAGACGCGGTCGATGTCGCGAGCGCGCCGATGGCCGGCACGACCAGCCAGCCCTCCGCATCCGCCCTTGTCGCCGCCCTCGCCCACACCGAGCGCGACACCGGCATCTCGTTGCAGTCCGTCTCCGATCTCGAGCCCTACTGGGAGGCCGTGCGCCACGCCTACAAACCCTTCGAGTCCGGGTTACCGGGTCCGACGGGCCGCGTCTATCACCACGAGATCCCCGGGGGCCAACTCTCGAACCTGCGCCAGCAGGCCATCGCGCTCGGCCTGGCCGATCACTTCGAGAAGATCGAAGATCTCTATGCCGCGGCCAACACGATGCTCGGGCGCCCGCCGAAGGTCACCCCGTCGTCGAAGGTGGTTGGCGACCTCGCCCTCGCCCTCGCCGCAGCGAACGCCGATCCGGCCGACTTCGAGCAGAACCCCGACCGGTACGACATCCCCGACTCGGTTGTCGGATTCATGGCCGGTGAACTCGGTGACCTTCCGGGCGGATGGCCCGAGCCGTTCCGCTCGAAAGTACTCGCGGGGCGCACGGTGAAGATCGGCGTCGAGGAGATAACGGATGACGACCGCGCAGGTCTCGCCGGCAATGCCGAATCGCGACGTTCCACCCTCAACCGCCTGCTCTTCGCCGCGCCGACCAAGGCGTTCGAAGCGGTGCGCGAGCAGTACGGCGACCTTTCTGTCATCGACACCGTCGATTATCTCTACGGATTGCGCCAGGGCCAGGAACATGTGATCGACATCGAAAAGGGCGTGAGCCTCTACATCGGGCTCGAGGCCATCGGTGACGCCGATGACAAGGGCATGCGCACGGTGATGACCGTTATCAATGGCCAGATGCGTCCCGTCTTCGCTCGGGATCGCGGAATCGCCGTCGACAGCACGGCCGCAGAAAAGGCGGATACCACTGTCGCCGGGCAGGTCGCGGCGCCGTTCTCGGGCGTGGTCACCCTGCAGGTCGCCGAAGGTGACACCGTCGCGGTCGGGCAGAGCGTCGCGTCCATCGAAGCCATGAAAATGGAGGCGGCCATCACGGCATCCGTTGCAGGCATTGTCCGAAGGCTCGCCATCCCGCGCACCCAGCAGGTGGATGCCGGCGACCTCCTGGTCGTGATCGAACCCGCCTGAGACAACCGGACTGATCGCGCGTACAGTCGCCCCAAACGGCGCACGTCGCACCCCGCGGTATGGTGGGGGGTTGTTGCAGCGCGAATTCCAGCACACGAAGGGTTACAGGTATGTCGACCAGAGGCAGAGACTCAGAGAGCCACAATCCGCTCTCGGAATCCGAAGCGGGCTACGACTTCGCTGACGGCCCGGCGGAAGATCTCGCCGCGACCCTTCCGCAAAGCCTGTTGATTGAGGTGAGCCTGCCGAATACGGTGCACGCCGCGCCCGACGACGAGCTCGCGGTGGCGATCGTCGAAGTGCCGGTGAATCCCGGTTCGGTCGAGGTGACTCAGCCCTCTACGATGTCCATCGCCGTCGTTGCCCCGCCGCCGCTGCCAGAACCCGTGCCGGTGCCGGCCGCCATTCCGGAGCTGCCGACCAACGACGACCGCGCTCTCAGTCGCCGCGATCTCGGCCGTCGGGAGCGCGCCCGCGGTGAGGTTTCCAACACGCCAGAACCCGCTAACATGCTCACCGCCGACCGGCTGATCGATGCTCGCCGCAGAAAGCGGGTCACGCCGGAGGGCGGGCTCAACGCCTTCCTCTATGCCGCCACCCTTCATCTGGTGAATCGCGGGGACTCCCCGAAGGTTCTCGCCCGCAAGGCTATGGAGGCGCGCGTCGACAAGAGGTTCGAGGGAGGTGCCCGTTTCATACCGGTGCTCACCCGCAAAGGCGGCGTCGGAAAGACCACGATCACGGCACTGCTCGGGATGGCGCTCAGCGACATCCGCGAAGACCGCATTATCGCGATCGATGCCAACCCGGACCGAGGAACGCTGTCCGAGCGCGTCAACAAGCAGACACGTTCGACGGTGAGGGATGTCGTCACCCTCGCGCCGACCATCAACAGCTTCAACGACTTCACCACAATGGTCTCGCGAGATGAGACGCGGCTCGATATTCTCGCGTCCGACACCGATCCGCTGCTCTCTGAAGCGTTCGACGAGAACGACTACAACGTGGTCGCAGATCTCGCAGCGCGCTTCTACTCGATCGTGCTCACGGACTGCGGCACCGGTATCGTACACTCGGTGATGCGGGCAACCCTGCAGCGCGCCGACTCGGTGGTGATCGTGTCCGGCGGCAGCGTCGATGAGGCCCGCCTCGCATCCGAGACTCTCACCTGGCTCGAAGCGAACGGATACCAGGACCTGGTGAAGAACGCGGTGGTCGCTCTGAACACCGCGACCCAGGGCACCAACCTCGTGAAGCTGGAAGAGATCGAGGCACACTTCAAGTCGCGGGTACGCGAGATCGTGCGCATCCCCTACGACCCGCAACTCGCTGCCGGCTCCGTGATCAACTATCGCGATCTCAAGCCACTAACGAAGGCATCCGCCCGCGAGCTTGCTGCGCTCGTCGTCGACGGTCTGCCTGCTCGGCAGGGCGCCTGAGCAAGTAGAGGCGAGCGACCACACTCGAACGGCTGGCCAACAGTCACCGGCGCCATCACCCACCTCTTTCGAAAGCGAGCACTTCCGCATGACCGAGCGACAGATCCGCATCTTCGGCGATCCGGTGCTGAAGACCGTTTCAGACCCGATCCGACCGACGGATGACGTCACCGGGCTCATCGAGGATCTCATCGACACCGTGAAGATGCCGGGCCGCGCCGGCGTTGCCGCACCGCAGATCGGTGTCAACCAGCGTGCCTTCAGCTACAACGTAGACGGTCAGGTCGGCTACATCATCAACCCGGTGGTCATCGAGTTATCGGGGGAGCCAGCGCTCGTCGAGGAGGGCTGCCTTTCGGTGCCCGGCTTCTATTTCGAGCGGCTGCGGTATCCGTTTGCCCGGGTCACGGGTGTCGATCTCGACGGCAAGCCGATCGAGCTGAGCGGCGAGGGAGTGATGGCCCAGGCACTGCAGCACGAGACCGACCACCTTGATGGCAGGCTCTACATCGAGGGACTCGAGAAGGGCCTCCGCCGTGAGGCGATGCAGGCCATCCGCAATAGCGACTGGTTCTAACCGGCATACTTCGCCGGGCCAGCTCTGTTCTTGCTGGTCGAGTAGGAGCGCCAGCGACGTGTCGAGACCGTGCGCTTCTGCTGGTCGAGTAGGAGCGCCCGCGACGTGTCGAGACCGTGCGGTTCTTGCTGGTCGAGTAGGAGCGCCAGCGACGTGTCGAGACTGTGTTGTTCTTGCTGGTCGAGTAGGAGCGCCAGCGACGTGTCGAGACCGTGTTGTTCTTGCTGGTCGAGTAGGAGCGCCAGCGACGTGTCGAGACCGAGCTGTTCTTGCTGGTCGAGTAGGAGCGCCAG
>JBKJLH010000041.1:0-33107 GCA_046597035.1 Lacisediminihabitans sp.
CTCGACACGGTCGCTGCAGCGACCTACTCGACCAGCAGAAGTTGGCGAACCCGCGGCGGGTCTCGACACGGTCACTGGAGCGACCTACTCGACCAGCAGGGGGTCGACCGAGTGGGCCTCGGAGGCCCACTCGGGCATGAGGCCGGTGCGAGTCATCGAATTCAACAGTTGCGCCATCGAGTAGCTGGGCACAATCGCACGGGCTTCGTCGAGATGCAGCCCGGCTTGAGAGCCGTGGCCCAGCGCCCAGTTCAGCCAGGCGAGCATGCAGAGTAGCGGTGGTCGCCTCGAGTCATCCACCCGCGATGTGAGTTCGATCAGCAGCGCAATGGCGCCCTCGATGCGACGCGGATCGGGGCGCGGACCGATGCCCAACAGCAGGTTGGCAAGGTCGGCGTTCGGCCCGTCGAGACTGTCGTCCTGAAGATCCTCGCCCCATTGCCGGTCGCCAACCTCGAGACCGAATGCCCACTGCAGCATCACGAGGTCGCGAATAGGTGGCCCCTGAAGCGCGAAGACCAGGAGGGCGCCGCAGTCGTCGAGTTTGGCAGCGTCCCACATCAATGCCCCTTCCGCGAAGAGAGGAAGGTCTTGGAGGATGTCGAGTACGCACGGCGGGTGCTGCTCCGCGTTGCGCTGGATGCTCGACCTCACCTTCTCGTAGGCCTCGAGACGTTGTGACATTCGTGACCGCTGCGATTTATCCGCGCGAGGGACGCGGTCGATCATCGCCGCCAGAGGAGGAAATGCGTCGTGCTGGTCATCGATCGCCCGAGCGACCGCCGAAACGGCGATCTGAGCCAGCGGATGACCGCCCACCGGGATGTCGGGTTCAAAATAGGATGCCCAACCATCCGCCGCATGGCAGATCGACTCGCGCACCTCGAAGCCCGAGAGCACGAGCCGACGCTGGATCACGTCGGCAAAAGCCGCCCGCGGAACAGTGTCTCCGCCACCGAACTCATCGTCGGTGTAGACGATCACCACCGCAGCATCCACCTCAGGGAGCTTGCAGAACATGCCGACGATGGTCGTGACGACGCGCTTGTGGACGACCGGATTGGCGGATGCCGGGAGGTCGAACCGCATTGCGCCACAGGTGCGTTTGCCGCGGAAGGCGACAAGAACGACGCTGTTGCGCGGCTGGAAGCCGACCATCGGTGGCGCCATCGCGAGGAGGTCTGCGGGGCCGTTTGCCTTGAGGATCACTGTCATGCGGCAAGTGTGACCGGGTGGCGATGGAGGCTAGCGGGCAATCTGGCGATCTGTGGATAAGTTTCGGGTGGGGAGAGTTCTGCGAGGGGAGATGGATGGGGCGCATCAGTCGATGACCTGGGTGACTTGGGTGACATGGGTGACTTGGGTGACTTGGGTGACCTGGGTGACTTGGGTGCCAGCGGTTCCAGTTCCTTATCTGCGGGCCGAAGCCGCTCGAGGATGTCGCCGCCCGGGAGTGCTCCCACCCAACGCTTCTCGCGTATCAGCGCCCGGGTGACGATGGAGGCCCGACTCGCTTCGGCACCGCTCGCGATCAACTCATCCAGAAACTCCACCAGGTCGTCGGGTAACCGAACTGCGATCTGCGGGCTCCCCCTGAAACAATTCTGTATTGGGATTTAGCCGAGAATCGTCAGCTCGACCACAGGGACTCCACCCTGTGGGTCTCCCTGAGTGCGACCTTCGCCTTCCACATCAGGTCGCTGTAGATAAGCCACTCGTACTCATGCGCATCCAACGTTCGATGTTCGCCCGGGCAGCTGCAGTTGGCCATGTCATCCATCACCTCGATCTCTATTCGCTCATAGGCGCGCTGAATCATCGCGCGGGTCGGACCGGTCGCGATGTTATGAAGTCGGGGCGCACCGGTTGTGCTGAGACTGATCGGAAAGCTCCGGATGGCGTTCGCGAGAAGTCGGGCCGGCTCGCCGCCGACCAGGGGTTCGGGTATGGATGTCATGCCGTGACGGTAGTGCGCACGCCCAGAGGCTGCGGGTGCGCTGGCGGGCACGGTGGAGTAATCGGGCAGGCGGGAACGCGTTGAGGAGGGGTCTCGATGCGCGCGGCAGACCGCACTACTCGACCAGCAGCTACGGGAAGCAAGCTACTCGAGCAGCAGCTACTCGAGCAGCAGCTATGGGGACGGCAGCTACTCAACCAGAGGAGCGTCGACCTTGAGCTCGGCGCCGAAGATGGCGACGAGCAGCTGGCCGGTCCACTCGATGAGATCGGCATCCGCCAGCGGGACGCCCTGGCGCACCGGAAGGGGAACCGATACCGAGTGCGTCTGTGTGAAGTACCGGGCGCCCGGGAACATCCGCTGCAGCCGGATCTGGATCGAATCGAGCAGCTCCATCGACGCGACGCGGAGGTTGCCGCCCGCGGTGACGACCTCTGAGAGGCCCGCCTTCTGCGCCATCCGTCGCAATCGCGACACGGCGATGAGGTTCAGCACCTGCGCGGGCGGCTCGCCGTAGCGGTCGGTGAGCTCGTCGAGTACCCGATCGATCGAGTCGGGGGATGCCGTCGGCGACGCCGCCGTCGAGAGCTTCTGGTAAGCCTCCAGACGCAGCCGCTCGCTCTCCACGTATTCCTCGGGAATGTGGGCATCCACCGGAAGTTCGAGACGCAGCTCGGTCTGGCCCTCGGCGACATCCCCGCGGAAGGTCGCAACGGCCTCGCCGATCATGCGAAGGTAGAGATCGAATCCGACTCCGGCGATGTGCCCGGACTGCTCGCCACCGAGCAGGTTGCCGGCCCCGCGAATCTCAAGATCCTTGAGCGCGACCTGCATGCCTGCACCGAGCTCGTTGTTTGCGGCGATCGTGGCGAGCCGATCGTGGGCGACCTCGCCGAGTGGCTTGTCGCCGTCGTAGAGGAAATACGCGTAGGCGCGCTCGCGCCCGCGCCCGACGCGACCGCGCAACTGGTGAAGCTGGCTGAGTCCGTATTTGTCGGCCCGGTCGATGATGAGTGTGTTCGCGTTGGCGATGTCGAGCCCGGTCTCGATGATGGTCGTCGAAACGAGCACGTCGAACTTGCGCTCCCAGAAGTCCACCATCACCTGCTCGAGCACGTGCTCGGGCAACTGTCCGTGGGCCACGGCGATGCGCGCCTCGGGCACGAGCTCAGCGAGCTGCGATGCCACCCGGCTGATGGACGCGACCCGGTTGTGCACGAAGAAGATCTGTCCCTCACGCAACAGTTCGCGGCGGATGGCGGCGCTGACCTGCTTGTCGTTGTAGGGTCCGACGAAGGTGAGGATCGGATGCCGGTCCTCCGGCGGAGTCGCGAGCGTCGACATCTCGCGAATGCCAGTGACCGCCATCTCCAGCGTGCGCGGAATAGGCGTCGCGCTCATCGCGAGGATGTCGACGTTGGTCTTCAGCTTCTTGAGCGCATCCTTGTGCTCGACGCCGAACCGCTGCTCTTCGTCGATGATCACGAGTCCAAGATTCTTCAGCACGATATTCGGGCTGAGCAGACGGTGGGTGCCGATCACTACGTCTACCGTGCCATCCGCCATGCCCTCGATCGTCTCCTTCGACTCCTTGTCGGTCTGGAATCGGCTGAGCGCACGCAGATGCACCGGGAAGCCCGCGAAGCGCTCGGCAAACGTCTCCATGTGCTGCTTCACGAGCAGGGTGGTCGGCACCAGCATGATCACTTGCTTACTGTCCTGCACGGCCTTGAAGGCCGCGCGGACGGCGACCTCGGTCTTGCCGTAGCCGACATCCCCGGAGATGAGGCGGTCCATCGGAATGGGCCGCTCCATGTCGGCCTTGACTTCGTCGATGGTGGTGAGCTGATCGGGGGTCTCCGCGAACGGAAATGCCTCCTCGAGCTCACGCTGCCAGGGGGTGTCGGGTGGGAAGGCGTGGCCGCGGCTCGCCATGCGGGCCGAGTAGAGCTTGACGAGCTCGACGGCGATATCGCGCACCGCCTTGCGCGCACGTCCCTTTTGGGCCGCCCATTCGGATCCGCCCATCTTGCTGAGCGTCGGCGCCTCTCCCCCGACATAGCGGGTGAGCAGATCGAGCTGATCGGTGGGAACGTAGAGCTTGTCGTTGGGATAACCGCGCTTCGAGGGCGCGTATTCGACCAGCAGGTACTCGCGGTTGTTCTTTACGGCGTTGCGTCCGCCGGTGGAGACGGTACGCTGCACCAGCTCGGCGAAACGCCCGATGCCGTGAGTCTCGTGCACCACGAAGTCGCCGGCCTTGAGCTGCAGCGGGTCGACGACGTTCTTGCGGCGGCTCGCCAACTTCTTCACCTGGCGGGCGTCATAGCCGGCGGCGCGCCCGTAGAACTCGCTCTCGCTCAGCAGAGCGAACTTGATCTCCGGCAGCTCGAATCCGTGCTCGACGGAGGCGCAGAGCAGGTAGGCGACACCGGTTTCGCTGTGTGCTGGGAACTCCTCGACGATGCGGGCGGCGAAACCATGCTCGCCGAGAGCTTCGGCGGCGCGTTCGACCAGGCCGTGGCCGGCCGCGACGACCGCGACGGTCCAGCCGTCCGTGAGCTTGTCACCGACATAGTCGATCGCGCCATCAGCCTGGCCCTGGAAGGTGGGCACGGTGGTGGCGTCGATGCGGATGTAGTGGTCGCCATCGCGGAGTTCGGAGGTCTCCGAGGTCTCGAGTTGCGTTGGGGTGTCGAGTTGCGTTGAGGAGTCGGGCGCTGCGGCCCCAGAGTCGAAACTGCTCAGCGTCCACCAGTCGCGGGAGCCCGCGGCATCCCGCAGCGCACTAATGCTGAGAAAGTCGCCCGAATCGAGATCGATGGGGGATTCCGCGCCCGCGGTGGCGGCGTTCCACGCCGCGCTCAGGAACTCGCGATTGGTCTCGACGAGGCTCACGGCGCGGCTGGCTACCCGTTCCGGCGCGAGGATCGCGATCGCGGCATCCGTCGGCAGGTAGTAAGTGAGCGGCACTAGCCGGTCGACCAGGGCAGGTGCCAACGATTCCATTCCGTCGACCGGAATGCCCTCGCTGATCTTGGCGAGCATCTGGCTCAGGCTCGGAAACTCGTGCTGCATCTCGCGAGCGCGCTGCTTCACGGCATCGCTGAGCAACAACTCGCGGCTCGGCGGGAGCTCCGCAGTGGGGATCGGCTCATCCATCGAACGCTGGTCTGCGACCGAGAACTGGCGGATCTGCTCGACCTCGTCTCCGAAGAACTCCACGCGCCACGGATGCTCCGCCACCGGCGCGAACACGTCGAGGATGCCGCCGCGTACCGCGAATTCACCACGCCGGGTAACCATGTCGACACGAGAGTATGCGAGGTCGACGAGCTGCCGACTGATGGCGGCGAGGTTATATCCGCGGCCGCCAGCAGTGAGGGCGAGCGGCTCGATGCTGGTGAGATTGTCGGCCAGTGGTTGCAGCGCCGCGCGCACGCTCGCGACGATCACGAGGTCATGCTTCGGGGCATCCTGCCAGCGCTGCATGATGCGAAGGGCATGGATGCGCTTGCCGACGGTCTCGGCACTCGGACTCAGGCGCTCATGCGGGAGGGTCTCCCAAGCGGGGAACTCCACGACCTGCGCGGTGGGCATCACGCTGGCGAGAGCGGAGCGGAGGGATTCCGAATCGCGACCGGTAGCGACGATCGCGAGGAGGGCCTGGGGGGCGTTCGACTTCTTCGCGCGCGCTGCGAGCAGGGAGGCGAGCAGCGGAGCGCGGAGCCCGTCGACGAGGGAGAAATCCGCGCTGCGAGATGCCCAGGAAACAGCGTTTTCGAACGTGTGGGCGCGCAAAAGCGCAGAATTCAAGCCCGAAAGTATCACCTGATGGAGTGTACGCGTGCGGAGTGACAGCGCCCTGAGCAGGGGCCGCGCGGGGGTGATGTCGGGGTGGTGGGTTCTGGCGGGGTGCGGGGTGCCGGGTGCCGGGTGCGGGGTGCCGGGTGCCGGGTGCTCGCCGTGTCTCCCTGCATAACTCCTGCAAAATTTGTCGGTAGCGCCTGATGGAGCCCGGAATTTCGGGGATTCGAAGTCGGCCGTCGGCAGATTGCAGGAGTTATGTAGAACGACGACGGAGATCCTGGGGCGTAACAACCGGGCCGAAGCTGCGCCCGCGCCAGGTCCGTAACTCCGGTGTAGCCCGTTTTCTGAATCGACTTGGTAGTAGTTGTGACTTTCACGGCGGGGAAGTCACAACTACTACCAAGTCGTTTTAGAAAGCGGGCTGCGTCCAGGCTCTGGCCCGGGAAAGTCCGCCCCGGAAAGCGACTCGGGAGGGCCGGTTGCGTAACTCCTGCAAAATCAGCCAGCGGGGGAGCAGGAACCCCGGAAAGTCGGGGGCCGGCTCCGGGGGGCACACAAATTGCAGGAGTTATGCAAAGGGGCACAATAACGGGGATCAAAGTCGGTGGTGGGGAGCTTTGCGCGCGGCACCCCGGAACGGACTACTCGGGCGCGGGCCACCCCATGGCGGGGCACCCCGGCGCCGACAACTCGATCGCGGGATTACCGCAGCGCGGCTCAGTCGCGCGCGAGGCACCGCGGGTGACTCCGGGGCGGACTACTCGGCGACGGTGTGGAAACGCAGTTGGGCGGCAGTGAGGCCATCGCGGGCGATCGACTCGACAGCATCCGCGGCATCCGTCAGCAGGTTAGGAAGTACGGCGCGCTCGGTCGACCCGAAGTCGCGCAGTACGAAGTCGGCAGCCGACTGCCGTCCGGGCGGGCGTCCGATGCCGACCCGCACCCGGGTGAAATCGCCGGTACCGACGGCGGAGATGATGTCGCGGATGCCGTTGTGGCCCCCGTGGCCTCCACCGAACTTGAGTTTGATCCGGTCGAACGGGATATCGAGTTCGTCGTGCACAACGATCAGCTGCGCGGGCTCGAACTTGTAGAAGTTGAGCAGCGATGCGACCGGTCCACCGGAGAGATTCATGAAGCTGTTGGGCTTGGCCAACACGAGCCGCGGACCCTCGAGCCCCGTGCGCCCCTCGGCGACGGTCGAGTTGGTCTTGTGGGAGCGGAAGGATGCCGAGGCGCGGTGCGCGAGCTCGGCGAGAACCATCTGGCCGACGTTGTGTCGATTGCTGGCGTAGTCGGGCCCGGGATTACCGAGCCCGACGACGAGCCACTGAGTGGAGTCCATGGACTACTTACTGCAGCGAGATGATGAAGAGGGTGACTACTCGGCGTCGGCTTCCTCGGCGGGGGCATCCTCGGATTCCTCGACCTCTGGAATCTCGCCGAGGTCCTGCTCGACGGGGATGCTGATCGCGACGACGAGCACGTCGGGATCGGTAACGAGTATCGACCCCTCGGGCAGTACGACATCCTTTGCGAAGATCTGGGTGCCGGCCTCGAGTCCCTCGACGTCGACCACAACATTCTGCGGGATGTTTGTGGCCAGCGCCTCGATCGTGATCGACTTGGCGTCGAGGTCGACCGCAGTGCCGGCGACCGGCTCACCCGTGACGTGGACCGCGACATCGACCTCTACGCGCTCACCCTTCCGCAGCACGATCAGGTCGATGTGCTCGATGATCTGCCGAAGCGGGTCCTTCTGCACGTCCTTGACGAGGGCGAGCTGGTTGGCTCCTCCGTCGAGCTGAAGGTCCAGGATGGCGTTCGCCTTGCGCAGCAGAAGCGCGATCTCGTGGGCTGGAAGGCTCACGTGCTGCGGTTCGGTTCCGTGGCCGTAGACGACAGCGGGGACCTTGCCGGCAGCGCGGAGCTTGCGAGCGACTCCCTTGCCGAAGGTCGTGCGCGACTCGGCCGCGATCTTATTGGTGAGCTCCTTGTGAGCTTTCTTCTCAGACATTCTTCTCCTTCGCGGACCTTCTGTGTTTCGGCACAGTGCCCGCGTCTATTGGTTTCCACTCGAACGCATCAGCGTGAGGAAAGACTTGGGGCCGAAAGCAGCCACGTGCCCGATCCACCGCGTCGATAACGGATGCATGGCATCCCTCGCCGAAGTACAGTGTGAGAGCTTACACGGATATCGACGGGGTCTCGATCCGCGGTTCGATGCAGTTGCGGGACGCGCTATTCGACCAAGAGGCCCACGATCTGTTCGACAGTGGGATCGGCATCGAGGGAAACCGTCACGCCGGGCTCGTCCGCCGCGAGAGGCTCGAGCGTGGCGAGCTGCGAATCGAGAAGCGACGCCGGCATGAAATGGCCGTGGCGGTGCCGCATCCGCGATTCGAGCAGCCCGCGCGAACCGTCGAGGAACACGAACCGGGTGGCGGGCGCTGCCGCAAGGATCGCCTCACGATAGACCCGCTTGAGCGCCGAACACGCGATTACGAGACCCCCGGATGCAGCGGCCAGCTCGGCGCCGACGAGCGCGAGCCAGGGAGCTCGGTCGTCGTCGGTGAGGGCGATGCCGGCGGCCATTTTCGCCACGTTCGCGGCGGGATGCAGGTCATCGGCATCCTCGAAACGGATGCCGAGGCGGGTGGCGAGCGCCGCTCCGATCGTCGACTTACCGGATCCGCTCACACCCATGACGACGAAGAAAGCTGAAGAGTTCATGAGTCGACACTATTGCTCCTCTTCTCTGGCCAAACCCGCGCGTACACTCTGGTAGACGGTGTTCGGTATTTCGAACAGCACATTGCGCGGCGTCGTCGGAACTGGTTTATTGGTCAATACCAACGGAGGTGACTATGGATGCTCGTTCCCGCGAGGTGACCGGTCTCGGCGGACTGATCGCCGAGCACGCTGTAGTCATCGTTCGCGCATCGGGTGCAACCTGGTCGGAGGGTGCTGTCTGGCTTCCGGAGACCGAGTCCATCCGGTGGAGCGACATCCCAGGTAACCGCATCCTCGAGTACTCGACCCGGGACGAGGCGGTCTCCGTGTACGCCACCGAGGTGGAGTACACCAACGGGCGCACCCTCGACCTCGACGGCACCGTCATCCAGTGCTCCCACGGCCTGCGACGGATCGAACGAGATGACCACGGGGTCGTCACCCCGATCGTCGACTCATACAACGGGGTGCGCCTCAATTCTCCCAACGACGTGATCGTCGCGTCCGACGGATCCATCTGGTTCAGCGATCCGCCCTACGGCATCATCGTCGCCACCGAGGGACATCCGGGAGTGCGCGAGTACGGCGACCACTTCGTCTTCCGCCACGACAGCACGACGGGCGAGACGCGCCCCGTCGTCATCGACGTCGAGGAGCCGAACGGCCTGGCCTTCTCCCCCGACGAGACCGTGCTGTACGTCTCCGACACTTCGGCGGCCAGCCACACCGACGGCGGCGGCAATCACCACATTCGCGCCTACGATATCGTCGACGGCCGCGCGAAGAACGGTCGCGTCTTCGCCGTGATCGACGAGGGCCTCTCCGATGGCTTCCGCGTGGATGTCGAGGGCAACCTCTGGACCTCGAGCGAGACCGGAATCCTCGTCTACTCGAGCGACGGTGAGCTGCTCGGCACGATCCCGGTACCGGAGAAGGTCGCGAATCTTTGCTTCGGGGGCGTCGACGGCACCGAACTCTTCATCGTCGCCTCCACGAGCCTCTACTCGATTCCCACCCTCACTCGGGATGCCGCGATCGCCCTCCGCGCCAGTGTGGCGGTGAGCTGATGGTGCTCATCGACATGAACCAAGCCCGGGACGAGACCTCGCCGGTACCTGCCGTGCTGCGCGCCGTGCGCATCCTCGATCTCATGGCCCGTCACAACGGCGCGGTCACGAGTTCCGAGATCGCCCGCGAGACCGGGATGGCCAAGTCCTCGGTCTCAAACCTGCTCACGACCTTGCAGACTGCGGGGATGGCGAGGCAGGTGTCACGGGGCTGGGTGCTCGGCTTCCGTGTGCTCGAACTCGGGCAGTCCGTGCTCTCGTCGACCGACCTCGTATCGGAGTTCCGCCGGCTGGCGATTATGCTGCCGACCCTACGTGAGGAAACCGCGCTCATCGCCGTGCTCGACGGGCTCGACGTGCTGTACCTCGCGCGCCACAATGGAAACCAGCCGGTTCGGCTCGCCACCGACATCGGCCACCGACTTCCGGCCGTCGTTACCTCGCTCGGTAAAGCGATGCTTGCGTCATTGCCCGAGAACGAGATGAACGCGCGGCTCGACCGGGTGACCGAGATGCCGCGACTGACCAATCACTCGTACCGCACCATGGCCGAACTGCGGAGCGATCTTTCTGATATCCGGGTGCGCGGCTACTCGATCGACGACCAGCAGAACACCTCGGGGATCACCTGCTTCGGCGTCGCAATCACCGGACTTCGCCAGCCGACTGCCGTGAGTTCGACCATGGTGTCGTATCGTGCGACCCCGCAGCTCCGGGACCGCCTGATCCTCGACCTCCGCAACCTCGCGCGCCAACTCGCCGGAGTGGCAACCTAACCGGCCGCCGCCGCCCCATCCGACTTCCCGGGACACCGGAGACGCGCTATTGCCTTGCCCGAAATCGACCCGACAACAGGAGCACTAATGATCCCACTGCTCGAAGTGAGGAATCTCGAAAAATCGTTCTTCGCCACGCGGGCGGCACAGGACGTGAGCTTCGACGTGCACCAGGGCGAGGTCGTCTCACTGCTCGGTGAGAATGGGGCAGGAAAGTCGACTGTCATCAAGATGCTCGCGGGCGTCTACCGGCCCGATGCCGGCACGATGACGCTGTCTGGCGCCGACCTCTCCAGCGGCCAAATCCGCAAGAGCGTCTCGTTCATCCACCAGAACCTCGGGCTCATCGAGTGGATGACCGTGGCCGAGAACATCGCGCAGGTTCTCGGATATCCCAAACGCCTCGGGTTCATCGATCATCGTGGGGTGCGCGAGCGCGCGGCCGAGGTCCTCGACCTCGTCGGCGGCGGCATCGATCCCGATGCCCGCGTCTTCGACCTTCCCCGCACCGAACGCAGCCTGCTCGCGATCGCTCGCGGCCTGGTCTCGAAACCGAAACTGCTCGTGCTCGACGAGCCGACGGCATCACTACCGGCAGAGGATGTAGAGCGTCTGTTCACAGTACTGCGCCGGCTTCGCGACTCCGGCGTGGGTATGATCTACGTCTCTCACCGCCTCGACGAGATCTACCAGATCTCGACCCGCACCGTTGTCATGCGCAGTGGACAGGTCGTCGGCGACCGCACCGTGTCGTCGCTGAGCCATGGCGAGCTCGTCGATCTGATCGTGGGCCACAACACGATCAATCCGACCTTCGACGCGCCGCAGACCGAGGTACGACTGAGCCTCGACGAGATCCGTGTCGCGGAAGTCGGGCCGGTCTCGCTGCAGGTGCACCGGGGCGAGGTCGTCGCCCTGTGCGGACTGCGTGGAGCCGGCCACGAACAGATCGGCCGCGCCATCGCCGGCGACGCACGGATCATCAGTGGGTCGATGCAGCTCGATAACGCGACATACGTGCCGACCAACCCCCGCGTCGCAGTGCAGTCGGGAGTCGGATTCGCCACCTCCAACCGTGAGAGCGAGGCGGTAGGTGCGGGCCTGTCCGCCCGCGAGAACCTGTTTCTGAATCCGGCGGTGTGGGGACGCAAGTTCTGGCAATTCCGCGGGCCGGGAGTGGAGAAGGCTGCGGCCCGCGACTACATCCGCAATTTCGGTGTGCGTCCCAATGACCCCGAGTTGCCACTTGATACGTTCTCCGGGGGCAACCAACAGAAAGTTATCCTCGCCCGCTGGTTCGGTGTCGGCCGCAAGGCGGTAGTGCTGGAGGAACCCACGATGGGCGTCGATGTCGGTGCGAAAGCCGACATCTACGCGCTATTGAGGGATGCCGCTCGTGAGGGAACCGCCGCCGTCGTCGTCTCGACCGACATGGAAGAAGTCGTCGCCATCGCCCACCGGGCCCTCGTCTTCGGTCGCGGCAAGGTCGTCGCCGAAATCTCGGGCAGTGACCTCACCATCACCAACCTGATCGCCGCGGCATCCGACCTCGACCGACCGACCTCCGCGCCCGACAACACCGTGCTCGAAGGGAGCGCATCATGACCATGAACACCTCGCTGAAATCGACGGCGCTCGAGCCTCCGAAGTCGGCGCCCTGGTACCGCAAACTCACCACGGTTTACGGCATGGTGGTGCTCACGGTCGTACTGTTCATCATCTTCGCGATCGCCCGGCCCGACACCTTCGCCACCCTTCTCAACTTCCAGCTGCTCGCGTCGAGCCAGTCGACCCTGTTGATCCTCGCGATCGCCGTCACCATACCGATGGTCGCGGGCAAGATCGACCTGTCGATCGGCTACGGCGTCGGCCTGTGGCAGGTGATGGCTCTCCAGTGGCAGCTCGCCGGAATGGACTACCGCCTCGTGATCTTCCTGAGCCTTGTCGGTGGTGCACTCATCGGTCTCTTCAATGCCCTGCTCGTCGAACTCGCGCAGGTGGATGCCTTCATCGCTACACTCGCGACCGGCCAGGTCATCTACGCGATCACCTACTGGACCACGGGCGGACGCCAGGTCACCGACAATGCCGGTGTGCGCGCGAGCGCATTCGACGCTCTGTCGACCTGGTCGCTCGGTCCGATCCCCGGGCCGTTCATCATCGCGCTCGGCCTCGCTCTGCTGCTGTGGATCGTACTCGAGTTCCTGCCTGCCGGTCGCTACCTCTACGCCGTCGGCGCCAACCCGCGTGCCGCGGAGCTCACCGGTGTCAGCCGCCGCAAATACGTCGTCGGAGCCATGGTCGCGTCCGGTGTGCTCACCGCCGTCGCCGGGGTATTGCTGGCCTCGAAACAGGGCGGTGTCGCCCAGGCGAACATCGGCCCCGAGTACCTGCTTCCCGCCCTGACCGCCGCATTCCTCGGCTCGACGACGATCCGGCCCGGCCGGGTCAATGCGCTCGGAACAGTACTCGGTGTGGTTATCGCGACCATCGGCATCTCCGGTCTCCAACAGCTCATCCCCGGTCAGTTCTTCCTCGAGCCGCTTTTCAACGGCCTGACCCTCGTTGCCGCCATCACAATCGCCTCGCTCGCGAGCCGACGGCGAGCGACGAGAGCGGATGCTCCGGTGACCGCCGAGGCCCCACCGGCCGAGGACGGCGGAGATGCGGAATCCCCCGAATCGTTAGGCGCGCCACCTCGCACAGGTGTACCCGGCCGCCTTCCGGCGTCAGTGCCTTCCGGCACGGGCGCGATCACAACCGAAGAATCGCGTGGCGATGACGCCGCGTCCTTCACCCACAGAGAAGAGAACTGACTCATGAAGGTCAAGACAACCATCGGCAGGATCGCGTTCGCGTCCCTTGCCGTCGCCACCGTCGTCGGGCTCTCCGCCTGCTCGAGCGGCAGTGTTTCCGGCGCCAAGCCAGGAGCCGCACCGACCACGTCCGCGGAGGACTTCTCCTCGATAATCCCCTCGGGCGACATCATCGCTTTCTCAAAGCAATTGGTCGCGAGCAGCCTTGACGCTTCGAAGGGCTTCTCCCCGTCGAGCGACGGCTCCACCGCGCAGAAACCCGGTGCGAAGATCGCCTACGTGGGAAGCGACCTCACGAACGGTGGCGTCAACGCCGTGGCGACCGGACTCAAGGAAGCAGCCGACGTGATGGGCTGGACGGTCAACGTCTATGACGGTAAGGCCTCTGCGCAGGGTCGCACCGCGGCCATGAGCCAGGCGATCGCCGCGAAGTCCGACGCGATCATCATCGGCGGATCGGACCCGACGGAGTCCGCAGCCTCGATCAAGGAGGCGACCGCCGCCGGCATTCCGGTGCTCGGCTGGCATGCCGGAGCGAGCACGGGCCCGGGGAACGGTCTCTTCACCAATGTGAGCACCGATCCGCTCATCGTCTCCCAGCTCGCCGCGGCCTACGCGGTGGCGGACTCGAACGGCAAGGCGGGGGTCGCCATCTTCACCGATGGACAATACGCCATCGCTGTGAAGAAAGCGGATGCCATGAAGGCCTACATCAAGGCCTGCAAGTCCTGCACGGTACTGAGCTACAACGACTCGCCGATTGCCGACGCCAACTCGCGCATGCCCGGACTCATCTCCAACATGCTTCAGAAAGACGGCGACAAGCTCACCTACCTGCTCGCCATCAACGGCAACTACTTCGGTGGTGCACAGCAGGCACTCCGTGCCGCCGGCAAGAACCCGGCCGGACCGCCCAAGTCGGTCGCAGCCGGAGACGGTGATCCCGCCGAGTTCCAGCGCATCCGCAGCGTCGACTACCAGGCAGCAACGGTCGCCGAACCGCTCATCCTCGAGGCTTGGCAGCTGATCGACGAGACCAACCGTGCGTTCGCGAAGAAGTCGCCGTCCACCTTCGTGCCCGCTCCCGGTCTCATCACGGTGAAGAACGTGCCGAGCGGCGACGTCTTCGACCCCGCGAGCGGATACCGCGACGTGTTCAAGAAGGTCTGGGGCAAGTAGCCCTGCCGGTGGCGGCCGCGTGCCTCTCGCGTCCGCCACCCACCCCTCACCCCGCCCCCATCGAACAGGATCTCGTCATGCGAATCGCACGGATCGACAGTTCGGACGGACCACGGTTCGCCGAGTTCGATGCCGCAGCCGGATGGCGCCTGCTCGACGGCACCATCGAGACCGGTTTCACCCGCACCGATCGCTTCGCCGCGGCGGACTCCGCGCTCCTTGCACCGTGCGAGCCCGTCGTCGTGATCGGGATGGCGCACAACTCCCTTCCCACCGACCAGCCTCCTCAGGCGTTCCTGAAATCCGCGCGAACAGTAGTCGGACCCCTCGATCCGATCGTGCTCGACCCCCGGGTCGGCGCCACTCAGGTCGAGACGGAACTCGCCATCGTGATCGGGCGCCACTGCCGCAACCTGACCGCGGAGAACGCCCTCGACGCGGTCTTCGGGTACACGATCGGAAACGACGTCACGACGGTCGCCCAGATCCCGCATGACGAACTGCTCACCCAGGTGAAGCAGGGAGACGGCTACACCCCTCTCGGGCCATGGATCGAGACCGGACTCACCGGGGTCGACGACCTGGAGATGCGCGCGTTCGTCGACGGTGACATCGTCTCGACCGGCCGTACTTCCGGACTCGCCGCGCTCGTACGCGACCAGCTCGTGTACGTGACCCGTTATCTCTCGCTCGGGCCCGGTGACGTGATCCTCGGCGGATGCCCCGGTTCATTCGGCGCGGTGCACCCCGGCCAGCGGGTGAGACTCGAAATCGACGGTCTCGGCGCTCTCGAGAATCCGGTGGTGGCGCTCGAACTTCGGGTATCCCCAGTGGATACTCCAGACAGGAGCTTCCATGCCACTCAGCGCTGAGACCTGGCCGATCGCCGTCGCGCTACTGCAATTTGCCGCGGTTGCCCGCGACGGATCCCTCGCCCAGGACGCGGAACCCGAGGCCTGGGAGAAGGCGTTCCGCCAGGTCTCCCGTGCCGGGTTCGCGGATGTCGATCTCACCGATGTGTGGGTGCGCATCGGCGACCTCTCCCCCTCCCGTGTTCTCGAGTTCGGTGCTGCCGCGAAGGCCGCCGGGCTCCGCACTCCCGCCGTATCCCTCATCCGCCGGAGCGTGATCCATGCCGGCAGCGGCGACGAGAACCTTGCCTACAGTCACCGCGCCATCGATGCGGCGGCGGCGCTCGGAGCCGAGGTCGTCTCGGTCGGCCTGCACCAGGAACTCACCCCCGAGCAGCGCGAACAGCTCTGGTTCTGGACCGCACCGGGTCACCATGACCCGGTCGGTGATGTCGCGATCTGGAGGCAGGCGGTCTCGAGACTGCGCGAGCTCGGGATCCACGCCGCCGAGCTAGGACTGCTGCTTTCCCTCGAGATGTACGAGGACACCTACCTCGGCACCGCCGACTCCGCCGTGCGTCTCGTTGAGGAGATCGACCACCCCTCGGTCGGACTGAACCCCGATACCGGCAACCTCCTGCGCCTGCATCGACCGATCGACGACTGGCGGGAACTACTCGAACGCACGCTGCCCTACGCCAACTATTGGCACATGAAGAACTACCAGCGTGATGAGGATCGCAAGATCTCCCGGTACGTCGCACTCCCCTCGACTCTCGAGGGCGGTGTCATCAGCTACCGGGAGGCCATCGAGATTGCGGTCTCGGTCGGATTCCAGGGCGTGTTGTGCTGCGAGCAGTATGGCGGCGACGGCCTGAGCGTCAGCGGAACAAACCAGCGCTACCTGCGCGGCATCCTTCCCGAAACCGACGAGTACGAGCTCGGTGCGAGCCGCCGCCTCCAGCGCGCACCGGAACGTGTCGAGATCGACTCTCGGCTCGTCAACTCGAACGGAGAACCGGCATGACTCGTATCTTCGATGATCCTGCGCAATTCGCCGACGATGCACTCGACGGATTCGTCGCAGCAAACGGAAGCTACGTTACCCGCGTGCCCGGCGGTGTCGTGCGTTCGACCGCCACGCCGGGCGGCCAGGTCGCTCTCGTCGTCGGTGGCGGATCCGGACACTATCCGGCCTTCGCCGGTATCGTCGGCGTTGGTCTTGCTGCCGGTGCGGTCTGTGGCAATGTTTTCACCTCTCCTTCGGCCACCCAGGCCTATTCCGTCGCCCGCTCGGCGAGCCGCGGCGGCGGCGTGATCTTCAGCTACGGCAACTACGCCGGCGACGTGCTGCACTTCGAAGAGGCTTCGAAACGACTGCGGTCCGAAGGCATCGACACCCGAACCGTGCTGTGCACCGACGACATCGCCAGCGCGCCGATCGCTGAACGCTCCCGGCGGCGCGGCATCGCCGGTGACTTCACCGTCTTCAAGATCGCCGGAGCCGCAGCCGAACGCGGACTCGGAATCGACCGGGTCGAACACCTCGCCCGTTCCGCCAACGAACGCACTCGCACGCTCGGGGTCGCCTTCGCGGGATGTACGCTCCCCGGCGAATCGGGCGCGCTGTTCACGGTGCCGCCAGGCCAGATGTCGATCGGTCTCGGCATTCACGGCGAGCCCGGCATTAGCGAGCAGCCGATACCCTCTGCTCGCACCCTTGCCGACATCCTCGTGACGAGACTGCTCGACGACGTCCCCGGGGATCGCGGATCGCGTGTCGCCGTCGTGCTCAACGGTCTCGGCACCGTGAAGTATGAGGAACTCTTCGTGCTCTACGGTCATGTCGCCCGGCTTTTGACCGAGCTAGGCATCGTCATCGTCGCCCCCGAGTGCGGCGAGCTCGTGACGAGTCTTGATATGGCCGGTCTCTCGCTCACGCTGTTCTGGCTCGACGACGAGCTCGAACCGCTCTGGACGGATGCTGCCGACACCCCCGCGTTTCGAAAGGGCGCCCTCGTCGCCCGCGAGCGCATCGAGGTCGAGATCTTCTCCGAAACCATGACCACGCATCTCGACTCGGGCGAGGGCTCACGGCGGGTCGCCCGCCTAGCGGCAGACCTCATCGGCATCGCGTTCGCCACGGCGAGCGACAACGCCGACGAACTCGGCCGCATTGACGCGATCGCCGGCGACGGGGATCACGGCACGGGGATGGTGCGCGGCCTCCGAGCGGCGGAGGAGTCGGCCGTCGCCGCCGTCGCCGCCGGACGGGGAGTCACAGAGCTCCTCACCTCGGCAGGGCACGCCTGGTCGGACAAAGCCGGTGGCACATCCGGAGCGCTCTGGGGCGCCGCTCTCGTTGCCGCGGGCGCCAAGCTCGGCGACCATGAGCACTACACGGCAAGGGATGCCACTGACGCCGCGTCAAGCGCTATCGCTGCGATCATGACTCTGGGCAAAGCCCACCTCGGAGATAAAACCATGATCGATTCGATGCTGCCCTTCGTCGACGCGCTTCGGCTGCAAGTCGCGGACGGGACACCACTCCCCATCGCCCTCTCGGCCGCTGCAGCCGTCGCGACCGCAGCCGCGAGGTCGACTTCGCAGTTGCGACCGCAGCTCGGCCGCGCGCGCCCACTCGCCGAAAAGAGTGTGGGACATCCCGACGCCGGCGCGACCTCGTTCGCGCTGATCATCTCCCGCATCGCCGATGCCGTCGCTGCGCGACCAGAGGGCGGTGCCCGGTGACCGAAGCACTCCGCATCGCCATTGGCGCCGACTCGGCCGGGCTCGCCTACAAAGAGCGTCTCAAGGCCCTCCTCGAAGCGGATGACCGTGTGGCATCAGTACACGACGTCGGCATTCACAACTCGGATTCCACCGACACCGACTATCCGCATGTGGCGGTGTCCGCCGCGCGCCTGATCGCAGCGGGTGACGCGGACCGTGCGCTACTGATCTGTGGTACCGGGCTCGGTATGGCGATCTCCGCGAACAAGGTGCGGGGCGTCCGAGCCGTTACCGCCCATGACAGTTATTCGGTCGAACGCGCGGTGCTCAGCAACGATGCGCAGGTACTCGCCATCGGGGAACGGGTTATCGGCTTCGAGCTGGCCCGTCGTCTCGTGCTGGAGTGGCTCGACTACCGATTCGATCCGGCATCGGCATCTGCCCCCAAGGTAGCGGCCATCGACGGCTACGACTGCGGTTCAGCGGACGGCGGACCGATCAGGTGAGCGCGGCCACGTTTCGGGTCGCCATCACCGCGGACGCCGCGTCGCCGGACGGCTCGACGGCCTTTGGTGACATCGGTTTGGAGCGCCTGGCCAGGCACGGAGTCCACTGGCAGGTGCTCCCCCGCTACGTCGATCCACTTCCCGTCGACGACCTCCTCGGCTTCCATGCCGTGCTCTCGCTCGGACATACAGCCTTCGGTCCTGAGCAGGTCGAGCGCCTTTCCGATCTGCGCCTGATCGCGCGATTCGGGGCGGGCTTCGAGAGCATCGACCTCGACGCGTGCACTCGAGCGGGAATCGCGGTGACGAACACCCCGGATGGCGTGCGTCGGCCCCTCGCACTCGCGGCCCTGACCCTGGTGCTCGCACTCGCTCACAACCTCCCAGCCAAGGATCGAATCGTGCGGAGGGGCAACTGGGTAGATCGTTCGCAGTTCCGCGGCCACGGGGTCGACGGCAAAGTGCTCGGGATCGTCGGATTCGGCAGCGTCGGCGCGGACCTTGCCGCGCTTGCCCAGGGGCTCGGATTCACCGTGATCGGGAGCAACCGCAGCGGGAAGAACCCGGAGGCGACCCGGCTCGGTGTTGAACTGGTCGATGTCGACACCATTCTGGCCGGCTCGGATTATGTGGTGGTGACTGCCTCACTCAACGACGAGAGCCGTGGCATGATCGACGGTCGTCGGCTCGCTCTGATGAAGCACTCGGCATATCTCGTCAATGTCGGCCGCGGTGCACTCGTGGACCAGGTGGCCCTCACCGCAGCTCTCAGGGATGGGGCGATAGCCGGAGCCGGCCTGGACGTCTTCGACCCCGAGCCGATTGATCCGAACGACGAACTGGTGGGTTTTGATTCCGTGATCCTCAGTCCGCACTCGCTGCCTCACACCGAGGAGTTCACCCGGGACGTCGCGAAGAGCGCCCTCGATGCGATCATCGCGATCGCCGAGGGAAGGTCACCCCGGTACCTGCTGAACCCCGAGGTACTGCGCTCCGATGCCTGGGCGAGAAAAATCGCCGTTCCACTCATCAAGTAGCGCCCCGGATCAGAAGCGCAGCAGGACCTTCCCGGAGACTGCCGAATCCTGTGCGATCGCGAAGGCCTCCAGGGCGTCCCCGACCGGGAACTCGTGCGTGACCACCGGCGCGACGGCGAGCGATCCGTCGGCGAGCGCCGCGATCACCTCATCGATCTCGTCGTTGAAACGGAACGATCCGACGAGCTCGAGCTCGCGGGTGATCGCGAGCGAGATGAGTGCGGGCTGCTCACCGGACGGCAACAGTCCCACCATGACGACCCGGCCCCCGCGCGTCGTCCCGCGTATGGCGCTCGCAAGCCCGCGGAAGCTCCCGGATGATTCGATCGCGACGTCGGCGTCCACGGCCGCTATGGCGTCGGCGTCGGTCGCCAGGAGCGTGCGCGTGGCGCCGACGGCCGTAGCGATTGCAAGCGGAGTCTCGAACATGTCGGTGGCGATGATCTCAGCGGCCCCTGCCCGCCGCAGCACGGCGATGATCAGCGAGCCGATCGGGCCGCTCCCGGTCACCAGTACCCGCTTGCCCCGGACAGCGCCGGCGCGCGACACCGCATGCCACGCCACGCTCGCCGGCTCGACGAGCGCGGCCTCGCGGAGTGACAGCCCCGCAGGCAGCTCCCGTAACATCCGGCTGTCGAGAACGACAGAGCGGACGAACGCACCGTCGGTGTGGGGGAATCTCGCGGCGCTTCCCAGGTAGGTGCAGCCCGGCGAGAGATTGGGGCTGCGCTCCGGGTACCGGCTGCCATCGCCCGGGCCGGGGGTGGCCGGATGCACCGCAACGGCGGCGCCGACCGGCGGGCCGGATCCGTCCGCAGCAGCAATCCGCACGGTGCCGACGACCTCGTGGCCGAGAACCATCGGTGCCTTGAGGATCGATTCCCCCGCTGCGCCGTGCGACCAGTAGTGCAGGTCCGATCCGCAGATCCCCCCGAACGCGATGTCGATCACCGCCTGAGAGGCGTGGGGACGCGGCACCGCGACGGGCTCGATCCGGAGGTCGCCCTTCGCGTAGGCCACCACGCCGACCGCGGTGTCGGGTAGCTCGTTCGTCATGTTCTCTCCTTGGATCGGAATGAGGATTCTCAGACCACGGCCGTCATGCCGCCGTCGACGTAGATGATCTGTCCGTTGACGAAGTCGGATGCGCCCGAGGCGAGAAAGACGAGCGCACCGACGAGGTCTTCGGTGTCGCCCCAGCGCCCGGCGGGGGTGCGCGTGCGCACCCACTGGCTGAAGGTCTCATCGTCGACGAGGGCCTTGGTCAACTCGGTGGCGAAGTATCCGGGGGCGATCGCATTCACCTGAATGCCGTGTGGGCCGAGATCGGCGCACATCCCCCTCGTGAGCATCGCAATTCCCCCCTTGGTCGCGGCGTACGCGGCGATGCCGGGGCGGCCTAGCTGGGATTGCACCGAGCCGATGTTGATGATCTTGCCCGATCCCGCCTCGACCATGCCGCGGGCGACCCTTTGGCCGACGAGGAACGCGCTGGTGAGGTTCGCGGCGACGAGCTCATTCCAGTCGGTCAGCGCGAACTCGGTAAACGGCGCGCGACGCTGGATGCCCGCGTTGTTCACCAGGATCTGCACCGGCCCGACCGAGGATTCGATCTCGGCGATCCCGTGGTCCACGGCGGCGGCATCCGTCACATCGAAGCGCGCTGTCGAGACCTCTCCCGCCGATTCCCGCAATACCGAGATTCTCGCCGCATCGAGGGTCGTCTGATCGCGCCCGTGCAGGACAACCCGGGCTCCGGACCTCACGAGACCATGGGCGAGGGTCAGCCCGATCCCACGGCTCGAGCCGGTGACAAGGGCGGTATGGCCGGTCAGGTCGAACAGGGTGGTCATTCGGACTCCTCAGCGGTGGTCGGGTCGGCGAGCCTCGTGTCGACGAGAACGGGACGGGACAATTCGGCGGATGCCTGCCGCAGAGCCCCGAGGACACTCTCGCGCTCCTCGGGCGTATCGCTCGGGTGCACCAGGGAGACCCCGATCGAGAATGACGGCTCATCGGCCCGCGTGGACGGCACGAGGGTAGCGAGGGCGAACACACTCGGATGCACCTCTCCATCATCGACCGCGTAGCCATTTCGGCGAGTGAGGTCGAGCTTCGCCTGAAGTGAGGCGAGGTCGGAGGTCGAACGGTTGGTCAGACTGACGAGGTGGCTCGGCTCGCGGAACAGTTCCTCGATCCGCTCCGGCGGCAGCTCGGCGAGCAGCGCAGTGCCGACGGCGGTGGCGGAGGCGGGGTATCGGTCGCCGACGCTCGCCGACAGCGGAAATCGCTCACGCCCCTCGTACACCGCGAGGTACAGTGCACGCACCCCGTCGAGCATTGCGATCTGCACGAGCTGGTGATGCAGCACCTCGGATTCCTCGCAGATGCGATAGAACTCGCGGATCTGGTCGAACCCGGCGAGATAGGCACTGCCGAGTTCGACGGCGCGACGTCCGAGCAGGAAACCGCTCGCGGTGCGACGGATAAGCCCGCCATCCTCGAGCGAGGCGCAGAGGTTCGAGGTCGAGGACTTGGCGATGTCCAGCTCGCGGGCGATGTCGGAGAGCGGCTTCGGCCGTCCCGGAGAGGCGGCAAGCAGATCCAGAATGCGGATCGCCTTCTGCACGGCGGGCGCCAGTGCGCTCTTCTCTTCGGTATGGCTCATCAGTGCTCCGTCCCCTCGATCGACCTCGACGGTCTCAGTAGAATTCGACCGTGTCGACGCGGTTGATCAGGGGCTCCCCGTCGAGGAACCGGCGAGCATTCTCGGCGAACAATTCGGCGATGAGTCGATCCTCTGCCACGTTGAGGGCGGCGGTGTGCGGGCTGATCAACACGCGCGGGGACGACCACAGAGGGCTGTCCGGCGAGAGCGGTTCGACCGCGGTCACGTCGAGGGCAGCGAACCCGATGCGGCCGTCATCGAGCGCCTCGATGAGCGCCTGTTCGTCGATCACGGTGCCCCGCCCGACACTCACCACGGTTGTTCCGGGGCGGATCGCCGCAAATACCTCGGCGCTGACCAGTCCCTCGGTGACGGCGGTTCCGGGCAGGGTGACGACGATAGCATCGACGCGACCGACGACATCCGCCAGATTCTCCGTGCTCACGAGTTCGTCGACCCCCTCGACGGGTTCACCGTTGCGGCTGGTACCGATGACGGTGGCTCCGAGCGCCTTCAGCTTCACAGCGGTCGCCCGGCCGATAGAGCCGAGTCCGATGATCAGAACGGACTGTTCGGAGACGAGGCCCATCGTCCAGCGTCCGGACCATTCGCGACGCGACTGCTGCTCGAGCAGTCGGGGAAGCGACTTCGCCCCCGCCAGCACACCGAATGTCGCAAACTCCGCAAGCGGCTGTGAATGCACGCCCGCTGTGGTGCTGAACGCCACACGGGACAGTTGGTCTTCATCGAGGCCCGCTCCCCGCACCTGGGCACCCCCACCGGCCGGCATCGTCTGCACCCAGAGCAGGTGCGGATTGGCCACAACTGTGCGGGCGAGCGCAGACGGCGTCTCATCCGGCACACCGTAGAGCACTTGGGCGGAGTCGACGAGTTGGTCGAACTGCGCCTGCTCCTCAGCACTGCGCCGGAAGGACGGGTCCCCACCATGATCACCGGGATGACGCATGGGCGGAAGCAGGTCTTGGCGGCGAACGAAATCGATGCGTGGCTCGATCGCCACCACCCGTGCGATCAGTTCTTCGCTGATCGGGGTGGCGGCCACGACCCGTAGTCGCTGGTCAGTCGTCACGTCGGTATCCTTTGTGCCGGGGGTGCCTTCGCGAAGAGGAAGTAAAGCAACCCTACCGGTCTATCCACTCTGGTGAACAGTGTTCTGTATGCTGGTCCCATGTCGATGGTGCATCAAGTCCCCTCTCGCGCCGAACCATCCGTGGGATTCATCGGTCTCGGCAACATGGGCCTCCCGATGGCGATCAACTTCCTGAGGGCCGGCATCGGCGGACTTCGGGTCACCGGGCGATCCCGGCACCGCGCCGCCGACGCCATCCAGGCCGGTGCAATCTGGGTCGCGACCCCCCTGGAACTCGCCGACTCGTGCTCGATCATCATCGTCATGGTGCCCGACCTCCCCCAGGTGGAGGAACTGCTCTTCGGCCCGGGATCCGTCTCGAGCTCGGACGCTACCGTCACCGTCGTCGTGTGCTCTTCGGTGTCACCCCTCGGCATCCGCGAGGTCGCCAAGCGTCTGGAAGCAGCGACGGAAGGACGGATGACCGTGATCGATGCCCCGGTCTCCGGCGGCACCGAGGGCGCCCAATCGGGCACACTCTCGATCATGGTCGGGGGAGATCCCGAAATCGTGGCGATGGTGCATCCGGTTCTCGCGACCTTCGGGACACCCGTGCATCTCGGACCGCTCGGATCCGGGGACGTCGCCAAGGCGTGCAACCAACTGATCGTCGCGGCGACCATCTCGGCCATCAGCGAGGCCAGCGTGATTGCCGAACGATCCGGTCTCGATCTTGACGCGCTGCTCTCGCTCCTCCAGGGCGGATACGCCGGAAGTCGGGTGCTCGAGACGAAGAAGCAGCGGATCATCGACGCCGACTACTCGCCGACGGGCGTCGCCCGCTACATGGTGAAGGATCTCGGGTTCGCCGCGGCGGCGGCATCCGCAACGGACACGGCGACTCCCCTGCTCGATGTGTTGCGCGGATCGTTCGACGGACTCGTCGCCGACGGCCTCGGAGACCTCGATCTCGCCGTCGTGCACCGCTACATCCAGTCGCTACCCCGCGACTGAAAGCTACTGTTGAAGAAACTGTTCATTGTTCGCAAGGAGAGAGCCCGTGCCAGAGAATCCAGTCGCAAACATCGGGGTCGTCGGGCTCGCCGTCATGGGGAGCAATCTCGCACGTAACCTCGCCAGCCGCGAGGGCAACACGGTCGCCGTGTTCAACCGCAGCCACGAGAAGACCGACACCCTGCTATCCGAGCATCCCGAAGCGGGCTTCATCGGCGCCACCAGCTACGCCGAATTCGCCGGCTCCCTCACGAAGCCGCGCGCTGCCCTCGTCATGGTGCAGGCCGGTAGGGGCACCGACGCCGTGATCGACGAACTCGTGAAGGTATTCGAGCCCGGCGACATCATCGTCGACGGCGGCAACTCGCTCTTCACCGATACCATCCGTCGCGAGAAGGCCGTGCGCGCGACCGGTATCAACTTCGTCGGTGCCGGCATTTCGGGAGGTGAAGAGGGAGCCCTTCTCGGCCCCTCGATCATGCCCGGCGGTTCGGATGAAGCGTGGAAGACCCTTGGTCCGATCCTCGAGTCGATCGCCGCTGTCGTCGACGGGGAGCCCTGCGTGACGCACGTGGGCCACGACGGTGCCGGACACTTCGTGAAGATGATCCACAACGGTATCGAGTACGCCGATATGCAACTCATCGGCGAGGCCTACGACCTCATCCGTCGCGGCACCGGCAAGACGCCGGCGGAGATTGCCGACATCTTCGCCGAGTGGAACACCGGCGATCTCGAGAGCTACCTCATTGAGATCACCGCGGAGGTGCTTCGCCAGGTGGATGCCGAAACCGGACAGCCCCTCGTGGACGTGATCCTCGACCAGGCGGGATCGAAGGGAACCGGCGTCTGGACGGTGCAGACCGCTCTCGACCTCGGCATCCCCGTTTCGGGTATCGCGGAGGCGGTATTCGCCCGTTCCGTGTCGTCGAAACCGGCCCAGCGGGCCGCAGCCGCGGCGCTCCCCGGGCCGACGGCATCCCCGGTCGTCGACGTCGACGGCTTCATCGAGGGTGTGCGCCAGGCCCTCTACGCCTCCAAGGTCATCGCCTACAGCCAGGGCTTCGACGCGATCGTCGCCGGCGCAGAGCACTACGACTGGGACATCAAAAAGGGCGAGATCGCAAAGATCTGGCGCGGCGGCTGCATCATTCGCGCCCGATTCCTCAACCGGATCACGGAGGCCTACGCCGAGGACCCCTCGCTGGTCTCGCTCGTCACCGCGCCGTTCTTCACCGCTGTGGTGACGAAGGCGCAGGACTCCTGGCGCAACGTGGTTGCGGATGCCGCGCACGCGGGCATCCCGGCGCCGGTCTTCGCCTCCTCCCTCGCCTATTACGACAGCCTGCGTGCCGATCGCCTGCCCGCCGCCCTCACCCAGGGCCAGCGCGACTTCTTCGGAGCTCACACCTACAAGCGCGTCGACAAGGAGGGCATCTTCCACACGCTGTGGAGCGGTGACCGGAGCGAGATCGAGACCGAGGGCAGCTCGCACTAATACCCTGCTCTGCAATGTGGGGGGCTGCGGGGTTCTGCGGGATTCCGCGGTGCCTCGGCTCCGCGCACCCCGACACGCTCGCTGCTGCGCGGTCGAGGGCGGATGCTTCCTGCGCACGCCGCACGCCGGGGGCAACACTCCGCCGGGTCATCCGGATGTCCGCTCTCAGCAGCAGTCCGCCCTCGTCGCCAGAGGGTCGCCAGAGGGCCGCCAGAAGCGCCGCCGCCGCTACAGACTTCGCGCGAAATCCCGCACGTGAGCCACCGACTCCGCGTAGACATCGGGCAGGGCCACCCGGAACAGTTCGTCGCCGAAATGACACAGGCCAAGAACCCTCCGCTCGACCACGGTGACCCCGGCGTCACGAAGAGTGCGCGCATAGGCGAGTCCTTCATCGCGACAGGGGTCGAGCTCATTGACGGAGATGGCGTGCGGTGGCAGGCCGCGCAGGTCGGATATGCCCGCGAAATACGGCCAGGCCAGCGGATTGTTCCTGTGAGAGCGATCCGGATCATAGAGATCTCGCAGGATGCTGTTGAGCGCATTGCTCATAAAGTATCCGTCGTTCTCGGTGAGTGAGGGCAGCGCGGCGGGAGTGTCTTCCGCGTGCCATTCGTAGAGGCCGGAGATATACGGCACAGCCGCGTACACACCGTCGAGAAGATCGGCATTTCCCTCGCGCGCGGCGCGGATAGTGGCGGCCAGCGCGAGATTCGCGCCACCCGAATCTCCCTGCAGAACCAGGGTGGAGATCCCGAGTTCGGCGCGATTGCCCGATACCCAGCGCGCTGCGGCCGTGACATCGTCCAGCCCCGCCGGAAAGGGATGATGCCCGCTCTCATCGACGGCATTGTGGAATTCGACTCCCACGACGACGAGGCCTGCGGCCGCGAGCTCGTCCCGCCAGCGGGTGTAGACAGCGTTACCGCCACCGAGCATCACCATGCCACCACCGTGCACATGCAGGATGCCGGGCAGCGGCCCCGAAGTATCCGCCGGCCGATGCACCGAGAGCACCAGCTCTTCCCCGTGCGGCCCTGGAATGGTGCGGCGAGACCTCGCAACGCCCTCGACCGGCGGGAGCTCGGCGAGGAGCGCGTCGAACAGCGCCTCGAGACGCGACTCCGCGCGTCTGCTGAAGGCGATGCGGTCGTCGAGGGAGTCCTCCGGCGAGATGCGCGGAGGAGAGGTGCGTTCCCCCAGTCGGAATGGCGCCATGGCCGCGAGCATGCGCGGATCCGATCGTGGGTCGGTGGCGAGGGTACTGTCGGGGTCGCCGAGTCGACCGGGCAGTCGTGAATCACGGGGTGTCGGCATCGACGGGTACTCCAATCGGATCGGCGGGGTCGATGCACGATACCGCGCGGCTGTGCAATCGGGCTGGAGTGGCGGCAATCGGGCTGGAGTGGCGGCGATCGGGCTGGAGTGGCGGTAATTGGTCTGGAGCGTGACAAGATCGAGGGGAGATGAACTATGACGACGAGCCAGAACTGGCCGGCTACGTGCCGACCGAGGGTGCCCCCCGTCGTCGCCGTATGCGGTTCGTGTTTCGTATCGTGGTCATTGTGGGCATCGCCTGCCTCGTGCTCCCCGGAATGCTGACGACCCTGTCCGTCGGCGCTTCCACCGCCCACGCCGCCTGCACCGCGTGGGTCGCGTACGAAGCGCCCGACGCGACCGGAGCATCCGCCCGTTTCGAACTGTTCGGCGCTGGTGGTCCAGGCTGGCAGTGCTACACGGTCGGAGCGTTCGGTGGCGAGAAGAATGTGGCCTCGCTCGGGCTCATCCCGATCTCGCCGCGTCTGTCACCGGTGCCGAAACCCGGGAAGAACGCTTAATCCTCGCTGGATGAGAAAACCCCCGCAACACATCACTCGCATCACAGCGCCGCTCCGAACCACGACCGGGCTACCAACGAGAGCTACTTGGACTGCAACTGGTCCCGCACCTGGCGGCGAATCACCTTTCCGATGAGGGATTTGGGCAGCTCCTCGACGGCGACGATCCGCCGCGGCACCTTGTACCCGGTGAGATTCGGGCGCACGAAGTCACGTAGCCCCTCCTCGTCAAGCTCGGCGCCGGGTGCGAGCACGACTGCGGCCACCACCTCTTCGCCACTCCGGTCGCTCGGCAGGCCGACGACCGCGACATCCGCCACGGACGGATGCGACCGCAGGGCGTCCTCGACCTCGCTCGGCGCCACATTGAATCCACCGGTGATGATGAGTTCCTTGATACGGTCGACGATACTCACGAAGCCGTCGGGATCGATCGTGGCGATGTCGCCGGTGCGGAACCAATCCCCGGCATCGTCTCCATCGGCGGCCGGAACGAATACCTCCGCCGTCTCCTCGTCCTTCCTCCAGTAGCCGGAGAACACCTGCGGTCCGCGCACGATCAGCTCGCCTTCCTCACCCGCGCCCCGGTCGACCGCCGGGTTCTCCGGGTCGACGATCCTCACCTCGGTGTTGGGCAGCGGCAGACCGACCGTGCCCGCCCGACGGCTCGGTCCCACCGGGTTGGCCATGAGCACGGGACTCGTCTCCGACAATCCGTACCCCTCGACGAGGTAACCGCTGGTGCGCTTCTCCCAGGGTTCGACGACGGATGCCGACAGCGGCATGGCTCCTGAGATCGCGATCTCGATTCCTGTCAGCGATACTCCCGCCTCATCGGCCGCGGCGGTGAGCCGCTCATAGATGGGCGGTACCGCCGGGAGGAACGTCGCCGGATGCTTCGTGATGACCTTCAGAACCAGCTGCGGATCGAACTTGGGAAAGAGCACAAGCCGCGACCCCATACTCATCGCGAAGGTGAGGCAGAGAGTGAGTCCGTAGGCATGGAACATGGGGAGCACCGCATAGACGACAGCCGTGCCGCGGTGGACCGTCGGCACCCACGCCCTCGCCTGGGCCGCATTGGTCGCGAGGTTGAGGTGGGTGAGGGTGGCCCCCTTCGGCGAACCGGTCGTACCGCTCGTGTACTGGATGAGCGCGACATCCGCCACCGTCGGCCGGAAGATATGCCCGTCTACCGTGGGGTGATCGAGGAGTTTGTGCCACGGCACAGTACCCCGGACCGTGGTGGTCAGTGCGGCGCGTGAGGTGCGTGCCTTTTCGATCGGCAGCCTCAGCAGGGCGCGGGTGCCGAACGGCATCGCCCGGGTCACGTCGATGGAGACGATCGATTCGACCGCGACATCCGCCGGAAACTGCTGCACGGTGTCGACAACGTTGTTCCACACGATCGCAATCTTGGCACCGTGGTCTTCGAACTGGTGCCGGAGCTCGCGTGGAGTGTAGAGCGGATTGTGCTCGACGACGATCGCGCCGAGGCGCAGCACCGCGTAGAACGCCACCACATGCTGCGGGCAGTTCGGTAGCACAAGGGCGACGGTATCGCCCTTTTGTACACCGAGCAGGCGTAGGCCTTCCGCTGCCCGCAGGATCTGCTCACCCAGCTCGGCATACGTCGTGGTCGCACCGAAGAATTCGAGTGCGACGTTGTCGCCGAACTCGCTGACCGAGGCCTCGAGGAGATCGAATAACGAGCCCGTCGGTAGCTCGATCTCGTGGGGAACACCCTCCGCATAACTGGAGAGCCACGGTCGCGGCGTTGTGATCGTCATGGAACAAGCCTACGAGAGCGAGCGGTATCGCTCAGGCGGCCCCGTCGAACATCGAGGTGACCGAGCCGTCGCTGAAAACCTCGTGGATCGCGCTGGCGATGAGCGGAGCGATCGGCAAGACGGTCAGCGTGGGAAAACGCTTCTCCTCGGGAATCGGCAGGGTGTCGGTGACCACCACGGAGTCGATGAAGTCGCTCTGCAGGATTTCGGATGCCGGGTGCGAGAAGACCGCGTGGGTCGCTGCGACGACCACGTTGGTCGCCCCGGCCTCTTTGAGTGCCTCCGCTGCCTTCACGATCGTGCCACCGGTATCGATCATGTCGTCGACGATGAGGCAGGTACGGCCGTGCACCTCGCCGACGATCTCGTGCACCGAGACCTTGTTGTGCACCCTCGGGTCGCGTCGCTTATGGATGATCGCCAGCGGCGCCCCGAGCTTGTCGCTCCAGATGTCGGCGACGCGAACCCGTCCCATGTCGGGCGAGACGACGGTGAGTGTCGAGGGATCGAGACGCTCCTTGAAGTATTTGAGCAGCACCGGCATGGCGAAGAGGTGGTCTACCGGGCCGTCGAAGAAACCCTGGATCTGGGCAGCGTGCAGATCGACGCTCATGATGCGGTCGGCGCCGGCGGCCTTGAACAGGTCGGCGACGAGGCGGGCGGAGATCGGCTCGCGACCGCGGCCCTTCTTGTCCTGCCGCGCATAGGGATAGAACGGGGCGACCACGGTGATCCGTTTCGCCGAGGCCCGCTTCAGTGCGTCGACCATTATGAGCTGCTCCATGAGCCACTCGTTGATCGGATAGGTGTGGGACTGGATCACGAAGGCGTCACATCCGCGCACGCTCTCGTCGTAGCGCGCGTAGATCTCGCCGTTCGCGAAGGTACGGGCATCGGTGTGTACGAGCTCGGTGTCGAGTTCCGCGGCAACGTCGATGGCGAGCTGCGGATGAGCCCGCCCCGTCACGAGAACTAATCGCTTCTTCGCACTTGCGGTGATCTCGGCCACAGGTCCTGCTCTCTGTTGAATGCTCTTCCGGTGATCGAGTTCAGTCCGCAGCGGGCGGGACCGCTGCCGCGGCCGCCGCGGTTCCGGCCCGATTCTGCGCAACCCAGCCCTCAACGTTGCGCTGGGGAGCCACAGTCATCGCGAGGGCTCCGGCCGGCACGTCCTTGCGCACGATCGTTCCCGCTCCGGTCTTGGCTCCGTCACCGATTCTAACCGGGGCGACGAAGACGTTATGCGAACCGGAATGCACGTGAGACCCGATCTCGGTGCGGTGCTTGACGAGGTCGTCGTAATTGGCGGTGATCGCTCCGGCGCCGAGGTTGGTGCCCTCACCGATGGTGGTGTCGCCGATGTAGCTCAGGTGCGGAACCTTCGATCCCCGGCCGATCGTCGAGTTCTTGGTCTCGACGAAGGTGCCGATCTTTCCACTCTCGCCGAGGTAGGTCCCCGGCCGCAGGTACGCGAATGGGCCGACGGTAGCGTTCGCTCCGATGACGGCGAGTGTGGCATCCGCTCGCTTCACAATCGCATTTTCGCCGACCTCGCAGTCGACCAGAGTGGTGTCGGGTCCGATGATGGCGCCGCGTTCGATCGCGGTCGCGCCCTTGAGCTGCGTGCCCGGCAGGATCTCGACATCTTCCGCGATGCTTGCGGCGAGATCAATCCAGGTGGTCGCAGGATCCTGAATGGTGACTCCGCTCAACTGCCAGCCGCGTACGATCCGTGCGTTCAGCTCCGCGGCCGCGGCCGCCAGCTGGGCACGGTCATTGATGCCGGCGACGAGCCAGTGGTCCGTGACCGGTACTGCCTCGACCCGACCACCGGTGGCGCGGATACCCGCCGCAGCATCCGTGAGATACATCTCGTTCTGCGCGTTATCGGTGCCGATCACGGCGAGGGCGCTCCGCAGCGCGGAAGCGTCGAAAACATAGACGCCCGCGTTCACCTCGGTGATCTCACGCTGCTCGTCGGACGCGTCCTTCTGCTCGACGATCGACTCGAAGCTGCCGTCCACGCTGCGTACGATGCGTCCGGCCCCGGTCGGGTCGGCGAAATATGCACTCAGCAGGGTGAGCGCGTTACCGGCGAGAGCATGGGTCTGGATGAGCGCGCGCACGGTGGCCGCGTCGAGCAGCGGTACGTCCGCGCTGAGGACCACGACCGAACCGACGAAATCAGCGGGCAGACCGGCGAGGCCGAGTTCCACGGCGCGACCGGTACCCGGCGCCTCATCCTGGTCGACGATGATCGCCCGCGGAAGGTGCTCGACGATCACGGCCGCGACGGCATCCCGCTCGTGTCGCACCACGGCCACGATGTGGGTGGCCCCGAGTTGCTCGGCCGTCGCGAGTACGTGAGAGACCATGGGAATACCCGCAATCGGGTGCAGCACTTTCGGCAGGGCGGACTTCATGCGCGTGCCCTGGCCCGCGGCGAGGATGATGATCGCGATATCGGACATGGTGGTGGCTCCCTCGCTCAGTGTCGCTGGTCTCGTGCGCGTTCCGATGGTCGCCGATCTCGCGCGCGGGTGTTCAGACCGCTCCGCCTCCAGGATTCGAACCTGGACCGAACAGCTCCAAAGGCTGTCGTGCTGCCGTTACACTAAGGCGGAATTCTCAGTCGGACCATGGAATGGCCGACCGCGACAATTCTGCCAGATGTGTCACGACTTTCGTTTCGCGCACACTTCGGGTCCCGTCGGCGCCTGCCGGGGCCGTCGTGTGCCTGCCGGGTGCTCCCGTCGGGCACTCGCGTCGGGCACTCCTGTCGGGCACTCCTTTTCGGTACCGTGTCGCAAATGCAGGACAACCTGTGACTGGAGTCAACTCAAAGGCGACATCCGCCCCACCCGTAATATCGAATCCTGCATTTCGTGCACGGACGAGCAGCTACCGGTTCCCGCGATATGTAGATGAGTACGCGGGATCTGCGCCCCGCAAATGCAGGACAACCTGTGACTGGAGTCAACTCAAAGGCGACATCCGCCCCACCTGTAACATCGGATCCTACATTTCGTGCAGGGACGAGCAGCCGCGGCTCTCGCGAGATGCGGGTAGGTGCGCAGGGTCTCCTGCCGCAAATGCAGGACAACCTGTGACTGGAGTCAACTCAAAGGCGATGTCCTCCCCACCCTTAACATCGGATCCTGCATTTCGTGCCGGGAATGAGAACCGGAGCGGCAGAGCTCGCCTACCGCGATAATGGTCGGATGCCTGCATACGACGAAGTCGACCGTATTGTCGGCGCGTGGGTGCGCGAGCGCCCGGACCTCGACTTCGCACCGCTGCAGGTTCTCTCGCGGGTCGGCCGGCTCGCCAGGCACCTCGACCGGGCCCGCCGCACCGCCTTCACGGCATCCGGTCTCGAGTCCTGGGAGTTCGACGTGCTCTCGGCTCTGCGCCGGGCAGGCTCGCCCTACCAGCTGAGCCCAAAGGCGCTGCTGCAGCAAACCCTCGTCTCTAGCGGCACGATGACCAACCGTATCGACCGCCTGGTGACGCGCGCGCTCGTGGAGCGCCGCACCGACCCGCACGACGGGCGCGGCATCCTCGTGACCATGACTATCGATGGACGTCAACACGTTGACACGGCAATCAGCACGCTATTGGACTCCGAGACTGAGCTGCTCGACGGTCTCTCTGCCGGTGACCAGGAGCGGTTGGCTGCTCTGCTTCGCAAGCTCAGCCTCGACTTCGCACCGCTGCAGGTTCTCTCGCGGGTCGGCCGGCTCG
>JBKJLH010000058.1:0-10693 GCA_046597035.1 Lacisediminihabitans sp.
GTGAGATGAGCAGAGCCGCCGCGAAGACGGTGAGCACATAAACGTTACCCGGCGCGTTCGCGCGGATGCCGAGCTTCTTCAAGGTTATGCGGCGTGCGATGAAATACCCGATCGGCGGGAAAAGTAGTATCCACCATGCGGAGGCGCCACTGAGCCCGCGTGACTGAAGTGCCGAACGATCCCACCTTGCGAGGCCGATCAGTATCGCGACAATCCCGATAGGGATCACCGGGACCAGGAAGGGCAAAATTGTGGAAAGCAGCACGATGGCGGCGGACTGCGCGCCGACTAGCACCGCGACGACGCTCGCCATCAACCACACAGGCAGCGTGTTCGCGTCAGATATAGCCGAGAGCATGACGCTCGGGTACGCGACCGGGGACGCCCCGCCCATCGGTCGTGTCACCGCAGGCGGCATGCTCTCACCGTTCGTCGTGAGCGCTGCGGGATGAGGGCTGAAATGCTCCGTCCAGCAAGCACCATTCCACCAACACAGTTGTCCCGATGCGCCCGGATCGAGATACCAACCAGCTTGGGGCACTCCGCTTGTTTGACCTGATCCGGACACCGCAGCCTTTCATTGGAGCTTCCTCGCAGCGTACAAAACGTGAGCAAACATTTCGAGCCCCCGTTGGGGGTGTCAAAGCCAGCGTTTTCGATACCTGACTATCGACGTCATGCCAACCCTCCGGGCATAACGGTGCTCAGTGGTTCAACCGACCCTCACTAACCGCGCCCCAAACACGATCCCCTCACCGCGACGCAGATTTAGCGCGCCTACCAGTCGCAACCGCCCTGTCTGACGGGTCGGGAGATCGGACGGGTCACGTCGTCGATGCCCTTCCAGGCGTACGGGTCTTCTCCGGCGACCATCACGATGTCGCGGAAATCGTGCTCGCCCACGTGCACCCCCTCGGGCATGTCGAACCACGGCAGTAGCGACTCAGCGCTCATGTAGTGGTAGGCGAGGGCACGGCGGTAGCCATGCTTGCCCGAATTTTCCAGCGATCGGTGCAGGAGGTAGCCGTTAAAAATCACCCCGGCCCCGGCCGGAATCTGGACTGGCACGGCGTCGTGGTCGCTGAAGGGGAAGTCATATGCCTCACGGCTGCAGTCGAACGCGGGGTCGTCGAGTTCACGGTCGGGGTAAAGCACGCCGCGCCGGTGCGATCCGGGGATGACCCAGAGGCATCCATTTTCGATAGTCGCGTCGTCGAGCGCGATCCACACAGCCGTCAGGGAGCGGTCGCGAGTGGGAATAAAGTGCTCGTCTTGATGCCATGCCTGCCCGGGTTTGCCCTCGGACTTGACGAACAGCATCGACTGCATCGCCTTGACATTCGGCCCGATGCACTGGGTGAGCGCGGAGACTAAATTGGGCTTCGTAATCAGCCGACGAACGATCTCGGAGACTTTGTGCGGGTAGTGAACGCAGAGGAACCTCCGAAGTACATCTTCGTCGCTTTCGCGCGCGGCGAACTCCTGGTTGGTGAGTGCGGAGTTCTTAATCGCGCCGAGATCCCCGCGGCACAGTCGCAGCACCTCCGCGTTGACCTCGTCGACCTCCTGCGGAGTGAGGGCGTCGCGCAGTACGGCGTAGCCGTCAACGCGAAGCTGCTCAACCAAGGCAGGGGTGACGCCATCATGCAGGATGACGGACGCCGCGGCCGCTGGTGTCGCCGGTGTCGGTGTGGTGGTGAGCGTATCGGTCATTGTGACTCCATATCTGAACCTGATCGTTTTATTCAACTTTTCAACAGCCCGCTGCGGATATCAATGTCTGACTTATGCAATAAAATATGCAATCATGACATTATTTTTGCCCATCGTGCGAACTGAGCATGTGCAAATCGCTCACTACGATGCGGGGTCGAGGTTCGGCCCCTACCGGCTGCTCGACTACGAACTTGTATGGATCCTCGTCGGGTCGGCGCGGCAGCGGATTGTCCAGGACGATCGGCATGCCCTTGCCCCGACGGCTGAGTATCGCCTCGAGCCGGGCAGGCTGGCGCTCGCGCGTAAGGGGCACGACGACGAGTACATCTGGGACACGCGAGTGCCGACCGCGCATGCGTACGTGCACTTCGACTTCGAGTCGACCGGTCTGCTCCCGCTCGACCTGGATTGGCCGGCAGTGCAGTCCTTCGACGAACTTCCAGCGCTCGCGGGCCTCTGCAGCTACCTTCTCGATCTCGCAAACGATGATTCGGATGCCGCTCGCACCCGTACTGCGCAGGTCGTGGCAATCATCGTCGACCTCTTCGTGCGAGGGCCGTTCCCCGCGAAGAACCCAGCCGTGCTCGCGCCTGCGTTCGTCGAAGCAATGGCCTTCGTTCGCTATCGCTGGCACCGCGACGGTGTCCGCATCGTCTCGCTGGCAGAGTTGGCCGAGGCGGGTCGTGTCTCGGCCGGTCATTTCTCACGCTTATTTCAGGCCGAGTTCCAGTGCGGACCTGCGCGCGCGCTCGAACTAATCCGGCTTGCACGTGCGGCAGCGATGCTTCAGCGCAGTAACCTCGCGCTCGATGAAATCGCCCGCCAACTGGGATTCAGCAGCGCTTATCACTTCTCCCGCAGGTTCTCGGCCGTGTACGGCACACCGCCGGGCCGATTCCGTTCGAGCCGACAGCGCACCGACCCGATTGCGCCGCTCACCAAGAGCGGACTCATGCCCCTCTGGGCGGCTCTACACGTTCCCGCCGACGAGGTGTTGCTCTCCGAATCCGACGCCTGAACCTGCCGCGCCAACGGCCCGCACCGGGCTCGTCAAGGCGAGCGCGGCGATACCGGCATCCGGAATCGACCACGGACCTCACATGTCGACGGTGCGTATCGCGTCGGCCCGTGACGGTGAACGAGCCACATCACATCGCGACCGAACGACTCGGTGCGTGAGTAGTAGGAGAACAAAAACGTCCGATAGGCCGGCGAGGTTTGTTAGCCGGGTGATGGTTTTCGGCTGTTGCTTTTTTTGCTGAGGTGGCCGTACATGGTTGAGCGGGGTGTCCTGAGTGGGCCTGCGATCTGTTGGACGGTGTAGCTGCCAGCGTTGCAGAGTTTCCGGACGTGGACGGCCAGCTCCGGGATGAAGCTTGGGCCGGCGGCCTCCTTTGCTTCCACGGGCGCCTGCGGCTGCCAGCCCTCGCGGGTGTTGGCGATGATGTGCTCTCGTTGGAGTTCTGCCAGGACCGACAGCATGCCGTACATGGCTTGGCCGTCGCCTGTGGTCGTGTCGATCAGGGTGATAAAGGGTTTATCAGGGAAGCGATCGTCAGGCGCGGGTCTTGGAATGGCGGACCTCGATCGCAAAACCGGGCCCATAGGTACCGATTGAACGGGTCGCTAACTCGGCGAGGCGAAAGCCTTCGAGGGTTCGACTCCCACCCCGTCCGCGCGAACCATTCGGTCCCCGCAGGTCAGCAGACGGAGCAAGAGCCTTCTCATCTCACGGTCGCCGGTTCGACTCTAGCGGGTCACTAGGTCCCCTCCAACACACGGAACTGGGCCCCCGTTTATTTCAGAACTGCGCGTTTCAGCCGCAGATTAGAGGTCTTCACTTACGTCGATCGTTTCGCCTTCAGGTGCCATATCAACTTGGTGCCACAATGGACGATTGCGGTCAACACAACAACGCCGACAACGAAGAAGATCAAGTGACCTGCGGTCGGGGCCATGATGACGGGGCGGGAGAAGATCGCAGTAAATATGATTGCGAATCCGCCAGTGAAAATCACTTGGTTTCTCTGAGTCATTTCTGTCTCCTCACTTCACGCACGAAGCTGATTCAACTAGAACGTAAATGCGTTCGTGATCACCATTCGAGCACATTCCAAGAGCGTAAGCGCCTCCAATAATTACAACTCCAATAACTACGACTTCAATTGCCACTACTGCTTGCTCAGCGCTATCCAAAGTGATGTAGGGTCACGGATCTGCGCCTGATCCGACCAGCGGGGTGACGAGTTGTGTACCGGACGGTGGTGTTGCCACGGCGTAGTTGAACGTGATGTCGACACCGTCTCCGAGATGGAAGGTGCGTGCTTCACCAGTGAGGGTTGCCACAGCATCCCGGGGGTGCTGCTTGCTTTGAGCTGCGCGGCCGTCGCAGCCATTTGCGCTGTTTTAGCTGTCCCCCCAGACGTTTTGCATAGAACGGGCAATTTCTCATTCGAGGCGCGCGGGCCCGGCTGCTCAGCGAGGCGGTCGCACGGTTCTGAATCTCGAACGCTCTGCCCGTTGAATACCCTTTTCCCCAATAGTGAGACTTCCCGGGGCTGGTTCCAGCGGCGGGCAATGCCGTACGTCTCATCCCTGCTTGAGGCGGGTGGAGAACAATCGCACCATTTACCGTGGCGGCCGTCCCGGTCGCATCTCTGGGAGGTGCCGTCGTTACACACGTGCGTCAGTCCTCTCAGCGGAAGTGGGCTGAACGCACCGATACGGCCGTGCGGCTGCTTTCGTCCCCCGAAGCGATTGAAGTAAGAGATATCAGTTAACAGCTGGATGGGTCGCTGGCGCTGAAGCTTCACAATGAACAAGTCCACGGGCTTCAGGAGGTCATTCGGATTAATAGTGCCAAGTTTGAGGTGCGCGCGAAACGTCGCAGGTCCTCTTTCATGCTTCATCTCCTCATCGGCATCTATGGAATTCGCCTAATCGCGATCGCCGTCGGGATTGCCGGAGGCGTCGATCGCATGCAGACCGACCAGCGCTGGGTGGGTGTCCTCGTAGTGGCCGCGATCGGCATTCTCGGGGTCGGGATGATTCTGGACTGCATCACAGTCGTTACCAAGCGAAATGTCTTCGGTATTCGAAGTCGTGAGGCCGTTCTCCGTTCCCTTTATTCTTTGGCGCCAACGCAGACGAGACGTTCGGCGTTGCGCCCGCCGCAAATTTTCGAGCGAGCGGTCGGTGGCCTGATGGACGCGGAGGCACTGCTGAGCCTTTCGGCCCGAGTCCATCGCGCAGGGGGTTGGCTGAGCGGTGTCACATTTCACCAACCCGGTATGAGGCCCGATGACCGGGCATCGAACGAGCGAGATCGTGCCGGCCAGCGTCAGTCGCGGGCGGGCGACCACCTCCACATCTCGTTCGACGGCTCTGCGCCGGACACACGAACGGTGTGAGCCCATGACTCGAATCAGAGCGGCAGGTCGGTAGTCGACCCTGCTCTGGTGAGAAGTCCATGCGCACAGCACCATAAGCGGTATCCGCGATATCGCTGTCAGCACTGTCGTTGATGAGGGCGTTGTCGACCACTGCACACGTGGCGGTCAGGCGTTCGAATATTGCGGTGGGACGGATCGGGCCCCGATACCCTGCTGAACACCCTGCGCTCCTCTCGCGGTTGGGTGCGTTGACGTGAATAGCAGAGTGACCGTGACCCAAGGGGATTCTGGTCACCCCAGAGCACTGAAAGCCAGGTGACAGCACTTCGAAACCGCGGGCTCGCTATGAAGCGGTGAGGGCTGAAGAGCGTCCTGCACGCGACTGGTCCGCTCCCCCGGGTTGGGGGCGAGCGGACCACCCCTCAAGGAGTATCGTTCAGATCCGTCGACTCGGATCTCAGATTCCGGCTTGCGGTCGACTATCCCTAAGCGGGTTCCGACAGCTTGCTATCGCCAGGCCGTCGGTCCGGCGGAACCCGCCCGATAGCTCTCGATCGGAACGCTTCCTTTGCGCCAGGCCGAGAGGATCGGCGCCACGATGCGCCAGCATTCCTCAACCGCGTCCGCGCGCACCGAGAGAGTCGTGTCATCTGAGAGGATGCCATGAAGCACCTCGCCGTAGGGCCCGAGCTCTCCCTTCGCAAACTCCACATCGAGGCTTACGCGATCGAGAGTGAATGGGTCGTCCTCGCCGTTGATATTCAGGTCGAGTTCGATGCTATCCGGAGTCAGAGAGATTGTCAGTCGCGCGGGTCCGGGATTGCCGGTGAAGCCGTATGGCCGGTGCGGCACATCCTTGAAGGTCACCACGATCTGCTGGCGTTTGTCGGCGATCGCCTTGCCCGACCTCAGTCGAAACGGCACTCCTGCCCAGCGCCAGTTCTCGATACCGACTGTGACCTCCGCGAGAGTCTCGGTATCAAGCTCCGGATGAACACCGGCCTCCTTCACATAGGCCGGGAACTTTCGCCCGTCAATCGTGCCTGCAGCGTAGCGCGCACGCCGGCCAGCGGCGACCGGATCTCCCTTCCACGGGTGCGTGGCGCGAAGCACCTGCGCCATCGATCCGCGTAGATCGTCGGCGTCGAGACTCGACGGCGGCTCCATCGCCGCGAGCGCCATCACGAGCAATAGGTGGCTCTGGATCATGTCGACAAGCGCACCGGCCTTATCGTAATAGCCGGCGCGTCCCTCGAGCCCGAGAGTCTCATCGAAGACGATGTCGACCCGCTCGATGTGCTCGGCACTCCACACCTGTTCGAAGATGCGATTGGCGAATCGCAGTCCGAGGAGGTTGAGTACCGTCGACTTGCCGAGGAAGTGATCGACGCGATGGATGTGTTTCTCGGGCAGCAGCTTCGCCAACTGCCGATTGAGCGCCTGGGCGCTGCGCAAATCAGTGCCGAATGGCTTTTCCAGACCAAGAACGCTGCCCTTCGGCAGTGTGACCTTCTCGAGTGCGGTGATCGCAGCGATTGTGACCCGCGGCGGAAGCGCGAAGTACAGCGCTGGTGTTCCCGTTGCGGCAGCAAGGATGCGGATGAGATCGGCCGGTTTCGTCACGTCGGCCTGAAGATAGACGGAATTCTTCGCCACGCTCGTTGACCGGGGACTCGTGGGTCCCCCCGCGGCGAACGACTCGGCAACGCGGGCGCGCCATTCGGAATCGGTCATCGGGTCGACTCCGACCCCGATCAAGTGAAGGTCAGAGCCCCGAGAACTGCTGAGTAGCTGACCGAGTCCAGGTAGGAGCAACCTCTTGGTGAGATCCCCTCCTGCTCCGAGAATGACAAGAGTTCCGATGTGGTCAGTCATGAGCACAGGTTACCTCTGCAAGACTGGAGAAATGGCTCTGCGCATTGAGGACTACGCCCTGATCGGCGACTGCCACACCGCCGCTCTCGTCGGTCGCGACGGCAGCATCGATTGGCTCTGTTTCCCGCGGTTCGACTCCCCCTCCACATTCGGTGCGCTCCTCGGCACCAAGGATCACGGACGTTGGCTACTCGCCCCAGCCGGTGAGATCGTGTCGACATCTCGGCGGTACGAAGAAGACACCTTCATCCTCGTCACGCGGTGGGTGACTGTGGAGGGAGAGGTTGAGGTCACCGACTTCATGCCGCACGGCGATCGACGCGCGGATGTGATCCGCCGCGTGACCGGTATCCGGGGCCGCGTGACCATGGCGATGGACGTACGGTTCCGGTTCAACTATTCGGAGTCCCTCCCCTGGGTGCGTCAGGTACAGGACGAACTCGGGCACGGACTCGTGGCGGTCGCCGGTCCGGATGCCGTGATCATGCGTGGACCGGAGCTGCGGGCATCCGACCATACGCATGTGGCCGAGTTCACCGTAGGCGCCGGGGAAACAGTCGATGCCTCGCTGACCTGGTATCCCTCGCACCGGCAGCCTCCTGCCCGTGTAGTGGTGGACGAGCGTCTCGCCGAAACCACTGGCTGGTGGCAGGAGTGGGCATCCCACTGCATCGCATCGCCGGTCTACCACGACGAGGTGCACCGCTCGCTGCTCGTTCTGCGAGCGTTGACTCACGAAGATACCGGAGGGATCGTGGCGGCGGCGACTACCAGTCTTCCCGAGTCCTTCGGCGGCAGTCGCAACTGGGACTATCGCTATGTGTGGCTGCGCGACGCTTCGCTCACACTGCACGTGCTGATCAAGCACGGGTTTCGGGACGAAGCGAACTCCTGGCGCGGATGGCTGTTGCGAGCGGTCGCCGGTGATCCTGGCGACGTGCAGATCATGTACGGTCTGGCGGGCGAACGTCGGCTCACCGAGTGGGAGGTGGACAGCCTTCCCGGCTACGACGGAGCCTCCCCGGTGCGTGTCGGTAATGACGCCTGGCGCCAGTATCAGGGAGACGTCTTCGGCGAGGTCATGATCGCCCTGCAATCGGCCCGCGAAGTCGGCGTTTCGGAAGGCGAGTTCTCTTGGCCTCTGCAGCGGGCGCTGATGACCTACGTGGAAGAGAACTGGCGGCGCCCGGACAACGGCATCTGGGAAATCCGCGGACCGCAACGGGACTTCGTCTCCTCACGGGCCATGATCTGGGCTGCCTTCGACTGTGCGATTCGGGCCGTCACCGACTTCGATCTCGACGGGCCCGTCGAGCGCTGGAAAACACTGCGGGACGAGGTTCGCGCCGAGATCGAGTCGCGGGGATTCGATCACTCCCGCGGCACATACACGCAGTACTACGGCAGCACCGGTGTGGACGCCTCGCTACTGCTGCTCTCACAGGTCGGATACGTCGCGGCAGACGACCCGCGGATGCTTGGAACCGTCGCCGCCCTCGAGGAAGAGCTGTTGCACGACGGGCTCCTCATGAGGTACCGCACCGAATCGGGAGTCGACGGACTGCCCGCGGGCGAACATCCGTTTCTCGCCTGTTCGTTCTGGCTGGTCGAGCAGTATGCGCGGAGCGGCCGGGTCGCGGATGCGCGGGCACTCATGGATCGCCTCGTGAGCTTCTGCAACGACCTCGGGCTGCTCAGCGAAGAGTATGACGTGAGCAAGTCACGTCAGGCTGGCAACACGCCCCAGGCACTTTCCCATCTTGCACTGGTGCGCGCAGCCGATGCGATCGCCGAGGCAAGCGCCTAGTTTCCCGCCCTCAGATGCTCGGCGAAGAAACCGTCGATCCGCTCCCAGGCGTCCGCCGCAGCTTCCGGGTTCGGCCCAGCACCGATGATTCGTCTCATGAGGAAACGAAGAGCGGGCGGGCCGCTCTCGGCATCATTGAGGAATGCGTGCCCGGCTTCCGGATACTCCTTCACGTCGTGTTCGATTCCGAGTCGGGTGAGCGAATCCTCGAGCTTCTGGGCGGCACCCTTGAGGGAACCATCCGTGGCACCGTAGCTGCCGATGATCGGGCAGGCTCCGACCAGCGACTCGTCGAGAGGCTTCGGCAACCGGCCATAGTTGGCTGAAGCAACAGCGAATCCGAGGCTGGCGGCCGCAAGCGCGAAGCCACCCCCCATGCAGAAACCGATGATACCGACCTCGCCGGTGCAATCCTCCCGGGCGATAAGCAACTGCCTTGCCGACTCGATGTCGGCGAAGGAACGGCCGGTACCGGCACTCAGCTCGCGGAAGGTCTGGGTAAGACATTTGCGCGTCCCGCCTTCCGTGAAGAGGTCGGGCATGATCGCGACATAGCCTACTCGGGCGAAACGCTCAGCCTGTCGACGCATCACGTCGTTGATACCGAAGGCCTCATGGACGAGCACAACACCCGGCCACGGCCCCTCTCCCGCAGGAACTACGAGCTCCCCGGTGAGCCCCGTACTCGCTCCCGCGAGACCCGGAATATCGATGGTGATCGCGGTGCTGGTTTCGGGCATGGTTCTCCTCGGAGGTTGTGTACTACGCGGCAATCACACCGCTGCGGTCAACTCGATAAATTCATCATCCGTCAATTCCAGCGCAGCAGCCGCAATATTGTCGGCGAGGTGATCGAGACTCGAGGTGCCGGGGATCGGGAGCAGTACCGGAGATCGCTTCAACAGCCAAGCGAGAGCGAGCTGGGACGGCGATGCGCCGTGCTTCTGCGCAAGCGCATCGAGTGGCCCGCCTGCCGTGGCGAGCTTCCCTGTCGCCAGCGGAAACCATGGGATGAAGGCGATGTTGTTCACCGTCGCGTAATCGAGCAGTGGCTCGGCGTCCCTGTTGGCAAGATTGAAGAGATTCTGAACCGAGACGATACTCGCGATCTTCTGTGCAGCCTCAAGCTCGTCGACGGTGACCTCGGAGAGCCCCAGGTGACGGATCTTGCCCTCTTCCTGCAGCGCGACGAGCTCGCCGAGCTGGTCTTCCAACGCCACTTTCGGATCGATGCGATGCAGCTGCAGCAGGTCGATGCGTTCGAGACCGAGATGGCGCAGGCTCAGCTCCACCTGCTGGCGAAGGTATTCCGGGCGTCCGACCGGAATCCACTGGTTCGGGCCCTGGCGCGTGAATCCGACCTTGGTGGCGATCACCAGCTCCTCCCGGTACGGGTGGAGAGCCTCTTTGATTAGAAGGTCCGCCACCTCGGGACCATAGGCATCCGCCGTGTCGATAAGGGTTACGCCGAGCTCGACGGCGCGGCGGAGCACCCGCACCGCGTTTTGCGGATCGGGAGACTCGCCCCAGACGCCAGCACCCGGCAGTTGCATCACCCCGTAGCCGAGGCGGTTGACGGAAAGGTCCCCACCGATCGAGAAAGTAGCGGACGTCGTAGCGATTTTCGTAGTCATTATCAACACCGTACGCGTGAGACGCTCCTCGCGTCTTCAAACTGGCTGGGTAACCGTCCATCGATAATTACCGGGGAGGAATATCCCCCATTCTCGATCGAGATCAGGTGCCATAAAACCCACAATTACGCTGAATCCGGGGGAGATGGATAACCGCGCCCCCAAATTGGGGCGCAGAGTGGGTTGCCCCGCGAATGAGGGGCTGGTACGTTCATTTTTATCAGTCCGATGTCCCCCTAAAGACGGACAGACCGATACACAGTTCATGT
>JBKJLH010000145.1:0-13584 GCA_046597035.1 Lacisediminihabitans sp.
CGCGTTACTCAGCCCCACGTGCGCACCTGCACGAAAATCAACTCGTGTCGAAAATGGCGATTTCGTGATCAGCGTCGCTCTGTCGATGTCGGAATCGGCGCTACTCGGTGCTGGAGAAAATTTCCTCGAGGAAGTTACGCATCGCTGCCCAGGAGCGGGCTTCGGCGAGCGCGTTGAACTGTGCGCCTTCCTCGGGAGCGTCCACGCCGGGGATGGTGAAGGCGTGCATGGCGCCGCTATAGGTGTGCAGTTGCCAATCCGTCGTTCCTGCATCTCGCAACTCGTTTTCAAACGCTAAGACGATCTCATCGGGGACGACCGGATCGGATGCGCCGGTCAGGACGAGCAGCTTGGCGGTGATTGCATCGCGTTGCGCGGGGGCACCTGTCTCCAGTCCAGCGTGGAACGCTACGATACCCGCGACCTCCGCACCAGCTCGCGCAAGTTCCAGGGCTGCGCTACCGCCGAAGCAGTAGCCCATCACCGCCAGCCGTGCGGGATCGACCTTGGTATTGTCTGTCAGATATTTGAGGTTGAGGGCAGCGCGGCTACGAAGCAGTGGAACATCTCCGTAGAACCGGCCCGCCTCCGCTGCCGGGTCTTCGGGATTTTTGCCGTCGCCGTAGATGTCACCGGCGAGGGCGACGTATCCCAGACGGGCGAGCATTTGTGCACGCACTTTTGCATAGTCACCCAGTCCGGTCCAGTCGCTGAAGATCACGACACCCGGGTGCACTCCACCGTCGTCGGGTCGGGCGACGAACCCGACATAGGTTTGTCCATCAATTTCGAAGGACACATCTTCAGTGGCGATCGGGTGCGTCTCGGGAATGCGCTCGAGAAGCGTGTCGAGGGTGGGATGCGAAGTCATCCTTTGACAATACATCGACCATTTTCAAATCAGCGGAGCGCACAACAATCCGGCTATAGATAACTCTCAGAAACGCGAGGACTGTACACAGACTGCTCTTACAGATTTCATAGTCTCTGCGTGCAACTTAAAAAAATGAGATTTCGAAAACCCATTGTGATCAATAGCGTCCTCGCCGTCGCAGTCGTCGGGACACTGGTGGGGACCTATTTCTCCGTGTTCCCGGTCTCCAATCCATCGAGCGCCGCCGCCCAACTCACCTCTACGGTGCAACAGGGCGTGGTGAGTAAGACCATCACAGCCAGCGGATCGGTCGCCCCAGTCGCCGAACAGACCAGCTCTTTCGCTGTCGCGGGCTCGATCGCGTCGGTGAATATCTCCCTCGGCCAGACCGTCACGGCAGGGCAGTTGCTCGGCACCTTACAAACTGCTCCGCTTCAGCAGATCGTGAACAACGATTCGACGCTTTCTTCCCAAGCGCATTCGCAATACACCAATGCAAGCGCAGAGCTCGCCGCCGTCCAGGCTGCTTCGGTGAACGTGAACAGCACTGAAGCCCAGTCCCTCTCGAGCACCAACAGCGCCGAACAGCAGGTCGCGACGGCGCTCGATCAAGTGACGACCAATTCCCAAAATCTGGCCAGAGATGAAGCGAATCTCGCAAATGCGACGCTCCTCTCCCCGATGGCCGGCGTGGTGATCGCCCTGAACGGCTCGGTAGGACAGACGGTGGGCTCGGGCTCATCGTCGTCATCGTCCGTTTCGTCATCGTCCGTTTCGGCATCAGCTGGTGCTGCGTCTACCAGCGGCACATCGTCTTCGAGCTCAGGATCCGGTTTCGCCACGATCGCGGATGTTTCCACCATGACCGTGAGCGCAAGCATCGCCGAGGCCGACATCGCCTCAGTCACGATCGGCCAGAAGGCGAACGTGACGTTCCCCGCCGTGCCGGGACAGACCGCCGACGCGACGGTTACAGCGATCGCACCGACTGCGACCGCGAGCAACTCAGTGGTGACCTACGCGACGACAATCACGCTCGCCTCGGTTCCTACCGGACTTCGAATCGGGCAGACGGCGGCGGTGGCGATCACCACAAAGAGCTCTGCTGCGGATGCGCTCTACGTGCCAGCAGCCGCGATCATCACCAAGAATGGAGTCTCGACGGTGAAGGTCGTCGGCTCCAACGGCACAGTCATCCCTGTCACGGTCTCCCTCGGCATCGCCGGCACGGCCGGTACGCAGATTCTCACCGGGCTCAAAGCCGGCCAGACGGTGTCGCTCGGTGTGGTGGCTCCCACGACCGGCGGCACCGCGGGCAGCGGGCGCACTGGATTCGGCGGGGGCACCGGTGGATTCGGCGGCCGAAACGGCAGTGGAAACGGTGGCTCGGGCGGTTCCGGCAACGCAGTGAACCGGAACGGCAACTGATGGCGCTCAACAATGAGAATTCGGTGGACCCGGTCGTTCAACTCGCGGACATCACCCAGGTCTACGGGACCGGTGACGCCGCGGTTCATGCTCTTCGCGGCGTCAGTCTGACTGTGGCGCAAGGTGACTACGTCGCCATCATGGGGCCGTCCGGATCAGGAAAATCTACCCTGATGAACGTGCTCGGCTGCCTCGACGTCGCATCCTCCGGCACTTACACGCTCGCCGGAAAGGATGTGAAGACCCTTGATGACAATCAGTTGGCGCGCATCCGCAACCGGCAGGTCGGCTTCGTCTTCCAGTCATTCAACCTTGTACCGCGGATGTCTGCACTCGCCAACGTGGAGCTGCCCCTTGTCTATGGTCGGGTCGGCCGCACGGAACGGCGTGAACGTGCCCTCGAGGCCCTCGACAGCGTGGGATTGAGCTCGCGCGCGAATCATCAGCCACAGGAACTATCCGGGGGCCAGCAACAGCGAGTCGCCATCGCGCGGGCTCTCGTCACCTCTCCGACTCTGCTCCTCGCCGACGAGCCGACGGGGAACCTCGACAGCGCATCGACCGACGAAATCCTCGAGATGTTCAAACAATTGGCGCTCGAAGGCCGCACGATCATTGTCATCACCCACGAGGCACAGGTCGCAGAGCAGTCTCACCGGGTAATCACCCTCAGTGACGGGCTGATCGTGGCTGACCGCATCCCCCTGCGCAGCACCTCTGCGGGACTGCGATCATGAGCTTTCGCGAAATGTTTTTATCCGCCCTGCGCGGCATTACAGCGAACAAGCTGCGATCCGTGCTCACACTGCTCGGCGTTACGATCGGCGTCGCCTCCGTCATCCTGTTGCTCGCGGTCGGCAACGGATCGGCCCAGACGGTCAACTCGGCAATCTCCCAACTGGGCACAAACACCCTCACCGTACGTCCCAGCGGCGGGGGTGGGGCGAGCAGCACCGGCGGGGCAAAACAGATCACCACCACCGTCGGGGAGCAGATTCAGGCTGCAAGGCTCGGGCATGTCAGGGAAGTGATCCCACAGGTCGCTGGCAGCCTAACCGTGGCATCCACGACTGCCTCGGAGACGTCGATCTCGGTGATCGGCACCACGCCCGCCTACTTCTCGGTCGGCACCAACTCAGTCGCCACCGGATCGGCTTTCACTACTGCGGATGTGACGAACTCCGTGAAAGACGCGGTGATCGGCTCCACCCTTGCCAGCATGTTGTTCCCCTCCGGCTCAGCTCTTGGGCAGCAGGTGACTGTGGGCGGGACCCCGTTGACCATCGTCGGCATCCTTGCCCAGCAGGGGAGCGTCGGGTTCAGTGATCCCAATTCGGTGATCATCGCCCCGATCAGTCGCATTCAGGCGTCGTTCACCGGCTACGGTGCGGTCAGTTCGCTCACCGTCGAAGCAAAAAACGCTGATGCGGTGGCTGCCGCACAGGGGGAGGTCGAGGTGATGCTCAACCAGCTTCTCGGCATCACGAATACAGCGAACGAGCCGTACACGATCATCAACCAGGGTTCGCTGCTGCAGACGGCCGCGACGAGTGCGGCAAGCTTCACAATGCTGTTGGGTGCCGTTGCAGCCATCAGCTTGCTCGTCGGCGGAATCGGGGTGACGAACGTGATGCTCGTGAGCGTGACCGAACGCACTCGGGAGATCGGCATCCGCAAGGCACTCGGCGCTACCCGCGGAGCGATCCTTGGGCAGTTCCTTGCCGAAGCGGCGACTCTGACACTCCTCGGTGGGGTACTCGGAGTGATCGCGGCACTGATCGGGGCTGAGTTCCCCTTCAACGGTACGCAACCCGTCGTGCTGTCGTATTCGATCCCATTGGCCCTCGGAGTCTCCATAGCCATCGGCGTGTTCTTCGGGGTATATCCCGCAGCACGCGCGGCGGCGATGCGCCCCATTCAGGCACTGCGCGCGATCTGATCCAATTGCGTCCCGAAAACTGTTTCACCACCTGAAGAGAAATGAAAGATGCCATGTCGAACAACTTTGAAGCCACATCGCCGCCCGCCCCGCTCACTCCGGAACCGGGATCGAACACCCCGGAGGCTCCCGCGGTACCGCGCCGCAATTGGCTGACCCCCACCCTCGCCCTCCTCGCCGTGTTGGTGATCGGCGTCTTCGGGGGAGTGTTGATCGGGCACGAGACCGCCTCCTGGGCACAGGCCTCAAATGTCGGCGGACTCTCCCGCGGGGGCAACGGAGCAACGGGCGGTGCGGGTGGTACCGGTTTCGCTGGCGGAGGTCTCACCTCCGGTACCATCGTCTCCATCACCGGCGCAAAAATGGTGGTCACCGCCCAGGACGGTACGACGAAGAACATCACAACCTCGAGCAACACCCGGGTCAGCACGACGACGACAACCACCCTGTCGGCACTCAAGGTCGGGCAAAAAGTGACAGTAGTCGGCGCCACCGGCTCGACCGGAGACATCACCGCGACCAGCGTCTCGGAGGGCGCTCGCGGCTTCGGCGCCCGGCCCGGCGGCGGCAACGGTTCCCCTGCACCCGGATCGACCAGTGGCACCAACGGCTAGGCCATCGAAATACAGTGAGGATGTCAATCGACTTACACGCCATCACTTCTCGCACCCGACCGCCACCTCGTCGGTGATTTATATCCGATTCTTCCTCAGCCCCAAGACTTCGCCTGCAGCATAAGCTCAATTATCTCGACCTAACGACCTGATGAAACAACAGGAGTCCGATGTCCACCTCCGCAACTGGAATTTGGTCTCGCAGCATTGCGATTGCTATAGCGGTTATCGCTGTTTGCTCGCTAATCGCGATAGTGGCGTCGACCTGGGCATCTGGCGCGCGATCAACGACCAGCAGCCTCTCGGACCCATCGAGCCCGAGCGGTACCCCTCCTGCGGCCTCCGCCTCCGCCTCCGCTCAAAGTACGCCGACACCAAGCCCAACAGCTACCTCTGCCACCCCGCCCACGCTTCTTCCCGCCGCTGCGCCACTGCGGGTACTGACGATCGGCGACTCGATCATGAAGGGCTTCGGACTCACCCCGGCGGATGCCTGGCCGGCGCTCGTCTCGGCTGCGAACGGGTGGACCCTCACCACCCTCGCCTGCGACGGGGCTGGATTCGTCACCCCCGGCAATCCGGAGGAGTGCGGAGATACCTTCGTCGACGTCAGCCGCGCGGCCACTACTCACCCTGATCTCATCATCATCGAGGGGAGCAGCAATGACTTCGGTCAGTCAAACACCCAACTGCTCTCGGCGACCGTCAGCGCCCTCACGATATTGCGATCCGAGTTCCCGAACGCTGAAATCATCGGCCTGAGCACAGTGTGGTCCGAGACAGAGCCGCCCGCCCAGCTCGCCGAAACCAATTCCCAAATGCAGCAGGCCGTCACGGCGGTCGGGGGCCACTACCTCGACATCGGCCAACCGCTCAGCGAGCATCCGGAACTCATGCAAGATGATGACGTCCACCCGACCGTTGCCGGCCAGCAAGTGCTGGCGGCCGCAATTCAGAGCGCCATCATGGCCGAACAACACGCGATCAGCGGCCAGAAGGCAATTAACGGGTAACCGGCGATCACCGGATAGCGCAAGGCCCGAACAGGGCAACGGATCGTGCCGTCTGGCGATTTAGTCTCGCCTGATGGGCCAAGAGGCCGAGACCGCTGCCGGCCCTGCCGCGAGGATCGGCCGACTCCGTCGTCGCCTCCGCAACGGTCATCCGATGACCTGCAGAGCACTGATCGCGATCGAGCGGGCCAACGACCCGTGCATATGGCGCTTCACCGATTCTCGCGCCGATCGCCGAGCAACGAGCAACGAGCAACGAGCAACGAGCAAGATCTTCCTCCGCGCTGATGCGGCGGCGCGATCCCTGCCGAGAGTCGGGATCGGATCATTGCCGTATTCGAGAACCTCCGACAGCTCGCGGTGCTGGTGTTCCGAAAAGGGAGGGGCATCTGTACTGCACGCTTCATCTCGATGCGGTTCAGCAGCCCGAACCGCGTACTCGAACCCATCATCGATTTGCACCGCGATGCGCCTCTGACGACCGGATGACCGCTTCCGCTAAGTTTCCTCTCCACGCCCCTCAGCAGTGCCGAAACCCACTCGTGAACGCTAATTCTTCGTGCTTGGAAACCTCGCATGCTGCTCATTCTGCTTGCGGCTCCGTTTTTTTGATATCGAACGGCAGCGGAAGATCACGATGGTTCGGTGTGGTTCGGGTTTGCTACCTCCCCCTTCCGTCAAGCCGGACGTTTCGTGAAAAGCTCGAGGGGCGAACTCGTCATCCATCATCGGTACCGTCTGACGAACGTCCTGATCCTTGACCTTCATCTGCTCTGGTAGAGCGCGGGCGATGTCGGCGTGGTCGAGGTCTGGACAGATGAGGAGGTTCTCCGAAGAACAGCTGGTTGGGTCGTTGGGAATAGCGCGAGCAAGGCGCCTCAGTTCTCGTCCGGAACTACAAGCGGTCACTCGGATGAGGATCCGCGGATCGCTCGCAGCGGCATGTCCAGGCCACGCTTCGGCGCGGTCCATCCTATTCATCCGTGGAGAGACAGCGCTTCTGCATCGCAGACGCAATCGCTGGTGAAGTTCGAGAACTCACACATTCTCACGCCCTCCCAGATTGGCAGGGATGTCCGCTCATCGTCCGACTATCGGGCACTCGTTCGGCCCGAAAGTCGGCTCGAGCGCGCTCCCGCGATCAAGGGAGATGCCTCAACGGTGACCGTGCTACTGCTGGTAGCTGACCAACCCCTGCACAGCCCGGGCCGAAGCCTGAAGGGCACGTACGGTGAGACTACCGATATCTGTCGGGCTCTGATGAAACGAACCCTTATGCGTCTTCGCTGGATCGCTGTTGTCGTGTTGCTCTTTGCGTCCTTCATGGATTTGCTCGACACCACGATCGTGAACGTCGCGCTCCCCTCGATCGAGAAGGACCTGAACGCGACCGCGGCTCAGCTCGAGTGGATTGTGTCGGGGTACGTCCTCTCCTTTGCCGTGATCCTCATCACCGGTGGTCGACTCGGAGATATTTTCGGCCGGAAGCGACTATTTTTAATCGGTGTCACCGGCTTCACTCTCGCATCGGTTTCCTGCGCGGGAGCGACCAGTGGTGACATGTTGGTGGTCTCCCGCTTGGTCCAGGGCGGTTTCGGCGCGATCATGATCCCTCAGGTGCTATCGATCATCCAGGTCCTGTTCGCACCGAAGGAGCGTGCGGGTGTGTTTGGCGCCCTAGGAGCTATATCGGGGCTTGCGGCGGTGGCTGGCCCGCTGATCGGTGGGATCCTCGTCACCCAGAACGCGTTCGAACTCGGTTGGCGAAGCGTGTTCATCATCAATGTCCCGGTCGGCGTGCTCCTGTTCATCGCAGCGTCTATCTGGATCCCCGAGTCTCGGGCGGAGAAGCGGGTCCGTTTGGACGTGCCAGGGGTGCTTCTCATCTCAGGCGCGCTGTTTGCTGTCGTGTACGGGTTGATCGAGGGTCGCGCCCTGGGTTGGCCGGTCGGCATTTGGATCATGATGGGCGCCAGCCCCGTTCTCCTGCTGGTGTTCATCCGCTATCAGCGGCTGCGCGATGAGAGGACCGGTTCCGCGTTGGTACCACCCTCGCTTTTCCGGAGCCGCGGCTACTCGGCCGGGGCGATCACCCAGTTCACGTTCAGCGCCTCTATCGGCGGTTTCTTCCTGATACTGGTGCTCTATCTGCAGATCGGGCTTGGTTTCTCCGCGATCTCGGCTGCTCTGGCGACGCTACCCTTCAGTATTGGCGCTCTTGTCGGCAGCGGTGTCGCGGTTCCTCTGGGCCCGCGTCTCGGCAGGCAGCTGATCTTCGTCGGCGCTCTCGCTCAGATCGGTGGGTACCTCTGGATCAGGCACATCGTCGAAGCGCAGGCCAATGCCCTCACCGGTACAGATCTGATCGCACCGATGGCCATCGCCGGCTTGGGATTGACTCTTCTGGTTGTGCCCCTGACCGATGTCTCTCTCGCCCAGACCTCGATCGCGAATGCCGGAGCCGCTTCAGGAGTTCTCGGCACCTTCCAGCAGGTCGGCTCCGCGATCGGGGTCGCGGTGGTCGGCGTCGTCTTCTTCGGCATCGTGGGCGTCGCCTTCACGCCGACCGTCCTCCGCGATGCCTTCCTTGCCGGAATCTGGGTCCCGATCTCGGCTCTCGGATTGGCCGCCATTGCGACCGTCTTACTCCCGAGCGTGGCCCAAGTCGCCGCCCATAAACTCGACGCCGAACACGCCGTAGAAAATCAAGTCGCCCCCTCGGGCGAAGACGCTGTCGCGGCCTGAATCCCGGACGACGCGAACTACCGCCCGCATCTGGGATGGGGGCCAACCATATTGCCGAGTCGACGATCAATCCCTCGCCAAATAGGTCGCAGCATCGCTTACGATGCTCGAACAATCTGTTGACCGTCGCCGAACATGTGTCGAGCACTCTGGACACGTTGGACTACTTGTCCTGCACTCATGATCGACCATCGAAAGCAGCACAATGAACCGTATTGTTATGACCTCACTCGTTGGCACCTTCGCCGCGGCAGCCCTCGTCGTCGGCGCTGGTGGCGCCGCGTTCGCGAGCACCGCTGCACCGACCCCCACACCCAAGACGACGCGCACGCTGGAATCGGTCCAGGCCGCAGCAAAGACGGCAACGGACAAACGAGAAATTGCGCTGAGCGCAGCGATTACAAAACTCGATGCCGCGAAGGCCATCAGCGCATCAGACAAGTCGACCCTTGTGGACCGCCTCAACGCCGACCTGGCCGGGATGAAGGCCATCGAGTCCAAAATCGCTGCTGATACGACGTTGGCTGCGGCATCCGCAGACTTCAAGACGATCTTCACGACTTACCGCGTTTTCGCCGTGGCCATCCCTCAGGCGCGCATCGCGAGCGTCGTCGACCGGGTGACGTCGATTGACATCCCGAAGTTGACAGATTCGCAAACGCGTCTCGCCACCGGACTAGCAGGAAAGGACGCCTCGAAGTCTACGGCCGCTCTCCAGTCCACGCTGGCCGACATGAAGACACAGGTCGACGCAGCAAATACGCAACTCGATGGCGTTTCGGGAAAGGTCATAGCGATCACACCTGCCGAGTACAACTCGAACAAAGCAGTGATTTCATCGGTGCGTGCGGCGGTGAAGATCGCGGAGAGCGATCTCACGCAGGCTAGGGCCGACCGCAAGGCGATCCTCACCGCTCTCAAATAGCCGGCACAGCAGTCACCAGCCGTCCTGACTGCGTCGACGACCCGACTCAATCTGCCCGGTGGTCAGGCTACCGGCGCGATTCTCCGGACTGGGGCGCCACCTATCCGAGTGGAATTTGCGGCGCCCCCAGGTTTTGTCCCGTTCAGTAACCCGGGTAGCTGACGACGTTAGATGGACCCTGGTGAGTGGGTGTTACCGGGTCGCCGGTGTGGTTGACCACGTGGTCGATCGTGCCGGCCCCGTTGAGGCTGATGGTGAGGACGTCGTGGAGCTTCACGCCCGGCGTCACCGGAACCTCGAAGGCGTGCGACGCGTGCAGAGTCGGGTCGACGTTCGTGTAGATGTACGACCCTCCGCCCCACAGTTCATGTGTTTTCACGTTGTCCGCGACCCTGTAGGCCGCCCAACCCAGCACGCCATCGTGCTGCCACGCGGCTTGGTTCGGCGCGTCGTACGGGAGCTCGTTTTGGAAGAACACCGTTTTGCCGCGTTCTCCGTTCCACACGACGTTGTACTGCTGGAAGTGTTCGACGAAGAGGCCAGTCGCGGTCACGTCGTCGCCGTTTACGACTACACCGTTCTGCGCCGTGTTCACCGTCCATCCGACGCCCGTGCCGTGGTCGGCCCGCCATGCCCAGAGGTCGTCAAGAATCACGTGGTCGCTGTTGACGACCAGGCTCGCGGTCGCCTTCCCGGCGTGCGGACCTCCGACCCGGAAGAACACATCCTGGATACCGGTGGGGTTGGCCGCAGAGGCCGCGTGCCCGTGACCGTTGTTCCCGTGAGCGCTACCGATCCGCATCAGGGCGGGGGAGTTGGTCGGTCCCGCATCAATCATCAAACCGGCGATGTCGACACCGGGCACGTCCGCGACGGTGAGCGGCACGGCACCGTCAGCGGCAGTCAGGGTGGCGAAGCCGAGCCCCATGACGACCGTGTCCGATCGCTTGACCGCGATCGACTTGCCGACCGAGTAAACGCCGGGCGTGAGCAGAAGGTTCTTTCCCCGCGCGAGCTGAGAATTGATGGTCGAGATCGAGTCAGCCGGCTTCGCGACGAAGAAGTCCGACAGTGGGATCGAGCGGCCGGGCGTGATCCCGCTGGCCCAGGTGGTTCCCGATGATTCCGTGCGAGCGGCCGGGACGAAGACCCGCATCGCCCCGCTGGGGTCGGTATAGAGGTAAGGCCGTTCGCGGCTGGCTGGCGTGGTGGCCAGGGTTGTATAGGCCTCCGTCGGGAAGGATTGCGCAGGCGCTCCGATTGTGCCGGAGAACACCTGGTTCCAGACGGCGTTCGACCACCCACCGATGCTGCTGTCCCGGGTATAGAACTGCTGCTGCGATCCGCTGATAACCGTCGTGCTGATGGCCGAATCAGCGATGAATCCGCCGCTGGCGTACGACGGACCCGAGCAGTAGTCCATGAGCGTCGTCTTGCCCGTGATGTTGACCCGGCGCAGCGGGGCCGCTTGAGATACGGCCCAGAATTGAGTGTCGGTCCGGCACCCGGAGCCGCCCATCGGATTGATCGTGAGATTCGACAGCGACCGCCAGAAATTATTCAGTGCGACACAGTAACCGCTCGCATCGCACTGGTTGTAGACGTCCGCCGAACCGTTGATGACGACATCCTGGGGTGACTGACCGAGACCCGCGACCTCCGTGTAGTAGCCGACCTGAAAGACCAACGGCGCCGCCGCCGAGCCGTAGGTGCCCGGCTCGAACAGCACCGCGTATCTGGCTGTTCCAAAGTCGTTTGTGATCTGTTGTTTTGCGATCGAGTCCAGCTTCGCCTGGATGTCGGGCTGCGTCATCGTCGGCGTGAACACGACTACATTCGGCCCGAGGTCTACCACTGGTGCCTGCTTTGCGTTCGCTACCTGGCCACTCGAGAGCATGCCGATAGTGAGAAGTAGAACAGAGCCGGCGATGGCAAGCAAACGCCGCGGAGAATCCCCGCGCCGCAAGATGGACCTTCGGGACGTAGGGATTGATTGTGGCATCGTTGCCTTTCAGTCGGAGACCAGGTGGGCGGTAGTTTCGAAACTTGCGACCACGTCCAAATCATATAGCCGTCCAGTCCGAGCTTCCGAGGCACCTCCGGATTCGAGGATCCTCTGTCGTCCTGTGTCCCATGACCACCGCGAATACCGCCGAACGCCAACGGATCCGCCCGTTCCGTAATCGCTCGCGAGAGGAATGACCGAACGGGATGTCGCGCTTAAAGTCACGGCGGCGCAGATCAGGACCATCACGGTGGCACTGATGTTCTTCATCATTACGGAGCGAACGATGCGTCACGGCGACGGTGCCGAGAGCAGATTACCGCAGCTACACAGCAGCCCGCGGTGTGGACGCCCGGTGATCGCGAGCGCGACGATGGCAGTCAGCACAGCGACGACCGCCGCCAGGCCGACGACGGACGCGAGTGGCGTGCCGGCCACCAACAGGGGTCCTCCTCCCAGGGTGGCGACGCAGTCGCCACCCTGGGAGGAGGCGATCAGGCGTCCCGCAACCCAGGTCGGCATGCTCGTCAGTTCCTCCTCCCCGGAGCGGAGACTGGGCGATAACAGTGCAGAGCAGCCGAGTCCCGCCGCAGCGAACGCGACGATTCCGCCAACCGCTGATCCGGGGGAGAGCGGCAGCACGCTGAGGTACGCGCTTGTAACCAGAAGGGTAATCACCCGATAAACCCAACGGGCCGGCAACCCCTCTGCAGCACGGCGAGGGCGATCCTGCCGACCGTCACCGCGGACCAGAAGGCAGTGAGCGCGAGGGACGCTGCGATCGTGGTCGGCCGCAAGTCACCCGTTCAGACGAGCTGCGACCAGTTGCCGCTCAACGTCTCGATAACGCCGTACGACACAGCGATGCCCGCGGAGAGCCAGAAGCGTCGGGGGAACCGTGCGCGCACGCCCAGCGAAGGTATTCAGTACGGGCGCGGTAAGCCCGAACCCAGCGCCGAAGCTCGGGGTGACCAGCAGTAGCACGTAGGCGAGCGCGCGATCAGACTCGACGAACTGGCTGAGCGCGTCCACGATCGCCGCGGCCACCTGCGGCATGAACTGTGCGCCCTGCAGGCCGGTCGAGGGGCCGAATGGGCTGGTCGCAGTTAAAAACGCGCGAGCCGCCGGGTATTGTGTGCGCTGACGCGCAGAACGTTGGCGATGATCGTCAGGGTCGGATTCACCGCGACGCTCGACGGCATGAACGACCCGTCGATCACGTAAAGGTTGTCGATTTCGTGCGCGCGACGGTTCACATCCAGAGCCGAAGTCTGTGGGTCCGCGCCTAATCGAACGGTGCCAGCCTGGTGGGCGGTCGCCGAGACATCCATCGTCTTGCTCAAATACAGGTTTCGTTCGAAGGACTGCAAGTGCATCCCGAGGTCGGTGAACATCCCATCGAACGCGTGCCGACGATGCCGTATGCGGCGGGCGGTGCCCAGCCGAGGCCCTGTGGTGCCCGGCCCTTGACCTGCCAGTCGTCCGACTTGCCGAGCATCTGGATGTTGCCCATCAGGTACTCCCACTGAGCGCTGGGGCCATAGAAGTCGTTGATGGAGAGCGTCTTCTGGAACACGGTGTCATTGCACACCTTGGAGAACGCGATGAGGGCGAGGTTGTTGTGGCGCATGTAGTGCCGCCAAACAACACCGGATCCGTTCGCGAGGCCGCGGGATGCGCATCGTTGGCCGAGGCGAGAAATAGCGCAGAAGACAGGATCGAGCCGGCCTACAGCACCACGATCTCTGAACTGAACGGGTCTGTTCGCCGCCGGACGAACGCGTCACGCCGCCCGTGACGGTGTGCCCCGTCGCATCCGTCAGCAGCCGGGTGACGGTCATGTTGGTCAGGAGTCTCAGATTGGGGTGGGCGATCAGTGCCGGTCGAATTGCCACTGAGTCCGCATCCGCCTTCGCCTGCACGAGGCATTGGCACCCGTCGACCCGGTTGCACCGAATGCCGGCCGATTCGTGAGTCGCCTCACCGGCGTCAACCTGGATCAGGTTTACATCGATCGGAAGATGGAACGGGTGCAGGCCCA